>JACADW010000372.1 GCA_013388445.1 Acidobacteriota bacterium | reverse complement strand
CCAGGACGCTGCCGACGACGTTGCGAGACTGACAGGGCGGCAGAAATCGCTGCCTACTCGGATTCCGTTGTCGGAAGCACCTGATGCAGAGAATGCCGTGAAGCTGTCGACAGAACGGAAACATCTAACCAATGTCTTGAAGATGGTGGCCTATCAGATCGAGGGCAGCCTTGTGGAATTGCTTCGGCCGCATTATTCCCGGACCGACGATGAGGGGCGGACGCTCATTCAGACCGCTCTCCGAAGCTCAGCTACCATTGAACCAAACGGACAGGAATTGCGGGAGATCCTTGCACCGCTGAGCTCACCCCATCGGTCCAAAGCCATAGCCCTGGTGTGCAACACGTTAAACCAGACAGAAACCAATTTCCCAGGGACCGATCTACGGCTCCGATTTGCTGTCGCCGAGCCCACAATCTGAGAAAAAGCGGACAGTTTTTTCGAGGGGCATGTCAGGAGGTCTGAACTCAGAAACATGCGCAGATTCGCCTCTGATGTCGCATCTCCTGGCATTCGAAGGTATTCCAGTCCGATCTGGTCCATGGCGCCGCACGACGCCAGGAAGGCCAGCCGGCTCAGAGAATCCGGGGCCTCGTTGCAGGCGGCAGCTAAAGGAAGGTCCAGGAGGTTCGCGGTGTGTGCGACCAAGGCTGGAGATACGAAAATCGGCACATAGAGAAGGGCCAGCTCCGCCCTCTGCGCAGCCAGATAGTGCATGGCTTCCAGGGCCTGCCGCTTGCTTCGCAACTCGGGATACTCGGTCCTGATGAGCTCCACTTGGCCCGCAAGACCGCCGACCAGCCGTTCGACCTCGCGGTCCGAAATGGGTTTTCGCTTCCGATAGACATCCTCGCGCACCAGAGATTCACTGAATATAAGTAGTCCCACCCGGGGCTTATCCATTGCGGTCTCCAATCAGGGCATCAGGAAGCGTGGGCTCAACGGTTCCAACCGGACTGCAGCAAATCGGCCGACATAAATCTAATCTCGCCAGAATCGCCTTGACCCAGCCGGCGGGAGCCGCATGGCGGGGGAAGCAGCGGCGCACGGCAATGAATTTCTCCTGCAGTCTCTGAACCTCCCTGTTGTCCCCGGCTTTCCCGGCACGGATCATCGCAATGCAGCCAGCCGGGTCTACATTCGTATAGGACATGACGAGGCCATCAACCCCCTGTAGAACTGCTTCCCCCGCGCACGTCAGTTCCCCGTTCATCACCCGAAAGAACGGGTAGCGCGCGCGCAGAGATAGCAGCCCCCGCAGGTACTCCAGGTTTCCCGCGCTGTCTTTTATCCCTTTGACCAGTCCTTCCTGAACCATCAACTCTAGCGCATCCAGCGGAACCGAATGTCCACCGGTCTTGCCCGGCAGGTTGTACAGGATAACCGGGCTACCGACGGCATCAACGACACAACGGACATGAGCAGTGTGCTCGGCTTTGGAAGCGGCAAAGAGGAAGGTTGGAGGCATCAGAACAAGCTCCACGCCCGGTGAGTTCACACGACGCGCCCACTCTGCGGCGCGTCGTGAAGCCGTCTCGCTCACGCCAATCAAGATTGGCGTGCCTTGGGACTGCGCGAGTACCGCCTCGACGAGTTCCAGCTTCACGCGGTCTCTAAGGCAAGGCCCCTCGCCACAGGTCCCCAGAAGAAAAAGCCCATCAGTCCCGCTGGCATGGTGGAAAGCCACTAAGCGTCCCAACGCAGACTTGTCCAGCTCCTCGTCTTGTGTCAGGGGAGTCACCAAGGGCACTACCGAGCCTGACAACATGTAACCGTCGCCCTTTTCGTTCATTACCACTCCTTTCTACGAACCAGTTCAAGAGCCGCTGCTCTGATGTGGCATGCGCTCAGCCCGTATTCGCCCCGCAAATCCGGATAAGCGCCGGACTGACCGAATCGATCTGCGATTCCGACTATCGCCATCGGAGTCGGTCGAGTGCGGGCGAGAAGAACCGCGACCAGACTCCCGAGGCCCCCGATCAAGCTGCTCTCCTCGCACGTGACGATCGCGCCGCAATCGACTGCAGCCTGAACGACCGATTGCTCATCCAACGGCTTCAGGGTATGCAGATCCAACACCCTCGGGTGAATCCCTTCCTTTTCCAGCAAATCCGCGGCCTCCAATGTGCATTCCAGGATTTGTCCCGTACTCAGCAGCGCCACGTCAGAACCATCCCGACGGATAATAGCCTTACCCAGCGCGAAACGACCGGGCACAGGTAGACGAGGAACCTCGGCGCGGGAGAGCCGCAGATAAACCGGCCCATGCTGCTGCAAGGCTGCTTCCAGAGCGAGTTCCGTTTCTGTGGCGTCGCCCGGGCACAACACCGTCATGTTCGGCATGGCCGCGAATACAGCCAGGTCCTCAATCGACTGATGGCTTGCGCCATCAGCGAAGTCACTCAGCCCCGAATAACCGCCCGCGAGAACGACCGGAAGCCGGGGGTATGCCACCTGGCTGCGGATCTGGTCTAACGCCCGGGTCGCCGGGAGGCAGGCAAAAGTTGAAGCCACAGGATGAAGACCGGCGGCGGCGATCCCTGCCGCGACAGAAACCATGTTGGCTTCGGCGATCCCGCAATTGATGAACCGTTGCGGATACATGTCAGCGAAGAGGCGCGTTTGGGTTGAAGAGGAAACATCGGCGTCGAGAACCACAAGTTCTGGGTATCTCTCCCCAAGTTGCACCAAGTGGTCGCCAAATACGCGCCTCATGGGCAGATTCGAGTTACCGCTCACGGATTATCTCCTCCAGGTCAGCGATCGCCGTCCGGTAGTCTTCAAGTGTGAGCGGCGCACCATGCCACCTGTGGTCGCCCTCCATAAATGAAACTCCTTTGCCCTTGACTGTGCGTGCTATCAGTACTGCCGGCTGGTTTCCCCCTGGAAGAACAGGAATGACTCGGATCAAATCCGCGAGACTATGACCGTTGCACTCTCTCACGCTCCAGCCGAAAGCACGAAACTTGTCGGAGACGCTCCCAAGCGGCATGACGACACTCGTGGGACCGTCAAGCTGCACCTGGTTGAGGTCAACGATTAAGACCAGGTTCGAAAGGGCCAGCTTCGAGGCCAGCATGGCCGCTTCCCAGTTCTGGCCTTCGTTAAGTTCGCCATCGCCCACGAGGACGAAGACCCGCCATGACTTGCCCTGCAGGCGTGCTGACCAGGCCATTCCGATTCCGGCCGAGAGGCCCATTCCAAGTGAACCGGTCGACATATCGATGCCCGGGGTTTTGCACATGTCGGGATGCCCCTGAAGGGGACTACCAAGCTGCCGCAGGGTGCCAAGCCATTCGACCGGGAAGAATCCTAGCCTCGCCAGCACGGCGTATAACATGGGCGCGGCATGACCTTTTGAGAGGATGAAGCGGTCACGATCCGGCCAATTGGGCTCAGCGGGCCGGACTTTCAAAACACAGCGATAGAGCGTTAACAGAATCTCCGCACAGGACAACGAACCCCCGCAATGCCCGGACCCTGCGCGATAGGCCATGTCAATGACCATCCGGCGTAGCTCGCGGGCTTCGCTTTGAAGTTGCTCAATGTCCGGAAAAACCACTGCATCCATGCTGTTCTCCCACGTCGCCGGCCAGTCGAGCCTTTCAGAACATCAGGACACCCACCAACTGAGCAAGCATGCGTCGACTCTCGATATGATCGCTATGCCTGATTCAGCAACTCCCGAATCACGACCATCTTTCCCAGTCTGGCTGATTCAGTCGCTGCCAAAACCAACGCCAGGGCTGTGGTCCCCTCTTCGCCGACGACCTTTGGTCGGCCTCCCGAACGTATGTACTCGGCAAACTCGCTGACTTCTTCCAGCAACGGATCGCTATCTTTGACCTCGATTGCGCTCCAAGCCGATCGTTCACGGGTGTCTTGGCTGATCTCAAGGCCCCAGGATCTGTCATACCTCACGTTGGCTGCCGTTGGCATTACGCGAATCGTGTAAGCACTGGCCGTCATGTCGTGAGAAGTGAGGTGGCCCATCACTCCGCTCTCGAACTCGAGTAGAGAGACGGTGGCAGCAACAGGCTTGGCCAGGCCGACGCAACACTGCAATCCGAAGACTCCATAGACAGGTCCGCACAGGTATTGGAGGGTGTCGGCATGATGGATGCCAAGCTGGATGAGGGGTCCACCCGGGCATTCCCCCGGCCTGAATCTCCAGTCCTGGCGTGCCTCGCGGGCTCCCACGTCAGTGCTGAAGTTCGCCTCCACCCCCACTACCTGCCCCAGCTGCCCGGAGTCGATCATGGTCTTCAGGCACTGTATGCCCTTTCCCCTTCGGCTCTGATGACCGACCCCTAATACCAACCCAGCAGTCGCGCACCGGCCCGTCCCGGCTGCGGCGTCGGCCAGAGTCGAAGCAATAGGCTTCTAGACGAATACGTGTTTGCTCCGCTCGACTGCAGCCTTAATCTGGGAACGGTTGAGACTGTTCGGGGTGGCGAGCACGACCGCTTCGAGGCCCGGATCCACCAAGACCTTCTCGTAGGAACTGGCCGCGTGGCACATATGGCGCCGTGCAAATATCTCCCGGCGGTCCTGTGTTGGCGCGTAACAGCAGACTATCTAGGCTCGTCCACATCTCTCGACACCATCTGCAAGCATTTCCCCCCAATAGCCGACACCTACGGAAGCCAATCCTACCGGCTTCGCGAATTCGATGCGCCCCATAGCAGGCTCCCAGGGGATCATCTCCGCCGGGCAGGTGCGGTTCCAGCCTGTGATACTTCAGAAAGGCCACCCAGCCCGCCTGTTTGAATTCAGCAGTCAAACGACAGACACCGCCGATGAGCGAGTTTCGGCAGCGCCATGCAGCATGCCCAGGCGCCAGTCATGATTTGTTGCCCAGTCTTAGCTCTTTCAGTCGGCTTTCGTCCCCCAAATAGAATCCCGCCTCCAGCAGTTTCCGCTGCAGCTCCTTCACGTTGAGGCTCCGCACCTCCACACGGTTCTTTATCGCCAGAGCCGCCGCCGTCCCTCCCGCCTGTCCCATATGCTGTACAGCCATTACGTTCCGGAGCACGGTGTCGGGAATGCCGGAAGCGCTGCGGCCGACAGCCAGGAGCCCATCAATCTTCTTCGGGATCATCACCCGATAGGGAACATCCACCCACTTGCACTTCCCTTCCTTCAGGCACGTGTGCTGAAGCGCCCGGTTTTCTCCAAACAAATACATGACGTCGTCGAATCTCCTACCTGCCTTCGCGTCGTCAAGCGTAAAGACGTACTCGCCCTCGATACAAGGGCCGCCACGCAGACCCAAATAAGGAGAAATGCTCACGATGAAGGCGTTCTCGCAACCAGGGACGGTCTTCTTGTAGTGTTGGACAAGCTCAAAGATGTATAGCCGCATCTCAGTCTCGAGGAGCGAGATATCCTTCCCGTCCCCCGCGTTGAATTTGGCGTAGTCGAGCAGCGGAGGCTCGGGATCACGGAGCTGAACATTGAAGGTAGAGAGGTTGTCATAGGGGCTAAGACGAGCCGAGAAAGCGCCCCTCGTCGTTCCACGCCCGGCAATGTCGCGCCCCGGAAAATCCGCTCTCAGCCCCGAGTATTTGCTCCAGTCGATGCCACCCACGATGGCCACTATCCCGAAGCCGTTCGGGGAGTGGCCATCGACTTCATTGTAAATCTCTTTCGGGTACAACGCTGGCGCGCCAGCTCGACGCGCCACGTCCGCTTCGCCCGTTGCATCAATCACCACCTTGGCCTTGACCGCGCCCCTCCCGGACTTGTTCTCCACGAACACTCCCCTGACACTGGTTCCATCCATGATGGGGTCGGTGACATAGGTGGACACGAGAAGGTCGACGCCCGCTTCCTTCAACATCATTGTCGCAACATACGAAACGGCGCTGGCTTGGTCGAGGCGGTTGACCCCCGAGATCTTCTCGAGTCTTTCAGTAAATTCTTTCGAAATCCCGGCAATCTCCGGATAGACCCAGATAGCCGGATACCCGCCGGGGCCTTTATCGTAGCGGTCGGACTTTTCCGTCTCGCTGTAAGGACCGGGCGCTTGGGTCCCACCGCCGGGTTTCAGTCCCGGTCCCCAGATCCCGCCAATGCTGCCCAGCTTCTCGATCAGAAGTGTCTTCATTCCGTTTCGTGCCGCTCCAATCGCCGCACAAATGCCTGCCACTCCGCTCCCAGCCACCGTTACGTCAACATCGTAGATAATCGGTGTCTTTTCCTCCGATCCGATCCATCGACAACCTGGCACAGCAAGAGCTGCTCCAGCAGCCGTGGATGATTTCAGGAAAACGCGACGACTTGTATTGTTATTACAGTCACCTCGTCCTATAACTCATTCCGCAAAGCAATCGATCGAATAGTCGCATGCGTCCTATGACCGTCTTCCCTTGCTTGCTTTTGAGTTCAGAGTATCGAGCCCATGATCTTATGTAGGATATCAGAGTGATACATCTAAGATCTAATATGTCAATATATATCTTCTTCAAATGCACGCCTCGGTGAGCGATCGGAAGCACACAGGAAGTTCCCCGCAAGGAGGTCGGCGTCCCCCGTCGGAGACTCCATGTTCTGTCAGTCAGGTACTGGATTTCCCCTGGGCAGGTCCGCACGAGTCAATCCCGCAACCTTCGACATGGCCGGTGGCTCGCACAGAAGGCTGACAAGGTATCCGAAGGCCACGGTGCAAAGGGCACCCAATAGCCCATAGTAGAAATTCGATACCTTCGCCATGTATTCCGTGCATTTCAGAACCCAGTTCGGAATGTCGGAACCTCCAATGCCGCGCAAGAGAGGATCAAGCGTCGGAAAACTGACTGTAACGAGAAAGCCACCGACTGCCCCCAACAGAGCCCCTGCGGAGACTGCCCGACGCGTCAGAATGCCTAGCAGGAATATGCCCAAAAGCACGCCGATAAACGGGTACATGACGATGTTGAGGATCTGGATGACGTTGTTGCTTTCGCCCAGAGTCTTGACCCAGAGTGCGCCGGAGATGATCGCCATGCCCCACCATAGGATAAGGATGCGTCCCATTAGAACAGCCTGCTTGTCCGAAAGCGGCTTTGATTTCGGTACTCTGATTTGGCCCCTTTCGGAAGTTTAATTTGGCCCCACCCTTTATGCCGGCCGAATAGCATTCCGGGACTCATCCCGGAATGGAGGCACCGGCGTGGACTGGAGGAGAAAGGTGGAGCTGTTTGAGAACATCCGAAGGGAGTACGAGTTCGGCGAAGGAACCATTCGCGGCGTGGCCCGCAAACTGGGCGTTCATCGGCGCATGGTGCGAGACGCGATCGGCAATGCGGTTCCTCTGCCACGCAAGAAACCGGATCGGGCTCACTGGAAGCTGAAGCCTGCAATCCCGCTGATTGAAGGGATACTCGAGAATGACCGCCGAGCTCCGAGGAAGCAACGGCACACAGCCCATCGCATTTGGGTAAGGATCACAAGAGAACTCCCGCAATGCGCGATCAGCGAGCGGGCCGTTCGCAGTTACGTTCGCAAGCGCAGAGCGGCGCTCGGGTTGATCGGGCGCGAGACCTGCGTACCGCAGAGTTATCCGTGGGGACTCGAGGCACAGGTGGATTGGTATGAAGCCTATGCCGACCTCGGGGGCGAGCGCACGTGCCTTCAGGTTTTCGAGATGCGGAGCATGGCCGGCGGCGGATCGTTTCACCGCGCTTTCCCGCGGGCAACCCAACAGGCGTTCCTTGAAGCGCATGAGCATGCCTTCCGACGCTTCGGCGGGGTTTTCAAGCGGCTGAGATATGACAATCTCACGTCGGCAGTGAAGCGGATTCTGCGCGGGCACCGCCGCGAGGAGACGGCACGATTCATCGCATTCCGGTCGCATTGGAAGTTCGAATCCGTCTTCTGCACTCCCGGAGAGGGACATGAGAAAGGGGGTGTCGAGGGAGAAGGCGGCTACTTTCGCCGCAACCACTGGGTGCCGGTGCCCCAGGCGAAGGATCTGGAGGAACTGAACGAACAGCTGCTCGCTGCATGTTACGAGGATGAGCAACGCAAAATCGCCGGGCGAGAGCTGACGGTAGGGCAGGCAACCCTTGTAGAAAGAGAGCACCTTCTCCCCTTGGCGGAGGAAGCCTTTGATCTTGCCGAAGTGAGTTTTCCAAAAATCGACGGCATGGGACGGGCCAGGATCCGCACCAACTTCTACTCGGCTCCTGTGCGCGTGGGCTTGGAGGTCGAGGCCAAGATTTACGCGAGCCACGTTGAGATCTGGCACGAAGGGCAACTGGTTGCACGACACGAACGCTGCTACAGCCGGCTGCAGGAGATTCTCGATTTGGAACACTATCTGGAACCGCTGGAGCATAAACCTGGAGCTCTGGCGGGGAGCAAACCGCTCGAGCAGTGGCGGAAGAAGGGACGCTGGCCGGCCAGCTTCGATGGGATCTGGGCGCAGTTGATGATTCGCAACGGCAAGCAGAATGGAACACGGCGGATGATCGAGCTCCTGCAACTTGGCAAAACTCACGGATACGAAAAGCTGCGTCAGGCCGTGGAATCCGCGCTCGCCATGGGCAGCTGCGATGTCTCGACCGTGCGGTATCTCATGACGGCCGATCAACTCGATCGCGCCCGTCCGGAACCGATCGAGGTCGGCGCCTTGAGTTGTTACGAACGGCCGCTGCCGGTCATGACCGACTACGATCAACTCCTCGCCTCCCCGGAGGGGATGCCATGACGGAACAGAGTACGGTACTGGTGGAAGCCATGATTGGGCAGCACTGCAAGATGCTGCGCTTGCCCACGATCGGCTCGCAGTTTGCACGCCTGGCCGGGGAAGCAATCAAAAACAAGCAAACCCATACGGAATATCTGGAAGCGTTGCTGGCGGCCGAACTGGAAGAACGGGAACAGCGGACTGTAGAGCGGCGCATCCGGGAAGCTCATCTGCCGAAGGTCAAAACCCTCGAGGACTTCGAGTTCTCCCAGGCGCCGACGATCTCGGCGGGTCAAATCCGTGAACTTGCCGAAGGCGGCTATATCGACCGCGCTGAACCCGTTGTGCTCCTGGGCGATTGCGGCACGGGAAAGACTCATCTCGCAATCGCGTTGTGTGTGGCCGCCTGCCGACAAAGGAGACGGGTCCGATTCACTACGGCGACGGCCCTCGTGAACGAGTTCGTCGAAGCCAGACAGGACAATCGCGTCGGCCGCCTGCTGGCCCGATGGTTTCGTTATGAGCTGGTCGCGATCGACGAAGTGGGTTAT
>JACADW010000034.1 GCA_013388445.1 Acidobacteriota bacterium | reverse complement strand
TGCGCCAGGCCGCGGGCTGCGAGCCGGTTCCCTCTTCCCCGGAAGTCGTTGCGTGGTTGATGGATCACGCGGGCGAGTTCGCGAGCCCGGTGGCAGCCGACCTGCGCACAGATCCTGTGCTTGTTCACGACCTGAGCGCCGGAAGCCTGGAGCTTGGATTGGACTGCGAATTCGATACGACGGAGAAGCTGACGGGCAGGCTTTTTGCCGCCATGGAACATGCCGGGGCGAAGGCGGGCATAGGCGGCTACGACGAAGCGCGGCTCTGTTACTCGGATGAGGATTTCCGGACCGCCGGTGAAGAGGGCGCCGAATACCGGACGGTCCACATCGGCCTTGACATATTCATGCCGGCGGGTGAGCCCGTCATCGCCCCATTGGAAGGGCTCGTGCACAGCTGGAGGGACAACAAGGCGCGGCACGATTACGGGCCCTGCATCATCCTTGAACATCGCGTTTCAGCAGGCGGTTCATCGCAGCTTGTTTTCCATACTCTTTATGGCCACCTCAGCCGCGAGTCGCTCGCCGGCCTGCGGCCGGGCAAGCCTGTCCGCAGAGGGGAGCGGATTGCGGCCATCGGCGACTATCCGTCCAACGGCGATTGGCCGCCGCACCTGCATTTCCAGGTGATCACGGACCTGCTCGATCATGAAGGGACGTTCCCTGGAGTGGCGCGACCGAGCGACCGGGCGGTCTGGAAGAGCCTTTGCCCCGATCCTAACCTGATCTGCGGCGTGCCCGCCTCGCGCTTCCCGGAACGGCCCCTCCGGGGGGAGGAAATCCTCGCGTCACGCAAGAAGACGATCGGGCGCAACCTTTCGGTATCCTACCGCCGCCCGCTGACGCTTGTGCGCGGGCAAGGGCAATACCTTTATGACGAGGACGGAAACCGCTACCTGGACTTCTACAACAATGTCCCGCACGTCGGCCACAGCCATCCGCATGTTGTTCGGGCGGTGCAAAGACAGATCGCCGTTCTCAACACGAATACCCGCTACCTGCATGAGAACCTGGTGCGGTACGCCGCACGGCTGACTGCAACGTTGCCCGCTCCTTTGCGCGTCTGCTATTTCGTATGCAGCGGGAGCGAAGCTACGGAACTCGCGGTCCGCCTGGCCCGGGCGCACACGGGAGGCAAGGATCTGATCGTCTGCGAGGGTGCGTACCACGGCCATACCACGACGCTGATAGACCTGAGTCCTTACAAAGCCGAGGGACCGGGCGGTCGAGGGCTTGCCCGGTGGGCGCACAAGATCCCACTTCCGGATACGTATCGCGGCAAGTACCGGACTGAGGATTCCGATGCGGGACTGAAATACGCGCGCGAGATCATTCCGATCGTCGATCGCCTCCGGGCAGATGGCCGGAAGCTGTCATCCTTTCTCATAGAATCGATCCCCAGCGCTGCCGGACAGATCCTGCTGCCCCAGGGCTATCTGCGCGAGGCTTACCACATCGTGCGGGCTGCGGGGGGCGTGTGCATCGCCGACGAAGTACAAACTGGTCTGGGGCGCATCGGCTCGCACTTCTGGGCCTTCCAGCAGCACGACGTATTGCCGGACATCGTCGCCATGGGCAAACCAATCGGCAACGGCTACCCGATGGGCGCGGTCGTGACCACCGAGGAGATCGCGGCATCGTTCGCCAACGGCATGGAGTATTTCGTGACCTTCGGCGGCACCCCGGTTTCGTGCGCCGCAGGCATGGCCGTGCTGGACGTTCTCGAGCACGAGAATCTGCAGCGGAATGCCCTGGAGACCGGCAATCGTCTCATCGCCGGGCTGACAGAACTCCAGGAAAGGCACGCCATTATCGGCGACGTGCGGGGCCTGGGCCTGATGCTGGGCGTGGAATTCGTCCTCGACCCCGCCGCGCGAACACCCGCGCCGGATCAGGCTGCCTATGTGTGCGACCGGCTACGCGAGCGCGGGGTCCTGATCGGGACGGACGGCCTGGATCGCAACGTGCTGAAGATCCGGGGGCCGATGGTCCTCACCGCGGCGGATGCCGACTTCTTGATCGAGCAGCTCGATCGGGTCCTGGAGGAAGATGCCGCCAAACCCTGAGAGGACCCTGCCTGCTTCCCCGAAGAGTACCGTCCCCGGTTTCTGCCGGCCGGGGGCGGTCAGGCGGAGACGGGATCGATAGCCTGGTCCAGGTCCGTTTACGGTTCGGTTTCTACGGACTCTGCTCATACTCCAGGCAGAGGACGGAGATGTCGTCCGAGAACGTAGGGAGCTTGTGCCAGTCTCTGGCTCTATCCAGCAGCGCCTCCAGGCTCCTGTCCAGCGGCAGGGTTCTCTGTCGCGCGATTTCCGCCAGCATGTTGGCGGCTCCCCATTCCTTCCCGTCTTCGTTGACCGTTTCGGTGATGCCGTCGGAGTACAGATACACCCGGTCCCCGGGATTCAACTTCACCAGGCACTCCTCATACTTCGAGTTTGGGAAGAGGCCGACCGGAAGCCCACCAGGTTCACCCAGGAAGGGATCCTCGCGTCGAGGGAGGATGATCGGCGGGGGATGACCGGCGGAAACATAACGGAACTCGCCGGTCGACAATTCGAGTACGCCGTACAAGAGGCTGAAGTACTGCATGGTCCTCTCGTCCATCGGGAACTGCCGGTTCAGCTGCTCCGCAACGTACGCAGGCGGAGCGATTGCATAGCTCCGCGGGTCGTCCTGCCGCCGGCCGTAAAGGCACGACTGCGCCGGAAGGGGCGAGAGCCAGCGGTTGAGCGTCACGGACAGGAGGGCGGCGCCTACGCCGTGCCCGCTCACGTCGAGGACATACAGCCCGACGTGCTCGCCGTCGAGCGGGACGACATTCAGCGTGTCGCCGGCGAGCTCTTCGCAAGGTTGAAAGGTCCATGCGACCCTGATGCCTTCGAGCTTCAAATCCGCCGGCGGCAGGAAAGCCTGCTGGATTCGTGCCGCCATCTCCAGGTCCATCTTCATGCGGCGATTGGCCGCCTCCAGTTCGTCTTTCGCCCTCCGCAAGGCCTCTTCCGCATTCTTCCTCAGCGTAATGTCCGACTGCACTCCTATGAAATGCGTCAACCTGTGGTCGGCATCGCGCACCGGGGTGATGGAAAGGCGGTTCCAGAAGGGGACTCCATCCTTCCTGTAATTCAGTATTTCCACCACGCAGTCGCGTTCTTCGCGCAACGCCCGCCGTATCTCCTCGGCTGCGGCAGGATCCGTCCCGGGCCCCTGCAGGAAGCGGCAGTTCTTGCCGATCACGGATTCTGCGTAATAGCCGGTGAGCCTCTCAAAGCCGGAGTTGGCATAAATAAGCGGCAGGTCCGGAAGGCGGGCGTCGGCAATGGTGATGCCTTCCGCCGCAGCCGCCAGCGCCCGGTCTTTCAGCGCCAGCTGTTCCTCCCACCATCCCGGGTCTTGCGCCTTGTTGTCGAGCGGCTCTCCTCGGTCCTTCTCTCGATTGCCCACATTCGTCTCCGCGGCCAGGTTGTTTGCCAGCTCCGCAGGCCGCCTGAGTCTCCATTCGCAGAATGTCTGGTGCGACAGGGCAGCCGCAGATGCCGTTTTATCTGGTCGTCTTCGGCCAGGTTTCCCAGCCGAAGGCGGCCATCATGATGTGGAAGAGATCGGTATTGGCAATAAAGCCGCGCACCCGTTCGGCTCCCGGGCCCTGGGCCGCGACCAGGACCTCCTCCCCGGTGTGGCCATCATCGACACGTACGTTGGGCACGGCCTGGGCAGTCGGGGGTGCAGAGCCCTTATCTTCTGCCAACAGCGGCTCCGACCGCTTTCCCCCCCGCAGGCGGATGTCGAACGAGTGGTCGGCTGCGAAGATAATGAGGGTATCACTCTTTACGAAATCAGCGGTCTTTCGGATCGCATCATCAAGTTCGATCGTCTGCTTGAGCCCGCGCTTGAGGTTGTCGGTATGCGCGTCCCATTCGACCATCAGAAAGTATCCCTTTTGGTTTTTCGAAAGAGCGCGGATTGCGCGCTCGGTAGCCTGCCAGACATCGAAATCGTGCGTGTTGAACAGGGCAATCACGCGCGTGTCCTGCTCGGAAATGGCCTGCAGGGAATCGTAAAACGCATATCCCTTTTCGCGTGCCGCAGATTCGACTCGGACACCTATTTTCTCGGTGGCTGCGAGGACGAGGTCCCGGCCCGCGCCGATCACCACATCCACTCCATCCCCGAAACGGGGAGTGAAGACCTGCGCAAAGATAGGCCCCGCGGCTCTGCGGTCGTTCGAGTGGGCAAAACAGGCGGCCGTCGTGGCGTCCGTAATGTTCATGTTGGAAAGCACGCCCGTGGAGAGACCACGCTGCTCGGCATGCTCCAGGATCGTCTGCAGGATCTCGCCGTCCTGTTTCCCTCGAACCGCAGTCGCGGACTGGGAAATGATGCCGTTCTTGGTCTTTTGCCCCGTCACAATGGCCGTCATTCCGGCCGCGGAATCCGTAACCCAGACATCGGCCGTTGAGGTGTCCATGAGGGCGATGTAGGGCATGTGCTGAACGAACAGCTTCTGCGGCTCGCCATATCTGTATATGCTGGCCACGTTCAGCGTCGGGATGCCGCAGGCATCACCCAGGAAAAGAATGACATTCCTGGCCTGTGCCTGCGCGATTTGCGTTGTCAGGGAAAACAGTGCTACCAGGCAAAATACGTGCTTCATGTGTCCTCTTCCTTGGGAATTGGAATAGTTGTTCAGTCCTGGAATTGAATCCGTTTGCGCGTCATCTGTTGTCCGCAGGGGGCATCAAGTGTCCCTTTTCTTCGGCTTATCGGTTCTCCTGCGGGCGCATTAGCCGCCGCTAACGGCATCCCTCACATCCAGTACGATCTTGATCGTGCCGGGCTCCTCACGGTCCACAGTCTCGAACGCCGACATGATCCGCCCGAGCGGCATCCGGTGCGTGATGAGGAGATCCGGATGCAGCAGTTCCTTCGAGAGCATCCGGATAGCCCGGGAGAACTCGCCGAGCGTGACACGCGAGGCAATGATCCGCCCTTCCTTGAGGACGAGCGTCTTGAAATGGACCGGGGAGAGCTGTTCCCCCAGACCCGCCGTGACGATGCGACCGCCGTTCCGGATCATTCTGACGGCCTGTCCGAGCGGAGGTTCCTGGGTGCCGAACAGATGGTAATGACCCACACATTCGATCGCGCAGTCGACACCCACACCGCCCGTCATATCCATCACGCGCTCGACAGGGTCCTCCCGTGCCACGTTCAGGACGTGCTCGGCGCCCAGCTGCCGGGCTCTCTCGAGGCGAAAATCGTTCATATCGGTTTCGATCGCCGTGGATGGGCTTGCACTGTGGCAGAGCACGTCCAGCACCGACAGGCCCAGCCTGCCGGCCCCCAGGATGGCGACAGTCTCCCCGGGCTGAACTTCGCCACGACGCAGAACGTGGTGGCCGAGCCCGTACATCTCCACCATGGGTGCGTGTTCCATGGGCACGTTCTCGGGCAGCGGGTAGACGCACGCGGACGGCACCGCGACCAGCTGCCCGAACCCTCCTCTCAGGTCCACTCCGAGCAGTCTGAGCGTGACGCAGGCGTTGCTGTGACCGGTGAGGCAAGCCGGGCAGCTGTGACACGGGACGATGGGGTCCACGGCCACCCGGTCGCCGGTCCTGATGCCTCTGACTTCACGCCCCACTTCCTCAACAACGCCGCCGAACTCATGGCCCAGAATGGCCGGGTACCTGACGCGATTGTGGAATTCGCCCCTGTAAATGTGCAGATCGGTGCCGCAGATGCCCGCGAAGTGGGGTGACACCAGCACCTCTCTGGGTCCGATCTCCGGTTCGGCCGCGTTTCCGGCACGTATCTCCCGATCCGCATAAATAATCCCTGCTTTCATGCACGTGCTCCATCTCCTGAAAGTCGACAGTCCAGAAGCGTGGGCGCCAAGCTCTGAGACTATCGGTACAGTCTGCTTTGCCTGCCGGCACCATCTGCCACGCGTATCGATTTGGCAGGATCTCGGCCATGCGCAGGTCCTGTTCGCTCAGCCTGTAGATCTCGCCGGGGACGACGTGATCGCGCAGGAAGGTCAAGACCTCGGCACGCTCCATGTGCTCCTTCGCTTTACGTTCCAGCGTGATTCGTGGAGACTCCCGGCCGCGAGTCAGCGACAGTGTGTCGTCATCCTCCTCGCTGATCGGCTGGATCTCGCCCAGTTTTTCAAGCTGCGCACCGTAGGATTGCGCCTTCGAACGATGATACGAGATCCGCTCCTCCAGTCGTCGGATCAACTCCTCGGATTTGATGTCAAGCTTCAGACCTTCGATCATCCGTCCCTCCGGTTGATGAAACTGCCGTTCATCATTATGCCTGAGGACCGGCGCAAGCAGCGGCTCTATGGTCTGCGCTCAGGACCTCGGTTGAGCCGCGACCATCGCAGCAACGTCTCGAGCCGGGACCGCACCCAGCGTAAAATCACGACTCGGTCGATCGCGTGTGCGGCATTGCCCAACGGTCCGCGATGCTGCACGACAAACACAGCAGTGCCTGGTTCGTGCTCGACCGCGGTGACACCATCCAGCCCTGCCAGGGCGGCTTTCACATTGCGCGCTCAACCCCATTCACACAGCATGCCGTCCACCTCGATGAGGGCAGTCTGTCCGTCATCGTCGAGTACGCGCGTCTTGGGATTGACGCACAAGTTCATGAGTGACGGAAACGGTCGCACAGAAGTCCCAGCGAACGATCGTGCTTGTGGAGGGACGAGCGCATGCATTCGTCCAGTCTATTCAAACGTGCGGCGACGGAGCGTCTGATACTTCCCGCTCCCGGAAGCGACATCCGATGCATGCACACCTGCTCCGGCCTGTTTCGACGATAAAAGCCGCCGTCAGAGTATTCCTGAAGGCTTGCAGGCGCGCAAGAGGCAGGCAGGATCATTACCATCGAGGTCAGACATGCCGTCAACAAACGCCAGCTTCAAAAGCTTCAACTTGGATCCTCGACCGGACCGCCGAAGCTGTTGGTTCCTAGTTCACCGATCCGCCGCCATTGTCGTCGAAGCGCATGGAGATGTCTCGGTGATAGTCGGCCACCGCACAAAGCGGTCTGTTTACAGGAAGGCTCTCGTAGCTGGCACCGAGCCGGCAGCGGATTGAGCCCATCGAGGGAAATCCCTGCAGCTTGATATTGAACTCCTGCTTCCCTCCGGGGCCGAAGGTCTGCGAATCTTGAGGAGGAGCGGCTGCGGATCTGGCCGCTGCTGGATCTCCGTTCAGAAACCGCCTGGCGAGGCGCAGAGGATCTGCGAACTGCGCAGAAAGCCTCGCCTTCACTTCGACCAACGACCCATGTTCAGCGATCAGAATTCCGGTTGAACGCTCCGATTCAACAGGCTGCCGCTACGACAACCACGGTTACTGCGGAGCTCCTGGAGGTCGGGGCTTGTTGTCGAGTGTAGTCTTGCATGGCACTGCTTGCCAGAGGATGCTTCTCTCAGGAACCGGCTGGCTTGAACCCTGCACGCGGGCGATCCAGACCGGCGCTGCTTTGCTGTCAAACGAGTAACAGGGCCTTCCCCGGCAACCCGCGAGGTATTGCGACCCTGACTGGATATTTCCGGAATTGGCCGGCAATCTGCTCATCGAATACTGGAACCCGGTGGATTAGGCAAAATACCACGGATCGCCGCCTGTCGCATCGGTCTCTGATGATGCCTGCTCATATTCTGGCTACGGCCGGAAACGGCAAAATCAGAAATGCGGGTGATACACTCCCGCGGCTTGGCTACAATGGACATGCGGATTGCGGGAGTAATCATGGATTTTGAACGGTTTCTGGCGCTGTTGCAGGCATTGCGAGACAGGGAAGTTGAGTATGTGCTGGTGGGCGCCATGGCCATGACTGTGCACGGCATTGTCCGGGCCACGCGAGACGTGGATCTGTTTGTGCGGCCGGCACCGGACAACATAGCGCGACTGCGTGCAGCTCTGACGTTAGTCTTCCCGGAGGATCATAGCATCGCTCAGATCTCAGCTGAGGATTTGGCTGGAGAGTATCCCGCGATTCGCTACAATTCGCCGGATGGATCGCTCAGCATCGATATACTGGCCAGGCTGGGAGACGCGTTCTCCTTCGAAGAGATCCGGTTCGAAGAAAGGACCTATGAGGGTATCCCTGTTCGCGTGGCGACGCCGGCAATGCTGTACGAAATGAAGAAGGACACGATGCGGCTGCAGGATCGCGCCGATGCCGAGGCGATCCGGGAAGAGTTTGGCCTTGAGGGATAGTCATGCCGATACAGAAATATCGGTCCGCCTGCG
The DNA here is from genome assembly GCA_013388445.1 of Acidobacteriota bacterium. GTDB lineage: Bacteria > Acidobacteriota > UBA6911 > UBA6911 > UBA6911 > JACADW01. The sequence goes on along the minus strand of JACADW010000034.1, from coordinate 1,702 downwards.
AAATGCGGCAGGGCTTGCAGCTCCGGCCTGGAACGGCTGAATACAGCCGCGCCGTGCGGTCTGTTTTCTGGATGGCCGCGAGGCTCGCTCCTCCGGTTCCGTTTCCGCAGGGAGTCTTCAAGTATCGTTCGATTCAAGAGGCTCAGGACCAGAGGAGATCCTGGGAACGGGTACGCCGATCCCCCTGACTCGCTGCACGCTTTAGATACTTGCCGGAGCAATGCTTGACCAGATGAGTCCAGCATTCTCACGTGCGACGGTTGTTTCACCGACGGAAATCAGGCTTCTGGAATTTCGGAAGGCACCGGTCTGTCGATACCGGGCACGGATGCGATTCCGCGTTCTTTTTCTGACTCCTGACCTCTCAAATCCCCGCGCGCCTGTGGCTCGGATCTGACGCGATGCTTACCCGGGCGCGCGGGGATTTCAAGGGGCGAAGCCCCTTGGCTGGGTTTTCTGCCTCTTTTACCTCCCTGCTCTGGAGCTACTCCGTTCGGCGCGCTTTCGGAGGAAGGTTTCCATCGCCTGATTGTGGTTTGGACTCTTCGGCCTGTGCGATATGATCCCGCATACACGCTGCTGACGGGCTGAGCAGGGGCGAATCAGATATGGATGTCTCCAGAGGCGAACGCAGGAGTTTTCTCAACTACATGCTCGGCACAGGAGCGCTGGCTACGCTCGGCGCCATCTTCTATCCGATGTTCCGTTTCATGATTCCGCCGAGGGTGGTGGAGTCCGCAGCGTCGAGCGTCGTCGCTGCAAGGGTTTCCGAGATCAGGCCCAACGAAGGGAGGATATTCAAGTTCGGAAGCCGGCCGGGCCTGCTGATCCAGACGGCGCCGGGCGAGTATCGCGCCTTCAACGCGACCTGTACCCACTTGGACTGCACCGTCCAGTACCTTGCCGAGGAGAGACTGATATGGTGTGCCTGTCACAATGGCCGCTACGATCTCACCGGCAAGAACATATCCGGGCCGCCGCCGCGGCCGCTCGAGGAGTTCACGGTCAACGTCCGGGGCGATGAAGTCGTCGTATCGCGAGGATGACGATGGGTTCGAAGCTCTCGGGGATCGCGGATTGGTTCGAGGAGAGACTGGGCTGGCGTGCGGTTCGGGAACTGATTGAACAGAAGGAAGTGCCGGTCCACAGACACTCGATCTGGTACTACTTCGGCGGCATGACTCTGTTTCTGTTCATCGTCCAGGTTGTCACGGGGATCCTGCTGCTCCTCTATTACAGGCCGAGCGCCGAGACCGCCTTCGAGAGCGTGCAATTCATCATGACCGAGGTCGAGTTCGGCTGGCTCATCCGCTCGGTGCACAGCTACTCGGCCAACCTGATGATAGCGGCTGCGTTTGTTCACATGTTCAGCACTCTCTTCCTGCGGTCTTTTCGCCGGCCGAGAGAACTGACCTGGATAACCGGCGCCATCCTGCTGTTTCTGTCCCTGGGCTTCGGATTCACCGGATATCTGCTTCCCTGGAACAAGCTGGCGTTCTTTGCGACCAAGGTGGGCACCGATATAGCGGGCGTGACGCCCGTGTTCGGCCCATTGCTGCTTCGATTCCTGCGTGGCGGTGACGAGGTTACGGGCGCCACGCTCACAAGGCTTTTCGGCTTTCACGTGGCTGTCCTTCCCGCGATTACGACCGTCATCCTCGGTCTCCACCTGTATCTGGTCCAGAGGCACGGCATGAGTACG
>JACADW010000002.1 GCA_013388445.1 Acidobacteriota bacterium | reverse complement strand
TCCTCCTCGGCGAGATCGACCTGCAGCCCCTCGCCGCGGCACTCGGCCTCCAGGCGGTCCAGCAGCGGCTCGAACTGTTCCCGGTCGGGGAGCTGGAAAACCGCAAGCGTCATCTCCTTGATGAGTTCGTCCGGCACCTGGAAAAAGGGCGACAGGAACACGAGCGACTTGCGCGTCATGCGCACCGCCCGCGCGGCGTCGCGGATCAGGCGCGTGGTGACCGGGGTGAAGTGACGGTGCATGTCCAGGAAGATATAGATTGTATCTTCCGGATTGTCGATCACATGCTGGAGCGCCGCCGTCGGGTCCTCTTCCGTGTCCGGCCGCACCGGCTTGTCCTGCTCGTCGCGCAATCCGCGAGAGCCGCTCCAGATCAGCACCCGCCGCGGCCGCCCCCGGTCTTCCGCCAGGCGCGCGGCGATCCGCAGCACGGCGCCCGTCACCCGCTCCTCCTCGAAGGAAAAGACGCAGATCAGCGGGTAACTGGCCCGGATGAGCACCTCGATCCGGCTCTCGTCGTCATCCGCCAGACGCACTCGCCGCGCTGCGGTTTCCAGATCTCGCGCCAGCTCTTCGGCGCTCTGGTAACGGGCCTCCGGGTCCTTGCGCAGGAGCTTCCGGAGCACCCGGATCACCCGGTTGTCTACGCGCTTCTCCCGCAGCGGCTGCTCGTCAACCGTGCCGGTGAGAATCTTGTGGATCAGCTCACCGACCTCGCCGGAAAAGGGCCGGATACCGGTCAGCAACTCGTAAAGGGTGATCCCGAGAGCCCAGAGATCCGCATTGGTGCCGGCGGCACCATGAAACAGCTCCGGCGCCATGTATTCCATGGTGCCGATGCGCGTGCTGGCCTTCTGGCTCGTGCGCGCCAGGAGGCGGGCGATCCCGAAATCCAGCAGTTTCGGAACGTCCTCGCGGGTGACGAAGATATTCTCAGGCTTGACGTCGCGATGGAAGACACGGCAGGCGTGCGCATAGGCCAGGGCCTCGCAGATGAGCCCGGCATATCGGACCGCCTGCTCGGGCGGCAGGGCCGTCTCGCGGCGGATCCTGGCCCGAAGAGTCTCTCCCTCGAGGTGCTCCATGACAAGAAACGATATTCCCTCGTGCCGTTCCAGGGCATAGAGACGAAGAATGTTCGGATGGATCAGCCGCCCGGCCATCGCGAACTCTTTCTCGAGTTCGGCCAGACCCTCCGGGTCCTGCTGGTGAGGGAAACCCAGCGCTACAACCGGGGGGAGCCCGGGACGGCTGTTGCTTGCGCGGTAGACGCTCTTGAAGGCACCGGACCCCAGGTAGTCTTCCAGGGTCTACGGTCCGAAGCTTTGCCCGATCCTGTAGGGTCCCCCTTCCGCCATCGTCAGACCTCGAACACACGCCTTGGTTTCTTCGGTACAGGCGGCGGCTCCGCCATTTCCACCTCAGCCCCGCCTTCTTCGCCTTCAACCGGCGGCGTGGACGCAAGCCTCCATCTCTTTCGCGCCTCCTCCCGCATCCGGGTTATCCTTTCGCCCATCGACTGGGACAGAGGCACCGTCTCGCCTATCGCCTTTTCCAGGTGACGGTCCTCCAGCCGGGTGTCTTCTCCCTCGGCAAAAGCCGCGTAGAGCGCGGAGATCACCGCCTGCTCCAGCTCCGCTCCCGAAAAGCCTTCGGTAGCCGCCGCATGGCGCGCGAGATCGAAATCCCGGTAATCCCGGTGATGGCGCGTCAGGTGGATGGCCAGAATCGTCGCGCGTTCTTGCGGCGTGGGCAGGTCCACGAAGAAAATCTCGTCGAACCGTCCCTTGCGCAGAAGTTCCGAAGGCAGGCCCTCGATGTCGTTTGCCGTGGCAACGACGAACACCTGTCTCTGGTTCTCTTCCATCCAGGTGAGGAGCGTGCCGAATACGCGCGACGAAACTCCGCTGTCGCCCTGGGACCCGCGAGACCCGGCCAGGCCCTTTTCGATCTCGTCGATCCAGAGGATGCACGGCGCGACCGCTTCGGCCATCTTGAGCGCCCGCCGCATGTTTTCCTCCGAGGCGCCCACCAATCCCGCGAAAACCTTCCCCAGATCGAACTTCAGCAGGGGCATCCTCCACTCGGCGGCCACCGCCTTGGCCGTGAGGCTCTTGCCGCAGCCGGGCACACCGGCCAGGAGCAATCCGCGAGGGCTCGGCAAACCGAACGCGCGGGCGGCCTCGGAAAACGCCTTCCCCCGTTGGCGCAGCCACTGTTTCAACTGATCCAGACCGCCGATGGAACCGAAACGCTCCGGCGAGGAGTAAAACTCGAGCATGCCCGATTTGCGGATTATCTGCTCCTTCTCGGCGAGCAGCAGGTCCACGTCTTCGGGATCGAGGCGGCTGCGCGTCACGATTACTTTCGCCAGGGCATTCTCGGCCTCGACGCGCGTAAGGCCGCTCAGCGCCTTGACGATCCGCTCCCGCGCATCACCCTCCAGGTTGACTTCGACCCGGGGATTGTCCTTCATCTGTTCCGCGGTCTCATCGAGCACGGCCGCCAGCTCTTCCTCGGTGGGCATTTCGAGATCGAGCACCGTGATGTCCTTCTCCAGTTCCGGCGGAATCTTGAGCACCGGCGACAGGAGGACGAGGCTCTTTCTGCTTGCCTGGAACGGAACCACGATGTCGCGCAACTGCCTGATGGCAAGAGCCGCCGCAGGGTAGCGATCGTCCAGGAAAAAATGGAAATCCTCCAGGACGAACACACCCGGCTGCTTGAAGTCCAGCAGGTAGGGAAGGATGCGTTTGGGATCGGCGGTCCTGGGATCCAGCGGCTTCATGTCCGTTCCGCAAAGCCCGCGCGACACCGACCAGATGTAGAGCTTGCGCCGGGCAAGGTCCCCTTCCGCGATAGCCTGACCGGTCAGCTCGATGGCGCGCTCCTCCTCGGCTGAAACCACGTATAGAATCGGATAGCCTGCCCGGATGTAAGCCCGGACATTCTCCTGAAACGGATTCACCGGTCCACCTCCCGGTCGCGTTCCGTTTGACGCTCGGCCTCATGGTACTCCGGCTTTAGCACACGTTCGCCCTCCTGCGCCCCCAGGCGCTTCTCGAGCTGCCGTGTGAACTCGAGACACTCAGCGCCGCCGGCTCCAAGGACTTCGAGCTTCTGCGTGCCGTCCCTGTGTATCGTAATTTTTATTTTCTTCATTTTGTCCCTCCGAAAACGCGCCGCCGCTCGCTCCGCTCGCGGCCCAAAGGGTAAGAGGGTAAAAGGGCAAAGCGTCAGGGAGTCCTGGCGCACCGGGAGCCGAGGTAGTTGTAGCGGTAGCCCGGCAAGAAGCGGTAGGCACACCGGAAGTAGTCGGTATAGCCGACGTTCCACGACCCGCCCCGCACAACACGAGCGCGGCCTCCCTTCGGCGGCGTCAGATCCCCTCGCTTGTACCGATCATAGGCGCCGCTGTCATAACAGTCCGCGCACCACTCCCACACGTTCCCCGACATCTGATACATCCCCCATGCACTGCATCCCTCCGCGTAATTCCATACTCCAGCCGTCCGCTCATCACCCCTGTTATTAGCGTTGCGGCATCTGTCCTGATCCCAGTTGTTCCCCCACGGATACTCCCTCCCGTCAATGAACCGCGCCCCCTTCTCCCACTCCAGCTCCGTCGGCAATCGCAACCCCGCCCAGTCGCAGTAGGCTTTCGCATCCTCCCAGCTCACGCACACCACCGGATGGCCTGCCTTCTCCTCCGGAAACTTCCCGTGCTTCCACACCGCCGTCTCCCAGTCCGCATGTTCAGGACGCCGGTGACCCGTCTCCCTCACGAAATTCAGATACTGCGCGTTGGTCACCGGATGCAGCGCCAGGTAGTACGCGCGCAGTCGGACCTTGAGGGTTCCGCCACCTTCGTCCCAGTGGGGTCCCCCGGCCAGAAACTCCCCCTCCGGCACCAAGACCAGCAGCGTGCCGTCTTTTTGGTTATTGATCAGCCATTCGACAGGCATCAAACGCCTCCGGCGCTACTTACTGATCCCCAACTCGCGTTCAATAAGCGCTTCCACCCACTTCTGAATGGAAGTGTCTTCCTCGGCCACGCGAATCCGCAAGGCCTTGTGCGTGGCTATGGAAAGCCTCACGATAATGGTCCGACTCGTCTCGGTGTCCGCCAGGACAGCCGCCCTTGAAAACCGACTCTGCTCTTTCTCCGGCAAGGCCCCTCCTTTTGTATTAATCCAAGATAATTGTTATTCAAAGAGTTTTTATTTTCAATGATAAAATAATAGCGAGGCCTTGGGAACATGCGCCGAAGGAATTCTCGAGACGCAGCCCGCGGAGGGCAGGCCTTGCTGCACAAACATCCGACGTCGCATCCTGCCGATGGGAAGCGCTCAGCGAGCAACGATGCTCTGCCATTTCACGGAAGATAGCAGAAGATAGAAACTATGTCGCTGGAATCTCGAATTCAGTTCGCGCCTCCAGGCATAGGCAATACCTACCTACGCCATCAGCGTTTTCAGAGCTCCCTCGATCGTGCCGTAACATCGATTGACGGTCGAGGTAGTGTCGAACCTGTTCTCGAGCGGGGTTTGCCGGGCAAGTGACAGCAGCGGGCCCAAGAAGCCGGACCTGAGCCTGGTCTGCTCGCAACCGGGCGCCCCGATCGGCTCTCACCTGATGGGGATTGATCCCCGGGGGCGCTTCGCTGTCCCGGCGGTGCGGTACGTCGGCAAGGTACTCGTCGTACCCCTTGACGGATCGAGGCCCGCGACCTACCGGGTGGGGACCCGCCCGCGGGCGATTGTCCAGCCCGTCAATTAAGGGTTGGACCCCAGCGGAAGATTCCCGGCCGCCCGTATCGTGTCGGTCGCCCACCGCGGGCTGGACGCGATCCGGACCCTCGACATTACCACGGGCGAGGAGCCTCATCTCCTCTTCGGCCACACCGGCACGGCCCGGAGCGTCGCCGCCTCCCCCGGCGGGCGCTGGATCGCCTCGGGCAACGACGACGGGACGATCCGTCTCCGGCCGATGCCGGATCTTTCGAAGCCGCCGCTGCACTCGCCGCCTCACGACGAGCTCCCGGCGAAGCTGAATTCGCTGACCAACCTCCGTCCAGTGCGCGACCCTTCCTCCGACACAGGCGGGAAGATCGAGTTCGGCCACTTCCCCGGCCGGAAGAACGTACCGACCTGGTGACTCTCCCCGCGAAACCGATCTGCGTTTACAGACAGAATACGGTAATGTAATGTATTACACTGCGGAGGTCGTGCGGTGCGGATCTCAGATTTCGATTGGGATGACGGAAATGTCCTGCATCTTGCTCTGGGTCACGGCATCGAACCCGAAGAAGCCGAGGAGGTCTTTGCGGTTGCTCCGCTGTTGCGAAAAACCAGGCGCGGGCATTATGTCGCCTTCGGCCGGACCTGTTCAGGCAGGCTGCTTGTGGTTGTCTTTGAAAACAGGGGCAAAGGCCTTGCTCGGGTAGTTACCGGCTGGGACATGAACGATTCCGAGCGCCGTTACTACATCCGCCAGAGGGAACATCGAGCCATGTCAAAGCGCACGACAAGAATAAAGGAAGACGTCGCTGAATACTACAAGCGCCATGGCGTGCTCGGGGAACTTGAGGACGGCACGGTCGAGTTCGCACTGGACGAAGAACTGCGCCGCCAGATACTCGCCGGCCGGAGAACTCGTCGGCTTCAGAATGTTTCCATCAAGCTTGATCCGGCCCAGATCCAGGCGCTCCGCAAGATCGCTACCATGAAATCGATTCCTTATCAGACCCTGATCCGCCAGTGGCTGGCAGAAGGGATACGAAAAGAGCTCCGCCTTTGATGCCGGCAGAAGCGCGGAGCGGCGGGACCACGGCAGGTGCAACAGGCGCCCCGCGGGAGTCCAGGTCACAGAGCGGCGCCCTTCACGCGGTTTCGCCGAAGTTCCTCCGCGACCCGGTCATGAGGGATCAGCTTCCCTGCGGCCACGGCGGACGGCCCAGCGGAAAAGAATCGAACCGAAGGGGCCGGTTATGCATAATCTGCACGTCGGATTGACCTCACCTACTCAGAGGAGGTTCCCATGTTTCGAGTCACCATCAATCTCGCGCGTTTCGCTCTGGCCGCTGGCCTCGGATGGATGCTGATCACGGCGCAGGCCGCCGACACGGCGTTCGTCCCGATCTTCGACGGCAAGTCGCTGAGAGGCTGGCACGTGAGCCCCAAAACGGGGCACAGCAAGGCCAGCGGGTTCAAGTCCGGCGGCAGGTGGGTCGTGGAAAACGGAGCCATCACCGGCACGCAGGATATCCCGGGCAACGGGGGAATCGTCATCACCGACGAGCTGTTCGGCGATTTCGAGGTCGCACTGGAAATGAACAACGACTTCGGGCCGGACAGCGGCCTTTTCCTGCGCAGCACCGAGGACGGCAAGGCCTACCAGGCGATGATCGATTACCACGCAAACGGCAATCTCATGGGAATCTACGGCGAGGGCCTCGGGGGCAAGCCCAGCCTGCGCAACTTCTCATTCGGAGAGAAAGTAACGGAAATCAAACCGGTGGAAGGCGCGGGCGTGCTCCCTCTCCCGGTGCTCCCGGACGCCTGGCCCCATTTCTGGCGCCACGGTCAGTGGAACGAGCTGCGCGCCCGAATCACCGGGAATCCGCCCACGATCATCACCTGGATCAACGGCGTGAAGTTCATGGAGTACACCGACGCCGAGAAGAGGTTGCCGGACCGTGGGGGGATCGCGCTGCAAGTGCACGGCGGCGGCGACCTTACCGGCCAATTCGTCCGCTACCGCAACATCCGCGTGAGACGCCTGTGAGGCTCTTCACGTACGACCCGAACCACGGCGGAACCTGATCAGTACCTGGGCGGCGAAGGATTCCGTGAATGGAGTGGTGATTCTGCCGGCACGGATGAACGCGGCAGGAAATGTCTTGGATACGGAAGCACCCTCGCCAGTTTATGATATCGTGTCGAGCCCCGCTGAGGAGGGACGCTCGATCTGAACCGGCGAGTCGTTCGCATCACTCTCTGTCCCCATCAACAGAGGGAGATCCTTCATGTGCTGCAGGCGTGCACAGGCCGCCCGGAGCCGGCCGGTTCGGGGGTGCATCTGCGCCCCATTCCTGCGCAGCGGCCCGCGAGTCAGCGCTTCTCGATCCGGATGTTGCCGTCGCCGGTCCGGATCGCGAGTTGCGGACCCCCGCCGTTCATCGGACCACGGACGAAAGAAGGGTTCAGCTTTCCGGATACCGTCACCGGAAAATCCAGTGTGACACGGCCGTCACCGGTGGTTGCATCCAGGTCGGCGCCGACACCTTCCGGCAACCGTAAGACGATGTTGCCGTCGCCGGTCCGGATTCTCCAGGGGGACGCGACACGCGATCCGGCATAGCATGTCGCTTCCACGTTGCCGTCGCCGGTCTCGACGCTCAGGGTCTCGAAGCGTCCCTCAACATCAATGTTGCCGTCCCCCGTTTCAGCGACCAGCGAACCGTCCAATTCGCCGGCCGTGATATTACCGTCCCCCGTATGCAGCCGGATCGTTCCCCTGCCGCCGAAAGCCGTGACGTTCCCGTCGCCGGTGTCGGAACGGAGCGACCCTTCAACCCCGCGCGTTGTTATGTTCCCGTCCCCCGTGTGCAAATCGACTTCCGCGCTCCGTGGAACTACCAGTTCAACG
>JACADW010000070.1 GCA_013388445.1 Acidobacteriota bacterium | reverse complement strand
CCCCCGAACAATGCCTGGGCGGGAAGCCCGATGCCCCGGTTCGGATCGAAGTCTTCAGCGACTATGAGTGCAACTCGTGCCGCACGCTCTACCTGGACGTGATCCGGAAAGTGCTGGATGACTACTCGAGCCAAAACAGGGTCTGTGTGGTGTATTATGAGTTCCCTCTCTGGAGCCGCGGCCACGGACGCGTTGCGGCACGTTATTCCAAGGCTGCTCAGAGGCTCGGCCTAAAGCAGTGGCGGGCGGTCATGGATGCTCTCTATGCGAATCAGGACCGATGGACCTGGAACGGCTCGGTGGATGCAATCGTCTCCCGGGCACTGACATCCGAGGATTTCTCAAGGCTTCGCAAAATGCTTGAGGAAGCCTCCATCGATTCGGCCATCCAGCGAGAGATCGCGGTGGGCAAGAGACGGGAGGTGAGATTCACACCGACGTTTTATGTCTATCTCGGCGGAAAAGCACAGCGCGTCGAAGGCATCATCCCGTACCGGGTCATGAAGAGGTTCCTCGACCGCGTTTTCAAGTAGGGGCTTATGATTATTTTCATTCTCCACTGGGCAAGCCGTCTCATTCTGGCAGGCACCTTCTTGTATACCGGCTACATCAAGCTGCAGTCTCCATTGCAGTTCGCCGCGATCCTCTCTGGTTATCAGCTCTTCCCGGAGCCGCTCATCCTGCCTTTGACGGATTATTTCCCCTGGGTTGAAATGGGACTGGGGATTTTGCTGCTCTCCGGGTGGAAGATCCGCCATGTCGCTCTGGGTGCGTGCGGGCTTCTGTTGGCCTTTACGGCGATCCTGACCATCACCTACCTGCGAGGCATCGAGGCAAACTGCGGCTGCTTCAGCTTCGACGACCGGATCACGCCGCTGACGATCGGTCGCGACATGCTCATCCTGATTCCTGCGCTTTTCCTGACAGCTGAGCCGAGATTGCGGCCGCGCCTTGGACCGACCGCCGATCCAGCTCGATGAGACGCAGACAGAGGATTGACGGTTTCATCCGTTAAGTTGAAGAATCGATCGCCGAAGTCGGTGGCTGGCGTCAGACTTCGCTGGGCACTGAGCAGGCGGGAACCGGAGAGAAACCAGAACTTGCTTCAGGGCGAGACTCCCCTGATTCTATTGTCGGAGCCTGTGACGCCACTGTCTGAGGCTGTTCTGTACTATCCAGTGGTGGTCTTTGCCAAGATCTGCAGGCACCTCCTGGTTCCGGGATCGAAGCTCCTGCACGGCCGCTTCCTCATCGAGGTTTGGGTGGAGGAAATCCTCTACGAGGATGAGATCGAGGGATCACGCCAATCCAGCACGTTGCAGGTGACCCCGAGCGGCGGGACCTCGGTCGTCGCGGCGTCACGATTGACCGCGCCTGAGCGGGGTCCCGCGGGTCCCCTTGACGGGTGCCAGTGCCAGGAATGCGAATATCACCCCGAGCGCCAGTGTTTCGTTTGCATGGATACGAGCGCCGGCGTGATGTGCGAGGCAAAAGGCTGCGGGACATGCACGGAGACGGCCTGCATTGAATAGCCCGAAGACAACGCAGGCGCACGCATGCAGTCCTCGAAGCAGGGTATCCGACAAGAAATGGATTGGATTGCTTGCCACAAGTGGGGACCTCCAGCACATCCCTGACGCTGCCAGACAATAGCGTATCCGGGTTCCGCAAGACTGAAGAGCAAGCCGGATGATCCCTCTTGCGACGCGTTGCATGCTCGAGCAGGCCCGCAGAGGAAATAGTCGCTTCAGACTTCTACTGATCATAAAAGTATGGATCTTGGACGGGGATGGGAACGAGCAAGGTTGGGCGGATCCGCATCGTGGCCTGTCTCTGCCTTGCGGCCGTTGCGGCAACGGGGTTTGGCTTCACTCATGGCAGGCACGCAATTGCCAAATTCCCGCCTTCGCAATGTGAAAGGCAGTCGAGCAACCCGGCAGGGACCGGCGGACACCATCTCCCTGGCGCTTGCAGACGGGATACCGCCTGGTTCCCATGCGTGCGGACAGAGCCGAGCATAGCACGAGCCTAGCATGGCAAGGTCGCCGCAACCGCCGGGCAGCGCGAAGACAGGATGAACAAAGACAGTATCGAGGAGATCTACCGACGGGAGTTCGATCAGCTCTACAAGTACACACCGGCCTGTACGCGAAATCAGGCTCTGGCGGAAGAAATAACCCAGGAGAGTTTTTTGAGGCTTCTGGAGAGAATGGAGAGGGAGACAATCGGCGACCCGCATCGCTGGCTCTTCCGCGTGGCCCGGAACCTGGTCGTTGACGGGTTCAGGGCCGGCGATCCTCAGCGCCTCGCCGGCACTAGTTCCAGAGCATCAACGCCCGAAGCGGCGTGTGCTGCCTCGGAGCTCCAGAGACGAGTTTTGAGGGCCCTGTCGACCCTCCCCGAAGTTCAGAGAGAATGTATCGCGTTACGCGAGTATGGAGGATTTCGCTACAGCCAGATAGCCGAACAGTTGGGCATCAGCGTGGATCAGGTCAAGGTCCAACTTTTTCGGGCCCGTCGGAAACTCCGCTCAATTCTCGAGGAGTCCAAATGAACGAATGTAACCGCTTGGCAGATGTCGGCGCCTACTTGGACGGCGAACTTCCCGACGCAGAGGCTCATGCGATGGACGAACACATCCGGTGCTGTCCGGCATGCAGCCTGGAGATGGAATCCCTTCGCGCGCTCCGCGCAGCCATGGAGTCCCTGCACCCGCAGCCTATGACCAGGAAAAGGTTATGGTTGGCTCTTCACCCGCCATGGTGGCGCCGCGAGGTAAGAGTGGCCTGGTCCCTTGCTTCGGCGGTTGCGCTGGCGCTGCTCCTCTCGGTGAGCGCCAACATCTATTTGCTCGCGCTCGGCACTCGCATCTCAGCGGAGGGCGTCGGCCCCGGCCTGCCAATGGAAACCTCTCCTCGTGTGACCATTTCCGTGCTGGAGGCCACTCCTCACGAAACTCGCTACCTCATATCATCTGACTCCGACCTGCGCCTGAAACAGGCTCCTTCCATTCAGGCCGGCCCTAGCCTGATGCGGAGCACACAGAAATGAGAGCCCCGTCTTTCGACCGGCGGAGAGCCGTCCTGGCGATCTGTATCGCGCTGATCTTGATCCTGCTCCCGATTCAGGCGACGCACGCCCAATCTGCGGTGTCACCACAGAGGACGCGCGGGAACATGGGTCGCGCATCGACGCCGACGGTCTTTCTCGAACAACAGGTACTGAAGACATCCCCGGACGAGACCCGCGTGTTGTCATCGACCATGAATCCTATCCCGGCGGCCGGCACGACGCACACCATCCTCACGATCAAGGGCGCCGGAGAATTACAGGTCTCAGCGACTCTCATCAGGGCTTTCGAGAAAGGGGTCCGGCTCCGAATTCGAGTCTCTGACGTATCCAGCCGAAAGACTCTCACCGAGCAGGAACTGTCACTGGCAACGGGTGAGGGGGCCAGCATCGAGCTTGCCGAATCGCCCTCGCGTCAAACGCGTGTGGCCTTGAGATTCATTCCGAGTCTCATCGTCGCCGATCCGGTTGAAGAGTATACCGGCTACATCGAAAGATTCGGGGTTACCGACGGCATCTTGATCCTTAATCTCAAGGAGATAATCAGCCGCGGCAGTGCGGTCGCATTGCGCGACAACCGCAATCCCAGGAGGCTTCAGTACCTGTCCATAGAACACCCTGCCATTGGCCGGATCAGACTCTCATACCGGAGATTCCCGGGCAGTATGATTCGCGGCTTCGTTCAGGGGCAGCGCATGGTCTTTGACTGGAAAGGAGATCTCCTCGAGTGGATCTCCACAGGGGAGATCATCCTGCCAGAAGGAGTATGGGCTCTGTTTGTCGCGCCCGGGGATGAAACTGAACCTGTCCTGGGCCCCGCCCGGATATCGGCGGGCCTGACCGACATCGAACAGCGGCAGTAACATCGCGTCCCTTGTTCCCACTTCTCCGGATCTGCCCCGCGCTGGAATCCTCTCCCGGCCTGTGGCATCAGGTGCCGCGCACTCGCCGGGCGCGCAAAGGGCCGGAGCGCATCCGCTGGCTTTACAGGCGGCCCGATCTCAGGATGCCGATGGCGAGCCAGATGCCGAGGAACGCTGCGACAAGGTAGCCGCCGAGGCCGAGCGCCGGATAGCCGAACACCTGGGGTCCTGCACCCGACTGGAAGACCAACGAAGAACCGACGATCAAGGCAGCGATGACGACCGCAAAGCTGAGGCGGTTGCTGGAGCGGTCCATCTCCTGCACGAAATGCTCCAGGTTCCGGTGCACAAACTGGATCTGCAGCCGATCGGAGCGCGCCTTGCGGACGATCTCAAGGAGGTCCCGCGGAACTGCCTGCAGGGCCCCAGCCAGCTCACGGCCCAGCTCGCCCACGCGTGCCGCAACGGCCGAGGGCGCCACCCGTTCTCTCAGCACCTGCTCGACGAGAGGACGGGCGTGGTCAATGAGCTTGAACGAAGGATCGAGCTGCCTCCCGACGCTCTCGACCGTCAGGAAGGCCTTGATCAGCATCAGTAATTCTGCAGGAAACTGCAGCCGGTAGCGGGTCATCGTCGCGAAAACCTCGCGCAGCAGTTCGCTGATGGAGAGATCTCGGAGCCTCACATCGCCGTAGGCGTCGAGCATCTCGAGGATGTCCTGCCTGAAATCATGCGTGTCGACCTCTTCAAGAGGCCGCCCGATCGAAAGCAACCCTTCGGCGAGGCGCTCGGCGTCCTGACGCACGATGGCTTCGACCAATCCAGCGAGCGCCTCACGCATCTGCCTGTCCAGACGGCCCGCGTTGCCGAAATCGAGGAAACAGATCACGTTGCCGGGCAGAACGAAGACATTGGCCGGGTGCGGATCGGCATGAAACAGGCCATGGATCAGGATCTGCTTCAGGACAGCGTTGGCCCCCCGCTGCGCGATGAGAGGCGGATCGAATCCAGGGCCTGCCGACATCGCGTCCGAGACCTTGATGCCGGGCATGTACTCGAGCGTCAGCACGCCGGACGTCGTGTGGCTCCAATAGACTTTCGGGAAGCGCACTGTCGGATCCGCCGCGAAGTTCTGCCGGAAACGGTCGATCGTCCGCCCCTCCCGGGCCAGGTCCAGCTCCCGGCGGATGGATCGTGCAAACTCCTCAACAAGGCCGGATGGACGGTACAGTTCTGCATCGCTGAGGTAACGCTCGGCAAGTCGTGCGATTTGGCCGAGAATGGCCAGGTCGCTCTCGATGATGGCGGCGATGTCCGGTCTGCGGACCTTGACCGCCACTTCCTCCCCGCCGACAAGCGCCGCGCGGTGCACCTGAGCGAT
>JACADW010000158.1 GCA_013388445.1 Acidobacteriota bacterium | reverse complement strand
CTTAGCGCCATGCGTTCCCCATCTGAACCCGAGGAACCCGCAGATGGAGTGCCGCGTTTGCGGGGACATAGGAAGACCTCCAAGCGAGGGACTCTTGATGCGCCAGGGTGCTCGACACGTTGCCGCCGGCGCCTTGTCGAAGGATTTCATGTTTCGGCGGCCGAGCATGCGCCAGTGCTCGGCGATGATGCCGGCGTGGCGCCGCGAGACCCGAGAAGACTCCCCCCGAAAAAGGGCAGGCCCCCTGTCGTCTCCTCCCTGCATGAGACGGATAGGCGAATCTCCGAGTATTACTGGCTGCGTCCGGCGGCCGCGCGGACCTGACGCCGCGGCTCCTCTATATGCCCGGGCGGGTGTAGATTTCCTTGCCCCCCAGGTAGGTCCGCTCCACCTGAATCGAGCGGATCTCGTTCGGCGGGCAGGTGAGGATGTCCTTGTCGATCACGATGAAGTCTGCCAGCTTGCCGCTTTCCAGGGATCCCTTTTCCTTTTCTTCGAACGTAAGGTAGGCGTTGTTGATGGTGTAAAAGCGGATCGCCTGCTCGCGGGAAATGCACTGCTCCGGATGCAGGGGACCGTCCATCCAGCGCGGCTGGCGCGTGATGGCGGTTTCCATTCCGAGGAACGGGTTGTAGGCATTGATCGAGCGGAAGCTGCCGATCTTCTGCATGTGATCGGAGCCCCCTCCGACAATCACCCCCTGCTCGAAAATGGTCTTATAGGGCTGGAACCACGCGAGCCGCTCCTCGCCGAAATGCCCGAGCAGCGTGGCGCCGTCCAGGTAGAGCCAAGCCGGCTGCATATTCGCCACGATCCCGAGAGTCTTCATCTTCTCGATGGCTTCCCGGCTCATGAAGTTCGAGTGGGTGATGTTGGGGCGCCTCTCGCGCACGGACAGTTCCTTGTCGATCCGCTCGTATGCATCGAGCATGGCGTGGACGGCCCCATCGCCGACGCTGTGCGCCGTAAACTGCAGGTCGTTCTCGAGGGAGGCTTTGGCGATCCGGTAGAGGCGTTCGGCGTCTATGAAAAGCATGCCCTGGTATTTCGGGTCGGTGATCGAGTAGACCTTGCTGACCCCCCAGGGCCGGCGCATGTACGCGCTTCCGGTCAGCATCCCGCCGTCGAGGTAGGCCTTGATGCCGCGCAGCCAGAGCATGTTGTCGTACTGGTGCAGCGGGTGCGCGGCGGCCTGCCGGATCCGCTCCTCGATCTTCTCGAGGGGCTGCTGGGCGTCGATATGCAGCGCGAGGAACGTGCGGCAGGTCAGTTGCCCCCTCTCCTTGAGCTTGCGGTACAGCTCGACCTCGTCGTCTTCCGCATCCCCCTCCACGATCCCCGTGATGCCGACGGAATTGTAATCGGCGAGCAGCTGCCGCAGGCGGTCGATACGGTCCTCGGGCGTCGGGATCTTCTCGCTCGACTTGTATTTGATGAAGCGCGAGCAGCTGCGCAGGATGCCGGTAGGTTCGCCGGTCTTCGGGTCGAGCTCGACGCGCCCGGGCTCCCCGTCGGTGATCCTGAAGTTGCGGTCGATGCCGCTGAGTTTCAGCGCAAGGCTGTTCAGCGAGGCGTCGGGACCCGTCCGGAAAACGACCGGGTTCTTCGGCGCCGCCCGGTCCAGTTCCTCACGCGTGGGATAGCGCTTGTCGCGCAGCCGGGTGATGAACACCTGCGACACCGCGATCCATTCGCCATCCTCGAGCGCATCCGCCCGGGCCTTGGCATAGGCGAGCACGTCCTCGATCGTCTCCATGTCCGGGACCGTGTGGTCGAACTCATACATGGCGGCGGCGCAGGCATGGAGATGGGAGTCGATCAGGCCGGGGAGCACGGTCTTGCCGCCCAGGTCGATGATCGATGTGTGATGGCCGGCCGTGCCGAGAATATCCCGGCTGCTGCCGACGGCGAGAATCCGGTCGCCCTTGACGGCCATCGCTTCGGCGATGCGGAACTCCGGATCGACGGTAATGATCTTCGCGTTGTGGACGACGATATCGGGCTGCGGCCCCCTGCTGCACGAGGCGGCGGACACTGCGAGCCCAAGCACGAGCGTGATGGAAAGGCGGCGAATCATGGTATTTCCCCCCTTCCCGATTCTAGCATGACGGGGGAGGCCTCATGCGTTTATCGGTTCTTTGCGGATGGGAGTCCAGGCTGAAGAATCCCCGGAAAAGGGGGTGGCCGAGTTCCCCTCCATCGGGATGTGCTCGGGTTTTTTGCGCTCTTTGTCCCCACGGTGGTAGGATGAAGCGTATCCCAGGAGGTAGTGAGATGCGCCATAAGGTTGCGTTGCTTGTCCCGTGTTTTCTGCTCGTGCTCGCACTCTCAATCCTGGCAGCCGGTCCTGCAGTCAGCTTCAAGGAAGGACGCTACCAGGTGGATGTGTTCATCGGGGGGGAGCTGTTCACCAGCTACATGCATACCCCGGACCCGTCGCGGAAGATGGTTGCCACGGGTATCCTGCAGACGAAGCCGATTCTGTACCCGTTGACCAGTCCCTCCGGCACCGTGCTCACCCGCGCGTATCCATTTGAGGACGTGGCGGGCGAAGCCAAGGACCATCCACACCACCAGGGCCTTTACTTCACCGTGGACAATGTTGGTCCGGATAAGGATGTCTTCTGGGGAAACAGCAAGAATCCGCTCCCGGCCATAAAGCACGTAAAGATCACAAAAATGAAAGGCGGAAACGGTGCAGGCACCCTTGCGGCCTTATCCCACTGGGTCGGGAAGGCCGGCAAGCCGTTGCTCGAGGAACAGCGGGAGATGGTGTTCCGGAGCCTGAGCTCCGACCAGACGGCCATCGACTTCACCATCACCCTGAGGGCCATCGACCAGGACATCACCATCGACGACACCAAGGAAGGGATGTTCGCCATCCGCGTCGCACAGTGGCTCACCGAGAAGGCCGGGGCCCGCTATATCAATTCCAACGGGGAGGAGCTCGAGAAGGGCGTCTGGGGCAAGCGCGCCCGGTGGGTGCGCCTGCAGGGAGAGAAAGACGGGAAGAAGTACGGGATCGTGATCATGGATCATCCCAAGAGCACCAATTCGCCGACCTGGTGGCACGCGCGCGGCTACGGCTGCTTCAGCGTGAACCCGCTCGGGCAGCTGGATTTCGAGAAGGCGCACAAGGCGCCCGACCCGAAACCGTACAACCTGACTATCAAGAAGGGGCAGCAGGCTCCGTTCATCTACCGCGTGCTTCTGTACGAAGGCGACGCGGACCAGGCACGCGTGGAAACCCTCTACAAGGCCTACGCCAAATAGAAGGGTGGAGAACGGCCCCGGCTGCGTTCGGCATCCGGCGCCGGCGCGCCTGTCGTGGTATGTCCCCGTGAACCGCCATGGAACAGTTTCCATAGACGGTGGAGCTATTCAGAACCTCAGGGGCAACGAACGGCACGGCCTCGCAGCGGCGATCAAGGTCGGCTATTACCGGGCGGGGGAGAGGCTTTCTTGCACAACGTTCCACGGCAAGAACTGTTCGTGATTCTCCGGTGCACGGCCGGACCCCTCAAGCGCACCGCCTTCGCCGTGGCCCCGTGACCGCTGTGCCCGAGGGCATGGGATAAGCAAGAGCGCGAAGGGCAAGCTATGCGATCAAGAGACCTGGTGGTGGCCCTTGCACTGCTCCTGCCGGCCGCTTGCTGCTCGTCCGGAGAGAATCAGGCGCAAGCTACCATCGAGCTCCGCATCGTCGACGCCGAGGACCAAAAGCCCACACCGGCGCGGATTGAGCTTTTGGATGAAAATGGCAAGGCCTACATTGCCGAGGACGCCGTTCCGGTGGGGCCGGGCTACGAAGATCGAGTGATTCCCTGGCAGGGCGATATCGAAAAGGCCCTGTCGCTGCTTTCCAGGAGCGTCGCGAACCCATATACGAGGACCACGCAGTTTTACAGCTCCGGCAACTCCAGAGTCCGCGTCCCCCGCGGCAATTACAGGCTCAGGATCTACAAAGGCATCGAGTACAGGCTCGAGACGCGCGAGGTGACGGGCCGGCCCGGCCGGACCGCCATCCTGGAGGTCGCGATGCCTCGCTGGGTTGATATGCCGCGGGAGGGGTGGTACAGCGCGGACGATCACATGCATATCAGCCGGCCTTTGGAGGAACTGGATCCCATCATCTCGAAGTGGATGCAGGCCGAGGATATCCACGTCGCCAACCTGCTCCAATTCGGGACGTACAAGCGTTTCGTCGCCTGCCCCCAATACGCGCACGGCCGGCGCGGAATCTACCGCGAGGGCGACTACATGCTGGTGCCGGGCCAGGAGCACCCGCGCACCCACATCTTGGGACACACCGCCATCCTGGGCGCCGGCGCGCCCATCCATTTTCCGGACAGGTATTTCATATACAGGACCTTCTGGGAGGAGGCCCGCAAGCTGGGAGGAGTGAGCGGCTTTGCCCACTGGGGCACCGCCGACGGCGCCCCGAACGGTCTGGCGATCGACCTGCCCTCGGGCTTGATCACGTTCCTTCAGGTTCTGGAAGCTTGGGACGCGAACTACGACCTCTACTACGAGATCTTGAACCTGGGCTTTCGCGTGACGCCCACGGCGGGGACCGATTACGGCTCACTCCCCGCGCTGCCGGGCCGCGAGCGCTTTTTTACGCGGCTCCAGGGGCCCCTGACTCTCGAGAACTGGCAGGAAGGCATTCGCGCGGGGAGGACCTTCGTCACCAATGGGCCCGTCCTGAAGTTTCAGGTGCAGGGCAAGGAAATGGGGGAAGAGGTGCTGCTGCAAAAGCCGGGAGCCGTGCGGGTGGAGGCGCGCGCTCTCTTCGATCCGGCGCGGGACGACGTGGACCGTCTCGAGGTGGTGCGGAACGGGACGCTGATCCGCAGCTGCCCGTGCGTGGCGCCGGAAGGCGAAATCCGCTGCAGTTTCGAGTGCAGGATCGAGGAATCCTCCTGGCTGGCGGCACGTACGTGGGGGAAGAAGGTGGGCGAGGCGAGCCCGCCCGAAGGTTTCGTACCGCCCTATCGCAACCGCTACCGGGGCGCCCCGGCTTCCCTGGCCCACACGGCGGCCGTTTACGTCACGATCCAGGGGGCGCCGGGAGTGGCGCGCCGGGCCCTCGCCGCGGAAATCGCCCGCGCCTGGCTTGCCCGGCTGGCGGATCTGGAGCAGCGTCTGGCAGAGGACAGAATCTCGTATCTGACGGCCGAGGCGGGCGAGTATGTGCCGGATGCCGCGTATCTGCGCGCCCACAGGGAGGAGCTCCTGGAAGCGATCCGCAAGGCGCGCGCGCATTATGAGAGGGTGACGCGATGAAGGATCGCAATGCTTGCTCCTGGCCTTTCTGCTTCCGGCGACCGCGTCTGCACGAGGACAGACCGAGCCCGAGAACAAGGCGCGGAATCCCGGCGTTCGTGAGACCTGTCCTCGAGTGAGAACCTCGGGCCGGGCGGCCATGCAGGAGAAGGGCTCTCCCTGTCGTTTTCATCGGCTGCCGGGATCCTCTGCAGCGTTCTCCATGCGGCGCTTGTCGGCCGGCGAGTGAAGCAGGCAGTTTCCGGAGATCAAGACGGGCGGTCGGCCGGCCCAGCTCCACAGGACCCTGAGACGGCCTCCGGCGCCGCCATCGTGGTTATAGGCCAGCCGCAGCGCGTAGGCCTTTCCAGCTTCCATTTGGAGCATTCCCTCCCGGGTGCCCGGCTCCCCCCGCCATTCCACCAGCGCGTGGCCGTCCAGGCTCAGCGATGCGCCACGATCGGACTCGACCAAGAACCGCACCGTCCCGCTCGCCGGCGCGACCAGAGTGCCGAACCATTCCGCCGACCAGTTCTTTCCATCTTCGGGCCCGCGCACCGTCCAGTCGAACTCCAGTGAAGCCGCCGGGAAAGGTCTTTCGGGCCGGTCCCAGTTCGGATTGCCGTAAAGGATACCTGCCAGGCCCGGGAGGGTCGGTTTGCGGAAGGGTGCGTCGGACGGAACCAGCGCGAAGCGCATATCCTCCTTGATCCTCCGGGCCTCCGCCTCGTATACGGGCAGCAGGTCCGACCAGTGGTAAGGACACGCCTGCAGGCGAACGGGATGCCATGCGGGAACGTCGCTAATGCTCGTGTAGGTCCTCGCGGTCAGCGCAACCAGGCTTCGAAAGATATCGAGAGAGGCCTTCAGGTGTTTCCGGAGTCCCGCCGCATTGGCGTCGCGCTCGATGCCCGCCGCGAACAGCGAGCCGGAGATCGCTGCTCTTATCTTCTCTTCGTAGAAGCGTGCGACCAGGGCCACGGCACGGGCGTCCGACTCGATGCGCGAGGCTTCCTGCTGGTTTCGCTTTGCAGCGCGGGCTCCTGCCTCGGCCGCACGCAGGGCCCGCCGGGCTTCTGCCGCCTTGGCCGCGACGAACGCTGCGGGATCCACGACCTCCGGCTTGCGGCCCGCGCGCAGTTCCTCAATGAACCGGGGGATGCGGGGCATCTCAGGGAGCGCAAGGAACGGTATTCCGGGTGCCTTCTCGATCTGCGACAGCTTGGCGCCGGCGGCGATGATGGTGTGGTTGCTGTCGCCGATCCACAGCAGCCGCTGCAAGGCGGGCAACACATCGGCCCCGGCTTCAAACGAATCCAGCAGATGCTGCGCAGCCTTACTCGTCCCGAATCGGTCCGCCAGGCGGCGCAGCCAGTGCGCACGCTCCTGTGCGGAATCAAGGGCCGGATTCCACGCATAGCGGGCCCAGGCCTCGAAATAGAGGGCGTCGCGTTTCCACTGGAGCTCGAGCGGACCCGCATCGCTGCCGTAGGGCCATCGCCACGCCTTGCGTGGGTAGATCTGGACACCGGTGGCTCCAGCCCGGACCGAGCTCTGAATGCATCTTTGGATGTAGCCGGGCGGGTTCCAACGAAACGGCTCCAGGTTGGCTACCAGGTGGATGTTCACGATGTGATCGCCCGTGATTCTGGCCCACTCGGCATTCTCGGGATCGATCTCGGTGGAGGCGAGCATCTCCACGTTGTACTTCCGCTCGGTATACAGACGAGGGTAGTTGCCTGCGACCTTCCTCATGTGCTCGAGGTCGATCCCCCAGGAGCGCACCACGACCGGCGGAGTCTTGCCCGTACGTTTGACCGCAGGAAAGATCACGTCGTTGATCCATCGGTCGGTATGCTCCAGTTCGAGCGCCTCGCCCGGGCAAACATACAGGCCGATACCCGGGAATTCACTCACGAACCGCTCGATGGCGTGGCCGGTGTAATCCGCCAGCAGCGGCGTGGGGCGCGAGATCTCCTCCGGCAGGCCGTGGGCCTTCTGGAAGTAGACCGAGGTGTGAATGTTATAGAACTGGAAAAGCAGCCAGATGTTCCTGCGCTCCGCCTCGCGCGCCAGCCAGGCGAGCATCTCCCTGTTCTGCTCCAGCAGCTCCGGGGCCATTCCCGCCTGCGCCTCCGGGTACTTCTCCAGGCGCGCGAAATAGGCGAAGGGATGACCGTTCCATAGCGAGATGAAGTTCAGGCGCTGCGCGGCCAGGAAATCCAAGTATTCGAGCCACAGCTGCCGGTCATAGAAGAAAGGGAATTCCTCCGGGGTGATGGGGTAGTTGTAAGTCCCGAGCTTCATCAGGAGGATGCAGGTCCCGCGCAGCCCGAGCGCAGGTGCATCCGCGATGTCCGTTTCCCCCGGCAGGCGGCCGGATGCGGCGATGCGGCGCGCTGCCTCGAGGCAGCCGTACATGGCACCGGCCGGATCCAAGCCGTCGACCCGGATCGATCGGCTTCCGAAACGGACGCGATAGCCTTCAGGCCTGCGGGCCCGCGCGGGCAGTTCGGCGCCCGGGATGCCTGCGCGCACATCGACGCCCACGGCAGACCCGCCCTCACTGGATTGGCCGGTCCTGCGCAACGCGGCTTCGATCTGCTGCCGGCCCCAGGCAATGCGGGGGTCCACGCCTGCCGGTGCGGCGGCGTTGCTGTGTTCAGTGCCGCAGGCCCAAAGCGCCGACCCGAGAAATGCCGCAAGAATACGACTTCGATTTATCGAAATCGGCACGATCAACCCCCCGGTATGTGGAAGCTCCAAGCGAACGCCGCGGCGGTGGCCGATGGATTTTCCCCGCGCGCTCCCTGTGGCGCAGGTCGGCTACTTTACCTGCGGGACCGCGCATTTCGGAAACAGCTTGCTGGGAATGCCCGGGAAATCCTCCTCGATCCGGCGCAGAAGCGCGGCGGGATCGTTGGGGGCAGCGTAGATCTTCACCCTCCAGCGGCGTTCGGCGAGCGGAGCGTGCGCCGGCGCCCATTCGGCGTTGTTGTGCAGGCAGTCCAGCCACACCTGGCTGATGGAAACAGCGGTATCGCTGGCCAGCGCGGCGAGGAACCTGCGGTCCCGGGAGACAACGCCCGCCACCGGGATTTCATAGCGGTCCGGGCTGATGCCCGCCCACTCGAACGGCCGCCTGGCGGCGTCTGCCGCCCAAGCGGCGAGGTAAGTCTGGACCCATGGCGGATTGTTCACCGGGTCGTCGGCATCAAACCGCGCGCTCGGATTGCGCACCGTCCGATCCAGGAACGTCAGGCCCTTATCCGTGAAGATGAAACAGCGGCGGGTAAACATTGGGTAAGGATCCGGGAAACTGCTGAAAGGCGGCGACCGTTTTACCTGCCAGCACAGGTTGGGGGCATCCACCTCGGAGGGCAGAGGCTGAGCTATGCCCCGGGGAACTGCTATGCGCGCCCCGATCTCGATGGCGCCCCTCTCGGGACGCACCTCGGAGACAAGCGTCAATCCCGGATGCGCGCGATAGCGGTGCCGCAACTCCAGCCGGCCCCCGCCCGCAGGCCGGGCCCCCAGAAAGTCCACGTCGCTTTCATACAGCCACGCGTCGCAGGTGAATTCCGGCACGTCTGGAAAGGTTGCGCGCAGCATCGTGCGGGCGCCCTGCCGTACAAGTGCGAGGGCGGGCCATTCCCGCGGCCGGGGGTTGGGAGCGGAGAATATCAGGCGCTCATAGGCCGCCATCAGCCTGGAAAAGCGCTCATTCAACCGGTTTCTGTCTGCGGAGGTGAAATGAAAAGCTTCCGCCGGGATGCGTTCCCACTCCGATCGCCCGGTGAGCAGCCAATACAGCTTCAGCTCCGACCGGCCTCCGTCCTGATAATAGTCCAGCTGCAGCCTGGCGGGGATGCCGGCACTCATCTCCGCCGAACCCTCTCGCGCCCCGGAAAGCGACCATCCATCGATCACGGTCTTCCCGCGCACACGCAGCCGGACGCCGTCATCCGCCACGGCCCGGAATCGCACCAGGCCGCCTGAGGGGGCGGTGAGCCACCCCACGAGGGTGAGTCCAAAGTCGCGCTGGACGACGGGAGCGAAGAGTTCAGCATCGGGTAAGAGGACCGACCACACCCGGACCGGCCCGGCAAGAGTCGGGCTGCCGAATACGATCCCAATCAACCCGGGTTCGCGGCCGGCGGTTTCGGATTCAATCGCTGCTCCGACCAGCAGCAGACAGGCAGCGCCGAACGTTGCTGCCCTTCGAAAGAATCGCCAGGACCGTGTAGGACGGCTCATCCCTTGACTCCGGACATAACACTGCCCTGTTCCCCTGCCGCCAGTGCCGTTATTTGAAATGCATCAAATGCCTTGACCTGGACTTGCCACATCGGCAGGCGTTTCCCTGCGCATGGCGTCATTGGAACCAAGCGTATACGGGTTGTGAGAGGGGCAGAGT
>JACADW010000056.1 GCA_013388445.1 Acidobacteriota bacterium | reverse complement strand
GGAAAGAGCAGTTCACAAAGCCTCTTTTGAGCGCAGGCACTCCCCCCGAAGCTTACGACGACGATTGCTTGGCCGAATCCCGCCAATGGACCACCATCGCAGACCATACTCGGAAAGTTGTTGACGAGGTTGACAAGCTAGTACGTTCTTTATCGCCTGACCTGGATCCGTGGCAACCGGTGCTCCTGGCTGCTGCGCGCTGGCATGACGCTGGCAAGGCTCATTCGATATTCCAGAATGCCGTGCCTGCGGACTCCACGCATGAAGGTGCGATCTGGGCCAAGACTCTGCGGCCGATGGAGCGGTATGAGCGTCCCCATTTCAGGCACGAACTCGCATCGGCGCTGGCGATGCTGGCACACGGCGAGTGCGACCTTGCGGCCTACCTGGTAGCCTCTCACCACGGAAAGGTCCGGCTGTCGATCCGGTCATTGCCGCATGAAGCGCGGCCGCCTGATGATCCGCAAAGGCGATTTGCCCGCGGCATCTGGGAGGGAGATGTACTGCCCGAGGTCGACCTCGGCGACGGCGTATCGGTGCCGCAAACTACCCTTTCTCTCTCCTACATGGAGCTGGGGGAGGATCCGCAAGCCGGCCCCAGTTGGCTGGCGCGCATGGTGGCGTTGCGAGATTCCGAAGAATTTGGTCCCTTCCGCTTGGCGTTGCTGGAAGCTCTGATCCGTATTGCTGACTGGCGCGCAAGCGAAGGACCCTGACGAGACACAGCCCAAGAGGTGTGACGATGACTAGGCATATCATTGCGCTTTCAGGCTGCACTCCGGAACCGCTGATGAGTTATCTGAAGGCGCTGGGCATTTTGCGCCTCGTCTCCGAACAGAAGGATCGAGCGGCTGCGGGGCGTTGGCACAACGGCATATTCGAACTGCGCTCAGTTCTGGATGAAACTGCCATTGTCCGGTTCTTAAAAGAAGAATATCAACCCACCCCTATCATCGTCCCATGGAGCGGCAAGGATTTTTTCAGCGCCGATCGATCTGGCAACAAAGGTCCCTATAAGAAGACGCCCACGGCAGAACGCATTTTGGAGGCTTTTCTCGCCGGCACGTCCCATCGTCTGTCTGCATACCGCAGGACCATATTGCTGGCACTTGACACCCTCGAGGATTGCGGTATTCGGAATAAGGACGCCATGAAAGACGGGAAAGGCAAAGCACGATTTTTGTCCAGGCTCCGTGCAACCGCCCCCGATGAAGTTGTCGAGTGGATCGATGTCTGCGCGGCCATATCCAGCGATAGAACCAACTTCAGCTCCTTGCTGGGAAGCGGAGGGGGCAGCGACGGCAACACGCATTTCTCCGACAACTTCATGCAGAACCTCTGGGAAGTGCTTCCCGAATTCGATAGTCAGAGGGCCTCGGGGACGGCAGCCGGCACTGCTGTTTTGAGAAGCGCACTTTTTGCCACGCAAGCTCCTGGCTTGGTGCCCAAACGCACATCGTCGCTCTATGACGCAGGCGCAGTGGGCGGACCGAATGCCGGCCAGGGATTTGAGCGAGATTCGATCGGCAATCCGTGGAATTTCATCCTCTGTCTTGAGGGGACGTTTTTTCTTGCGGGCTGCGTGGCCCGCCGCCACGGCGCTGCCGGTGCCCGCCGTGCGTCCTTCCCCTTTCAGGTAAGGTTGGCCCCAACCCGCGGCAATGCTCTAGCAGACAAGGAATCCGCGGGGAGTGAGGCATGGATGCCACTGTGGCCCCGCTGGGCTTCGAATGCAGAGTTGGCTACGCTTTTCTCCGAGGGCCGCGCATCGATCGGCACTAGGCAGGTCGGGCACAGCGTCGACTTTGCACGCGCCGCCGCCAGTTTGGGTGTCGATCGCGGGATTGACTCCTTTCAACGCTTCGCCGTCGTCCGCGGCCGTGTCGGGGGCGACAACTACAATACATCCGCATCTCTTGGCCGCTTTGAGGTGCGATTGCGCTCCGATGTGGACCTGCTTCAGGAGATCGATCCCTGGTTGGATCGTCTCCGCGATGCTGTTTACATAAAGGAAGCGCCGCCTCGATTTCGGGCGGCATTGCGGCGCATTCAATCCTGCATTTTCGAGTTCTGTCAGTACGGGGGCAGCGCGCGTTTCGCGGCCATCCTGCGAGCACTCGGCTGCGCCGAACGCGAGTTGGCAACCGGGGAGAAGTTTCGGAGCGAGAGCATCCGCCCCCTCGCGGGATTATCGCCTCAATGGATCGATGCCGCATTCGACGGATCGCTCGAGTTCGAACTGGCCCTCTCACTTTCCGGCATCAGGGACGCCGAGGGGAAGATCGGGCCGTTTCGCGCCAATGTCGAGCCGGTTCGCGTCGCGACCGTAAAGCAAGGAAAGCCGGTGGCTGAGTGGATCGACCGAGAGCGCGCGGTGGTATGGGCCAAAACCGCCCTGCCGGCCAACCTCGCGGCGGTGTTGGAGCGCCGCCTCATGGACGGCGCCCGCATGGGCTGTGTTGCCTTGCCGCTGTCATCTCGACGAAACGCTTCGCTTGATGCCGTGGCTGCCTTCATGGCCGGGATGTCGGATGACGCGTTGCTCGAGGAGCTTCTATGGGGTCTGGTGCTAGTCGATCAGGATGAGGATCATCATGGGCCGAAACATTGGGGTGGTGCTGAGGGAATGCCTCTGCCCCGGATTTACGCCCTGTTGAGGCTTTTATTTCTGCCGTGGCCACTGGAGTCGAAGGCGGGGCCGGTCGACGTCCGCCCCGAACCCGGTTTGCTCGGCCTCCTGCGCGCCGGGCGAACGGGGGATGCGTGTGCGCTGGCGGTTCGGAGGTTGCGCGCCGGCGGCCTTCTGCCGATGGGCTCGCCCCCCAGAGGACCCTCCTTTCGCGGTGAGGAATGGCGTGTGGATGACATGGATCCGCGCCGCCTTGCCGCAGCGCTACTGTTTCCCATAGCAAAAAGCGACGTAATAAAACTGGCCCACCTGGTGCTGAGGACGATGGCGGCGCCGGTCGAAGCCGCCGTTTGACGTCGGAGAAGGAGAACACGATGCCTAATGAAACATCTATCACGCTGGACTTGTCTAAACTGGAACGCGTGCCGCGCCTGCTGATGGAGGCGGACCTGAGGCCGTTGCAGGGCAGCAGGTTTCAACCCACGGGCTTCGCTGATCTCGGAGCGGCCCGCTACACGCTGCCCGACGGCACCGAGATGCTGCTCGTCGAGTCAGCCCAGTCGGTAGCCAATCGCATGGAGTTGGTCTGCTGGGATGAAGCGACGGCTGACCTGATTGCCCCCTTGCGCGGACTGCCCTACCTGCGGGTCAATCGCAGGGACGGCCACATGCTTACCAATTCCATTCTGGAGGCGCACCGCATCAATTCACCTTACCTTCTCAAAGGGCAGGACAAGAAGATCTTCAATCTTCTCAAGGAGCAAGTTGCCGGGTTCGAGACGGGGCCCGTGGACATTTCGCGCCTTGCGCGGTTGGTTTTCGAGTACGACACCGGCGCGGTTCTGCACGGCGTATTTCTTGCCCAACCGGATCTGGCGGGCGGTCGATTGCGCCTCACGCGCGTCCTCTCCGGTTTCATCGAAGCCAAGAATGTGCGGGTTGCGGAAAGCGGAGGGGTGAAGAACGATCGTGTGGATCCCAGTGGGGATACGAAATCGGGTTTTGGCAATGTGCCCTTTCCTCGTACTGAGTTCACCGCTGAGAAGATCACAGCTTACTTCAACCTCGATCTTTCACTCCTGAGGGGCTACGGTTTGCCGGACAATGCGATCCGTCTTCTCGTCGCTCTGGCCTTGTTCAAGGTTCGGCGCTTTCTGTCTACCGGCCTACGCCTGCGCACTGCGTGCGATCTCAGGGTCGATGGTGGGCTCAGAGTGACCCAGCCGGAGGGCTTCACCGTCCCGTCGGAGCACGACCTGTTGCAGGACTGCACCAAACTCATTGCAGCCTGTCGGGTAGAGGGATTATGCGCGGATCCTCCGGTCACACAGGTGACGTGGGTTCCTCCGACGAAGAAGGTCGCGAAGGAATCCGCCGCCGATGAAGGTCTCGAAACTGCAGAGGAGGAGGAATGATCGCCATCGCCATACGCTTCCCCGGGGGCCGATTCCACGCGACTCCATGGGGACACCACGTCAACGAGGGTGTCCCCGAGTGGCCGCCGTCGCCCTGGCGTCTGCTGCGGGCGATGGTCGCCACCTGGAAACGCAAGCTGGATGACGACCCCTCTTGTCCGGCGCCGGTTGTCGAGAGCCTCTTGAGAAAGATGGCTTCTCCGCCTGTTTTTTCGTTGCCTCCGGCTTCAACAGGCCATGCGCGGCATTACATGCCATGGTTCAAGAAGGGGCCTGGGGATCGCACGCTTATTTTCGATACGTTCGTCGCGGTGGAGAAAAGCGCAGAAGTGGCCATTCTCTGGCCCGGCGAAACCGCGGATGCCCCAGAGCGCGCCGCCCTGGAGCGTCTCGCCGCGGGTCTCTCTTTCGTAGGCCGGGCCGAATCCTGGGCTGAGGTGCGCATCCTTTGTGATGATGAGGCCGCCCGCGCCTTCAAGCGGTTCAACTGCGCGCCGTTGGAGAACCACGTCGCAACGGGGGATATGGAGTTCATCCGGGTCTTGTGTCCGGATCCGGATAGTGCTTTCGATAACGAGCATACTCCCGCCGTCCGGATCGCCGCCGGAAGGCGGCGGCGGGACACCAGGTCGAGCGTCAAGCTGTACGATCCGGACTGGCATCTGTGCCTGGAGACGCTTGAACTTCACGACAAGGGCTGGTCGGATCCTCCGGGTTCCCGTTGGCTCACCTATCTGCGGCCCAAGGCCTGCTTCGTGGTATCACCACGGCTAAAATGCTGTGCGGAGGAACGGCCACTTCCGGTAGCGGCGAGGTTTATACTTGACGCGACGGTGCTGCCTCCGGTCGAGGACACATTGCGCATCGCGGAAGTCGCCAGGATTACGGCCATGGGCTGCCATCGGCGAGTTGCCGAGCGCTGCCTGGGAGACAATGCGATGCCGGGGATAGCATTCAGACCGCGGTCGGAGGTTCTCTCGGGGAAAGATGCGCAGGGTCGCCCCCTCCGTGGTCACCGGCATGCACACTATTTGCCAGCCGACGAGGATGGGGACGGCCGGATCGATCACCTTACCATCTTTGCGCCCATGGGCTTCGGAAAGACTGAAGCAGCCGCGCTCGACCGCATGAGGCTGCTGAAACTCGACCGGGGTGATCCCGTTCGCTTGCTGCTATTGGCACTTGGACAGCGCGAGACGATCGCCGGCAATACGATTTTCGGCCCCTCCCGTGTGTGGGAATCTGCCACTCCGTTTCTGGTCACTAGGCATGCCAAGAGCCGGGGGCGAAAAAAAGATCCGCCCCATCTGCTCGGGCCGGACAAGCAGCGCGAGTTTGCGCGGCATGTGCTCCTGGAGGAATTCACCCGACTCCGTGAAGTCAGGCCCGACATTCCTGAGCCCATTTCAGTGGAGCCGCTGAACGAGGAGCACCGCTGCGGCACGCGCCGGCTTCGGCCCATCCAGTTCCGACGCTTCCGGCGCAAGCGCGGAGATGATGGGGGGCGCAGGAGCGCAGGCGCCTTCCGCATCACGTTCCCCCAGCCGGTTTGGGGACCGATCTGTCTGGGCCACTCATCCCACTTCGGATTGGGTCTGTTCGTTGCGGCCGGGTCGGAATCGTGAGAGGGACTGCGCAGGATGCACGCTCCCTCAAGTCTTTCAGAAGGTAGATTGCCTGATGGGCGCGTCTCCGCCACCGGCCGGAGCGGGAGGGGCAGCCCGATTGCCCGGTCAGGCATGCTCTCGGCGGGGGGATTTGCCGATATGAAAGTACATGCGCACGAGCTACCTGGTCTGCTACGACATCAGCGACGAAAAGCGCCTGCGGCTGGTCTTCAAGAAGATGCGCGCCTATGGGGATCACCTCCAGTTTTCAGTCTTCGAATGCCAGTTCACGCCCCTCGATCTGGTCAAATGCCGTTCCGAACTCAGCGCGATCATCAGCCACGACGAGGATCAGGTTCTTTTTGTCAATCTGGGTCCGGCCGAGGGTCGCGGCGACCGGGTAATCAGCGCGCTGGGAAAGCCGTACGTCCCGATCGACAGTCCCTGCATTGTGGTGTAATCGCATGCAAGCCATTGAAGAGCCTGAACGAAGGGTGTGCGATCCGGTTCCTGAGTACCTGCCAGCGCGCATGCTCAACGAGTTCGTCTACTGCCGGCGCCTGTTCTTCTATGAGTGGGTGGAGGGTGTATTCAATGAAAGCGCCGACACCGTCGAAGGCAGATTCCAGCACCGGCGCGTTGACGGTGCGGGCGACGCTTTGCCGAGGCCCGGCGAGATCGAGGGAGAAACCCTGCACTCGCGCTCGGTCACTCTTTCCAGCGACCGTTATGGGGTGATTGCCCGCATGGACCTGATCGAGGTGAAGGACGGGATGGTGACGCCCGTTGATTTCAAGCACGGTGAGCCGCGCGATAGCGAGCAGGGTGTGGAGCTCTGGCCCAGCGACAAAGTTCAGCTCGCCGTCCAGGGGCTGATACTGCGCGATAACGGCTATCGGTGCGAGGAGGGCCTCGTCTTTTATCATGGGACCAGGCAGCGCGTGCGGGTGGCGTTCGATGAGGCACTGATGGCCGATACGGTGCGTCTCATTGGCGAAGCCCGCAGTCTGGCAGAAAAGGGGTCGATGCCGCCGCCCTTGGTGGATTCTCCGAAGTGTCCCGGATGTTCGCTGGTGGGAATCTGCCTGCCTGATGAGACTTACGGCATTTCTGCGGCGCCACGAAAAACCTCGGGCTTGCAGCTCAGGCTCTTTGAGGGGGTTGCAGAGGCCGCGCCGCCCGAGCGTCCGGCTGCACCCGTGCGAGCGCTGATAGCGCCCAGAGACGATCTGCGTCCCGCGTACCTGAATACTCAAGGGCTGCGGGTGGGGAAGTCGGGCGAGGTGCTTCAGGTCAGGGAAAAGGATAGCCTGAAACAGGAAATACGCATCGGCGAGATCTCGCAGCTCTCGCTGATGGGAAACGTGCAGATGTCGACGCAGGCAGTACAGGCCCTGTGCGGAGCGGGAAGGCCCATCTGCTACTTCTCGCAGGGGGGCTGGTTCTATGGGATCACCACCGGCCTCAACGTAAAAAACGTGTTTCTGCGCAAGGCGCAATATCGTCTGGCCGACCAAGAGTGGTTCGCCGTCCTGCTTGCAAGACAGCTCGTGGCCGGAAAGATCCGCAACCAGCGAACCATGCTCCAACGGAACCACCTGGAGCCCGATCCGCCGACCTTGCAGCAGATGAAAACGATGGCCGAAAGAGCGGAGCAGGCCGAAGACATACAACAGCTGCTGGGAATCGAGGGAAACGCCGCCCGCCTATATTTCGGGGCTTTCGAAGGGATGATCAAGGTCGATGCGAAGGGAGAGAAGCCCGGGCAGTTCAGATTCGACTTTTCGCGGCGCAACCGGCGTCCGCCGCGGGATGCCGTGAATGCGATGCTCTCGTTTGCATACAGCCTGCTGGCAAAAGAGTGCACAATTGCCTGCTATGCAGTGGGTTTTGATCCGATGCTGGGGTTTTATCATCAACCCCGCTTCGGGCGGCCGGCGCTGGCGCTGGATCTGATGGAACCGTTCCGGCCTTTGGTGGCTGACTCGGCTGTCCTAAGCGCGATAAACAATCGAATGGTGCGACCGAAGGATTTTGTGCAGGCAGGGCCTGCGGTGTCCATGACGCCTGAAGGACGTAAGGGACTGTTGAACGCATACGAGCTGCGGATGGACGCACTCGTGACGCATCCGTTGTTCGACTACCGCGTGAGCTATCGGAGATTGCTTGAAATCCAGGCACGGCTTTTGGCGCGGTTTCTTGACGGCGAGATAGGTTCTTATCCGGTATTTGTAACCCGATGAGGACGGAGCGCGAGAGGCTGGGCGGTGAGGGAAAGTCCGGGGGCGCTCGCAAAGCCACTAGGGTAATGGAATGTTATACATGGAAACCGATGTAGTAATCGGAGACACCTTTCCGAGCCCGGCATACAGGCCGCTCTCGCACAGCGGCATTCAGGTCTTTGACAACTCGACACTTGGCGCCCAGGCGGATTCCGCGATCAATTGATCGCGGCCCCATTGAAGCCGGTGTACGTCTTGCTCAGCATCATCATGATAAAGG
>JACADW010000106.1 GCA_013388445.1 Acidobacteriota bacterium | reverse complement strand
TCAACGGCGATTTCAGCCAGACCAGAGACGGAAACGGTGTCGCGATCGTTATTAAAGACCCGCTTACCGGACAGCCTTTCCCGGGGAATGTGATACCGGCCTCCCGAATCAATCAGAGCGGCCAGAACATCCTCAAACTTTTCAACAAGTACGCCAACAGTCCCGGCACGTTACCGCTGTATAACCACGAATCACAGGAGTCCATCAGCTACCCGCGCAGGCAGGACAACATCCGGGTGGACTATCGTCTCGGCGACAAGACGACCATCTTCGGGCGGTTCACTCAGGACCAGGACGAGCAGGTCATGCCCTATGGCGTGGGCTGGACTTCAGGTCAGAATTTCCCCTTGACCCCCACGATCTTCAAGCAGGGACCGGCGCGGAACGCGGCACTGAACATCACGACCAACATCTCTCCAACCCTGGTAAACGAATTCCTGTTCGGGCCGAGTCAGAACAACCTGACACTGGATCCTGTAGACAAGGATGCCGGTACGATGAAAGGAATCGGGCTCACGTTCACGCCGCCATATCCTTACAACCCGGCGCAGTTCGTGAACATCAACTTCTCGGGGACGCCGCGCCAGACTTACGGCGCAATCACCAGTTACAGCCAGTTTCCCTACAAGAACTCCAATACGACCTTCGATTTTCTCGACAACGTGTCGAAGGTGTGGGCGAAACACCTCATCAAGTTCGGTTTCTTCGCGCAGCGCAGCCGCAAGGACCAGGCGGCCGGCGCCTCGATGACGATCAACTTCAGCAACAACACGTCGAATCCCAACAACACCGGGCATCCTTATTCCAACGCCCTGCTGGGATACTTCGACAGCCTCACGGAACCCCAGAAGAGCATCTACCAGGGGCAGTACCGGAACACCAACATCGAGTGGTACGTGCAGGACAACTTCAAGGTCGCCAGAAAGCTGACTTTCGACTACGGCCTGCGCTTCTACTGGATGCAGCCTCAGTATGACTCACGGCTCCAGGCCGGCTACTTCAATCCCGCGCTATGGAATCCGAAGAAGGCGGTTCGTCTTTACAGGCCGGCCCCCGGCGGCAAGGCCGTCGATCCAGCCAATCCTTCGGTCCTGCTGCCGGGATACCTGCAAAACCGCATCGTTCCCGGTTCGGGAGATCCGTTCAACGGCATCGGCTATGCCGGAGATGGCTACCTTCGGGGCGGCGTGGAAGACCAGGGCATAATCTTCGGTCCGCGCTTCGGTTTCGCTTACGACGTATTCGGGAACGGCAAGACTGTTGTCCGCGGCGGCTACGGACTTTTTTATGACCGGGCCTCCGGCAACACCCTGGCGTTCGCCGGCGTGGGCGGGCCGCCTTACAATGTCGTCCCGACCTTCAACTGGGGCAACCTTGATACGGTCGGCGCGGAAGGGGCCAACGTCGCCCTCGGGACTTCCAGTCCGTTTGCCGTGGAACCGGGCGGGCAGATTCCCACGACACACAACTTCAGCCTGCAGATCCAGCGCGACATCGGATTTGAAACCGTCATCAGCGTGGGCTACGTGGGCTCGGCGTCCAGCCACCTGCCGCAGCGTCGCAACATCAACTACATCCCGCTCGGGACTCTCTTCGAGAGATGGGCGCAGGATCCCACCAAGTTCTCCGGCGGCGTGGTGCCTGATTCGGATCCTTCGATCCCGCAGATTTACAAAGACAAGGGATACAAGTTCGACGGCTCCAAGGCTCTGAATGCGGTCTTCCTGCGGCCTTATCAGGGATACGGCAACCTCAACATGCTGGAGTTCATGGGATCGAGCAACTACCACTCCATGCAGGTCTCGGTGAACCGGAGGTTCACCCGCAGCCTGACCTACGCGGTGGCGTACACCTGGGGCAGGGCGATGGACACGGCAGACGGCGACACCTCCACGGTGGGATACCCGACAGAGATCCGTGCCCGTGAATACAAGCGAGCAGGCTTCGACCGCCGCCACATCCTGACGTTCAACTATGTCTGGAACCTGCCGCGGGTCAGCACCAAGCTTGGCGACAATATCATCGCCAAAGGTGTTCTGGACAACTGGCAACTGTCGGGCATCAGCCAGTTCAGCTCCGGCAGCCCGTGGGAGTTCGGCTTCCCGTCGCTGCAACCCTCGCGGTCGCAGAGCATCACCGGCTCCCCGGATTACGCAGCGCGCGTGCTCCTGACCGGGGACCCGACAGGTTCCCGGACCCGCGACCAATGGTTCGACCCGAGCGTGCTCATGCTGCCCGACATTGGTTCGGCCGGCTATGGTCCGCGGATGTACATGTCCAACCCGGGCGTCAACAATCACGACATCTCGATCTACAAGAACTTCCCGCTCTGGGGAGGCGACACCGAACGTCGCATCCAGATCCGGTTCGAGATGTTCAACGCCTTCAACCACCCGAACTTCTCCGGCGTGAACAGCGGATTGACCTGGAACATCGCTTCCGACTTTTCCGATTATTACGCCAGGCAGAAGTTCGATCCGGCATACGTCCGGAACACCCGCACCGGAGTCAATCCGGCCACCGGGAGGCTGGGCCGCGCCCTGGGCGAGGTCAGCGGCGTGTATGCGATGCAGGCGCGCCGTGTGATCCAGCTGGCCGCAAAGATATACTTCTGATTCCTGCCTGATCCCAGGCAGCGAAGGGGGAATCCGCACAAGGGTTCCCCCTTTTTTGTTGACGATTGACGATTGGCGATTGACGAATTAAGCTGCACGCACATGGTGGTTTTGGGGCGGGTGACGCAAATACTCCTTGTATTGCTGGGCGGCGCGTGTCTCGCGGGCGCCCAGGAAACGCGAGTGCTGTTCACCATTTTCGGGCAGGTATTGCAGCCGGACGGCAGGCCGGCAGCGGGTGCATTGGTCGCCATATCGGGTCAGGCCGGCTTTTCCGCTCGAGCGCTGGCAAACGACATGGGGCGGTTCGAGATTCCGGATCTGGCCCGCGGTCGCTATCGACTGACGGCATCGAACCCCTCGGCGCCCGAACAGTATTCGGACCCGGTCGATGTGGACGTCGGGAGGGCTTCCTCCTTCCGGGTCATTATGATCGCCCCGGAAATTTTTTGGTTTCCCGGGAGGATTCCCAATTCAAGCTATATTTGCAAGGGTTCCGATATA
>JACADW010000088.1 GCA_013388445.1 Acidobacteriota bacterium | reverse complement strand
GTCTGGGAGAGGTGATGAATCATGATCGAATGCGTGGAAAAGGAAGAGGAATCGCCGATTTGCCCTCATTGCAATGAAACACTGAGAGAGATATGGTGCCGTTCGCTCAGGAGTCTGTTTGGGCGGCGGTACATATACTTCTGTTCCCGCTGCCGGAAGGTCCTCGGCGTATCCCACAGGAAGGGAGTCTGGATGGGATAACATCGGTCGCGGCGGTATTGTCAGTATGTTAAGAGCTCGTGCGAGGAGTCTCACATGGATCGACGCACATTCATACATTGTTCCGTCGCGGCCCTGGGTGTCCACTGCGCCCGCGCCCCGAAGTGCGCCGGAGGGGCGTGGGCCTCATCGCCATGAAATCAAATGCCATGGGGCAGATTGCGAAAGGCGGCATAGCTACAATCCAGGAGTGTCTGCGTTTTGCGTGGAGCCAGGAGATCGATACGCTGGTCAGCGGTGTGGAGACGGTTCAGCAGCGCGAGGAGAACGTCCTGGCCTGCAAGACCTTTGAGAAGATGCTTCCTGAAGAGATAGGAACATTGCTTGCGCGGATGGCCAAAGGGGCCGTAGGGGCGAAGATCGAACAGTACAAGCGGCCGTAGGATGCTGCCTTTGTGCCTGGACGGCGAGAAAACCGGGTATCGGACACCGGGTTGAGCCCGCCGGAGACCCCAATTCAGCAGGTTTCTTGCGGACCTCCCTGGGGAGCCTGCATTTCGGACAGGACCTCGCGGACTATCCGGCGCAATTCCTCCTGGGCAGGTTTCTCCAGCTGCACCCTGATCGGCTTGCTGGCCTCTCCGAAGTAGAGACTCTGGTGGGGGAAAGGTATCTCGATCCCCAGCTCGTCGAACCTGATCTTGATGCGCCTGTTGATCTCCCTGCCGACCATCCACTGCTTGTTCGGCAACGTCTTGATACGCGCCTTGATGATTACGGCGGAGTCCGCGAACTGGTCGACGCCAAAGATTTCGATCGGAGAGAGTATGATCTCCGCGAACTCCGGTTCCTTTGCCAAGGTGTCCGCCACGTCCTTTATCACCGCCACCACGCGGTCGGTGTCCTCCCTGTAGGCGACTCCTATGTTGAACATGTAATAGGAATATTCGCGCGTCATGTTCGAGAGGCTGGTAATCGCCCCATTAGGGAAGATGTGAACGGTCCCGTCCGCACTTCGCAAGACCGTCGTGCGCATGTTTATTTCCTCTACAAGCCCGCTGGTTCCGTTGATGATCGCA
The DNA here is from genome assembly GCA_013388445.1 of Acidobacteriota bacterium. Taxonomy (GTDB): domain Bacteria; phylum Acidobacteriota; class UBA6911; order UBA6911; family UBA6911; genus JACADW01. The sequence goes on along the minus strand of JACADW010000088.1, from coordinate 3,068 downwards.
ACGTCGTTGACGCGGATCTGGTTTTCAAGGAGCATGAAGAGACCCGATATCACGTCGCGGACGAGGTTCTGAGCACCGAACCCGACGGCCAGCCCGACCACTCCGGCTCCCGCCAGGATCGGGGTTATATCGAATCCGACCTCCCGCAACGCGATTACTATTGCCAATGCCCAGATGAGTACGCCGACTGTCTTTCTGAGCATCGCTCCGATCGTCGCGGCTCGTTTCTCGAGTTCCTGTGCCTCTCCTGCGGCGTGCCTGGCCATGACGCGCACCAGGCGGGCGTGCAGTCCACGGATGAACCTGCGCGCCAGCCTGGAAATCACGAAGGCCGCGACGAGTATGATTACGATGCGGGCCAGTCCGGTGAGAAAGGGATAGAGGGCCTGCTGCAACTGCGAGCTGATATCCGGCATCTGTGTCGACTCCCCCCAAAGATGTCAGGCGTCCGGAATACAGGCCGTTGGTCGGCAGGAGTTCTGCAGGCGCTCTATTCCGAATGCCTCACCCCATAGTACTCTGCCTGCCTCAGTTTGTTTAGCCCGTGGTCCTCCGGGCAGACGCTCTCGTGCAGCCGCGGGATCGACGCCCCATGGCCATCTTTCGGCATGCCCTATTGTGCGGCGGCTGTATGGCTCTCGCATCAAGGACCGCTCGTCACTCGAGAGCAGGATGGTCGATACAGAACAATCGCATCTATTCCGAAGATAGGATGGCGGGCGGGGGTGGGCGAGAACCAGGCGCCGGCGGCGTCAAAGGGACCGGATCTCTGCCTGACCGCACTTTGTCGCGCCTGGCAGCCGCGACCTGCGACCCCGACTTCAGCTTGAATTCTCGCCACGAACTGCGATGCGCGCATTCCTCAAGGCAACTGCCGGGACGACCCGTGAACCATCCTGAAGAAGGCGAATGTGATGTGCCTGCCGCGGACGGCCCGGTCTGCTAGACTATACGCCGCACTCGGCCAGAGGAGCCGGACTTGACGGGCACGGTTGCCGCGCGGAAAGGACAGGAAGACGTTGGATCACCTGATAAAGCCAGAGTGGTTTCTGCCTCTCCATCAGGGATGGCTGTTGTTGCTCACCATCGCTTCGATCGGCGCGCTCATCAAGGGAGCCGACTGGCTCGTGGAGGGAGCCTCGGGCCTCGCCTACAGGCTCGGATTGCCCAAAGTCATTGTGGGAGCCACGATCGTTTCTCTCGGAACGACGAGCCCCGAATGCGCGGTCTCGGTGATGGCCGCCTGGTCCGGCAACGCGGGATTGGCTTTGGGGAATGCAGTCGGCTCGATCATCGCGGATACGGCGCTGATCTTCGGATTGGGTTGCGTCCTGGCGCAGTTGCCGGCGGACCGTTTCGTCCTGAACCGCCAGGGATGGCTGCAGTTCGGTTCGGCCGGTCTGCTGGCCGGCATCTGCTTCGCCAGCTGGTGGTTTCACGGGGACGAGGCTCAGCTTTCCCGGTGGTCGGGTATGACGCTCCTTGGGCTCCTTGCGTGCTACATGGTGCTGTCAGTCCGCTGGGCACGGGCGCACCCCAGAGGCGAACCGTTCATAGTCCCGGAGGAAATTGAGGGGGCTGCCCCCGTCGTTCCCCCGCCACCCGAGCAGGCGCGGCACAAGAGCTGTGGAGGCCTGATCGCCTCCTGTCTGGCCGGCCTTGCTGTCGTCGTTTTCAGCAGCCATGTGCTCGTCTGCGCCGTGGCCGCATTGGCCATTCGCTGGGGGGTGCCCCAGGTGGTGATCGCCGCCACACTGGTGGCCGTCGGTACTTCGATGCCGGAACTTGTCGTAGGGCTGACGAGCATTTTCAAGGGAGCCCCTGAGCTCCTCGTAGGCAATGTGATCGGGGCCGATGTGCTGAATGTCCTGTTCGTGGTCGGCGCTTCGGCGACAGCGCGACCGCTCCCGATCGTGGAACGCGGCGCAGCCGTCCCTGAGATCTTCCTTTGGCTCCACCTGCCGGCCATGCTGGTGGTTCTTGGCATCTTCCGTCTCTATATCTTCCGTGCCGTCCGGGAAGGACACTTCCGGCGCTGGATGGGGATTCCCCTCTTATTTCTGTATGGTACCTATGCCATCGCGCAATACGCTCTCTCGCGCGGATGATGCAAAGCGCCCGTCACGGGAGCTTCGGTCAGCGTATTCCCGGGACGCGCTTCCCGTGCATCCAGCAGGTTGGCTCCTGCGAGCCTGACGCAGTAGACTATGTACCTGGCCACATCCGGCCGGACGAGGCCTTTTATTGGACCGCTGTGAACCTTGTTACGAGAGTCTTGATCTCGCTACGATACCCCGCGATCCAGGTTGGAAGAAGCTGGCCGGCTGTTCGAAACGTGTCCGAAGGCGATTCTGAATTCTCAAGTCCCTGCGTGTGATGAAACACCGCCGTCGGTTGAAGCAGGAGGTTCGCGGGGATTTCAAGGGGCAAGGCCCCGTGGCCAATCAGGAGACAGAGGATGATCCCGAAGTATCAGGTTCCAGGTCCAAAGGCACGATCGCTCATGGCGCGGGATGCCGAAGTCGTCTCTCCTTCCTACCCGCGCGCATACCCGTTTGCCATGTCTCACGGCGTGGGGAGCGAGGTTTGGGATGTCGATGGCAATCGCTACATCGACTGTATCGCCGGCATTGCGGTCTGCTCGACCGGCCATTCACACCCGGATGTCGTCAGGGCTATCCGCGAGCAGGCGGGGAGATTCATCCACATCAGTTCGGATTTTTACCACGAGGGAATGGTGCGTGTGGCCGAGAGACTGAGCGAGATCGCGCCGTTCTCCGGGGGCGCTGTCACTTTCCTTACGAACAGCGGCACCGAAGCGGTCGAGGCAGCGCTCAAGCTGGCGCGCTTCCATACAAAAAGGCCGTATCTGGTCAGCTTCTATGGCGGGTTTCACGGTCGAACCTACGGGTCGCTCAGCATGACCGCCAGCAAGCCGTTTCATCACCGGGGGTTTGGGCCGCTGCTGGGCGGCGTCGTGCGCGCGCCTTATGCCGATCCCTACCGGCCGCGGTTTGATCCGAGTTCATGCGGGGATATCGGTGACGCGTGCGTGGACTATATCGAGC
>JACADW010000105.1 GCA_013388445.1 Acidobacteriota bacterium | reverse complement strand
GTCGCTGCGAGGCGCCAATGCCATTCTCTCCCTCCGCTGCATGGTTCAGTCGGGCCGTCTCGAGGAATACTGGGAAGAACGTACCGCCTAGAAACCCCTTTTTATGTCGCAGGCCCGATGCGACTACCGAGGCCGCAGCGAAACCGGGTATCTCAAGCGTGTTCAGCGCGAGTCTGGTGTCACGGGCCCTTTTTCGACCGAATCTTCCCTAACCTTCGGCCCTCGATCTGCAATCTACAGCCCGCAGTCCGTGCCCACGCCTCTATCGGGTCCTGTTGATTTCACCCGGCCATGCCGTTTCGGAAGCCTCGACAAGCTCCCGGACGCTGTCGATCAGGAGGGGAAAAACCGCTTCCGCCTCAGCCGAGAGACGCTCTCCCAGATCAAAGCAGGCGGCGCCGAGCGAAACAACTGCCGCTTCCGGGCAGCGCCCATACAGGGATCCGGCCAGAGACAACAGGGACCGTGGGGTGAGGTGATGTGTTATCGGAGCCTCCGCCGCACGCAGCGGTGTCAGTGGAAGCACCCGCAACTTTCCTGGCGGCGTATCCGCCGCGGCATCGATGAAAATGACCCGATCGGCCCTGCTCACGTCCTCGGCAAGTTCCGGCGCCAGTTCGGTGCAGGCCAAGACCTTTACACCCGGTCCGAGAGCGAGGCCGGCCAGCTGCGTTGCCGCGCGCCAGCCCAAGCCGTCATCCCCGCGCATCGGATTACCATAGCCTATCACCAGAACCCGATAGCGCCCGGCCTCATCTTCCATGCGCCTCACTGTAAAACACAAAGCGGCTCACCCGCAACCGAGTCCCGTACATCCCCTTCGCGCGACAAGCCGCCGGTCGGGCTGAGGAGAGACCTGTTTTTAACGGACGAGATTACGGATAGGCGCAGCGTACTTCCATTCCGGAGGCGCCTTGGCCCCCGGATCACAACGCCCGGAAGCGTGTGCTATACTGCGCGCATGAGAATCGGACTACTGACTGCACTGTTTGGCAAGGAAGACATCGACGAAGTGATCAGGCGCTGCAAGGCACTTGGCATCGCGGATCTGGAACTCGGCACCGGCAACTATCCCGGGGACGCTCACTGCAAACTTGAGTTGCTCACCGACGCCGGAAAGAGGAAAGACTTCCGGCGCAAGCTGGAGGACAACGGCATCCGGATCTCCGCTCTCTCCTGCCACGGCAATCCCATTCATCCCAACCGCGAGATCGCCAGATCGAACGACGGGGTGAGTCGGAGGACGGTCCAGTTGGCGGAGAAGCTGGGGGTTCACAAGGTGATCGAGTTCTCCGGCTGCCCGGGCGATTCGGACCGGGCCAGGTTCCCGAACTGGGTCACATGTCCATGGCCCGACGAATTCCTGGATCTCCTCGCATGGCAGTGGGAAAAGAAGGTGATCCCTTACTGGGTCAAGCGTAACCGGCACGCGGAAGACCACGGTGTCAAGATCGCGCTCGAAATGCATCCCGGTTTTGTTGTCTACTCGCCGGAGACCATGTTGAAGCTGCGTGACGCGGCCGGAAAGAGCATCGGCGCGAATCTCGATCCGTCGCACCTTTTCTGGCAGGGGATCGATCCGGTTCAGGCGGTGCGAATCCTCGGCGATGCCATTTTCCACGTGCACGCCAAGGACACGCGGCTTTACCCATCGAACATCGCTCGGGCCGGCGTGCTGGATCTAAAGCCCTACAGAGAGGAAATCCGCCGTTCCTGGTTGTTCCGCACGGTCGGTTACGGACATGGCGCCGAATGGTGGGCGGACTTCGTCTCGACGCTCCAGATGGTCGGCTATGACGACGTGCTCTCGATAGAGCACGAGGACAGCCTGATGTCCGTCGAAGAGGGGCTCGGCAAGGCGGTTGCGCTCCTCAGCTCCGTGGTGATCAGGGAGAAGCTGGGCGAGATGTGGTGGGCCGAAAAGTGAACCATTTCCGCCCCGCCTGCATCTTTCTGGTCGAGTGAGGCCGGCGGTCCGGGACCGGTCAGACCGGATGGCGGGGAGGTGGTATATGCGTTTACTGGGATTGGGCATTTTCGCATTGGCGGTCTTGGTCCTGCCTGCACCCTGGGCTTTCGTCCAGGAAACGGTTCCGAAGGAATCGGCGCCCTATGATACGCCGGACCCGGAGATCACCATCCCTGCGGGAACGGTGATACCGATCTCGCTGACAAGCTTCCTGAACACCCGAAACAGCCAGCCGGGAGACACTTTCCACGCAGAGACGGTCTACCCGGTCTGGATCAACCAGACGCTGGTGCTGCCCCGGGGGACGCTTGTGCGCGGAACTGTGACCGACGTTGTCCGTCCCGGCAAGATCAAGGGCAGGGGAAGGATCGCCATCCGGATCGACATCGTTATCCTGGCCAACGGCGTGACACGGAATCTGGTCGCATCATTTCGCGGCATTCACGGGCCCGGCACCGAGAAACTCGACCGGAGCCACGAATCCGTCGAGACGGATGCGACCAGAGGCAGCGATGCGGGCATGGTGGCGGGAGCAGCGGGCCAGGGTGCGATCATTGGGGCGATCGCCGGGCGTGGCACCGGCGCAGGCATCGGGGCCGGGGCCGGTGCAGCGGCCGGCCTCGTCGGCGTGCTGTTCTCGCGCGGTCCGGATCTCGTCCTCGAACCCGGCACCGAATTCGACATCGAGCTGAAGCAGCCCATCCGATTCGCTTATGGCGAGTTGGGGGCCAGCTCAGATCAGCCTTACAGACCGCGGCGATACACGGCCGGATCCAGACGTGACCGGCAGGTACGTCCGCCTCACTTCACACCGGGCCTGCGCTATTTTATTCCCTGGTTTGGACCCTGGTTTTGACCGCCCCGCGCGGCCGCGCCTTCGATGCATCTCCGCACAGGAGTGCCAGGCATGCTGCTTCCGGGGGCACGCCTGACCTGCGGCACGCCCGATACGGTTGTTTTCCAAGTTGATTCCTGCCGCGCGTCACGGTAAGAATATCCGCCTATGGACCCGACGATCGTCTCACGCATCGCCTTGGAGGTGGGACTGCAGGAAGGGACTGCGGCCGCGGTGGTAGGGTTGTTCGAGAGGGGCCTCGCCGCTCCGTTCATCATCCGCTACCGAAAGGAGGCCACCGGAAATCTCGCCCCCGCAAAGATCCGCGCCGTCCAGGAGCGGATGAGCTACTACGCGGACCTGCTCGAAAGAAGGGCCGCCCTGGTCAGGTTGCTCTTGGATCAAAAGAAGCTGACCGACGAACTGCAACAGCGAATCGATCGGATCTTTAATAAAGTGGAACTGGAGGACCTCTTCCAGGTCTTCCGCTCCAAGAAGCGGTCGCGTGCAACCGAGGCGGTCGAGAAAGGGCTGGAACCGCTCGCCGAGTATCTCTGGAACCAGGAACCGGATGCCTGGAGCCTCGAAGAACACGCCGACGTTTACATCGATCCGGAAAAGCAGGTCACGTCCCGCGAGCAGGCACTCCAGGGGAGTGCCGATATCATCGCAGAATGGATCGCCGACGATATCAGGGTACGGCAGAAGCTCCGCGAGATGCTCTGGAACGAAGGGGTGGTCGTATCGACCGTTGTTCCCGCCAAGGCCGGCCTGAAGACAAAGTACACCATGTATTACGACCGCCGGGAAAAGGTGGCCAAGATCCCATCGCACCGGGTGCTGGCGATCCGCAGAGGTACCAAGGAAGGGATCTTGACTTCCGCGATCCAGGGCGACAGCGCCGCGGCCCTTGAGTTTCTGCTCACGACCGTGATCAAGGACAAGGAATCGGCCTTCGCACCCATCCTCGAGAAGGCGGCACGCGACAGCTACCACCGCATCCTCCGTCCGCTGATCGAAACAGAGGTCCGCGCCATGCTCAAGGAGCGGGCCGACCGCGAGGCAATCCGCGTGTTCCAGGAAAACCTCCGCAGCCTGCTGATGTCGCCTCCCGCGGGACAATTGGTCGTCATGGGAATAGACGCGGCGAAGGCGGAGGAGTGCCATGTCGTCGTCGTCGACGGCAACGGCAAGCTCCTCGAAGCGGGGGTGATCAGCCCCCTGCCGCCCAAAAACGAGGTGGAGGCGGCGCGCGCACTCATCAAGGACCTGATCGCGCGTCATGGCGTCCAGGCGATTGCTCTGGGCAGTAATACCCTCGCACGCGACCTCGAGAGCGTGATCCGGACGATCCTCGCTGAAGAAAAGATCGAAGGGGTGCTTCTGGTCGGGGTTAACGACGCCGGGCTCGCCGTGTACGCGTCGTCGCGCACCGCGCGCGAGGAATTCCCGGAGATGTCCGCATCGGGTCGCAGCGCTGTAAGCCTTGCCCGGCGCCTGCAGGATCCCCTGAGCGAACTGGTCAAGATCGACCCGAAACTCATCGGGGTGGGCCAATACCAGCACGACGTGGACCAGAAGGAACTCCACCGCGGCCTTACCCAGATAGTCGAAGCCTGCGTGAACGATGTGGGCGTCGACCTGAACGCCGCCGGGCCTTTCCTGCTCCGCTACGTCGCCGGCTTCAACGACCGGCTCGCACGCAAGGTGGTTGCGCACCGGGATACGCACGGACCCTTCACTTCGAGAGCGGCCCTGGCAAGCGTTCCGGGGATGGAAAGCCTCAGCTACCAGCAAGCCGCAGGTTTTGTGAGGGTCCGCAGCGGAGAGAATCCACTCGACCGGACGGCCGTACATCCCGAAACATATCCCATAGTCGAGTGGATGGCCACAACCCTGGGATGCGCGGTATCTGAACTGGTGGGCAATGCAGAGCTCGTAAAGTCATTGAAGCTGGAGGAGTTTGTTCAGGAAGGGATAGGCATGGCCACGCTGGAGGACATCCGGGAAGAACTGCTCCATCCCGGGAGGGATCCCCGGAAGCCATTCGCGGCCCCGAAGTTTCGCCCCGATGTCCGGCAGATAGGCGACCTGAAAGAAGGGATGGTGCTCGAGGGCACGGTCACCAACGTCACCAACTTCGGCGCCTTCGTGGACATAGGAATACATCAGGACGGACTGGTGCACCTCAGCCAGATGTCCAATCGTTTCATACGGGACCCGCGCGAGACCGTGCGTGTAGGCGACGTCGTGCAGGTCAAGATCATTTCCATCGAGGAAGAGACCAAGCGCATCGGCCTTTCGATGAAGGCCCTGCTCCCCAAGACTCCCCGGGAGCGCAAGAGGACGCCGCGGTTCAGGCCGAAAACCGCCGCGCCGCGGGAACGTGCGGCAGCGCCGGAAGGCGGGCAGGATGCCGCGCTGGCTCCCAGGGAATCCCGACGCCGGCCCGGCCGCCGGCCGCCGCGGCGTACGAGGCTTGAGGCACCTGTGCCCGAAAACGCCGCAGCCGTTGCGCCGGCCCCGGAGGATCCGGGTGAAACACAGCCGCCACCCACCGAACCCGAGCCCTCTATGCAGGAAAAGATCGCGCTTCTGCAGTCCAAGTTCCGCGGCACCAGATAATATCTCCGGCATATTCGCGGACCCTTTCGGCCTGTGCCTGGACCCCGATGTGGGCCTCGTTCTGGACGCCACAGGGCCAAAAGCAGAAACACCCTTCCGTGCGTCCTCGGCGCCCCTGCGGCGGAAACCTCCCTGCCCCAGACACAACTCGTCCGCTCGGTTCCTTGGTTCCCGAGTTGGTTCGTTTTTGCCAGGAAATCTCGACTGCTCCTCTGAAACCCATGCCGGCTGCAGCTTTGAGAGCAGTCCGAAGTGCCGTCGAGTCTCGAGATCCTGATTCTATGACCTCTCAATTCGCCGCGGGGACACAGAGAACACCGGCGGTGCAGAGAGAAACAAGGTCGGTTGCTTCGCGTTCTCGGCGGCTCTGCGGTCAGTCGTTCCCTGCCTGGCTGCGGCTCGTCCGCGTTGGGGATTGCGTCCCGCTGTTCAGGCGGCGCCGATTCTCAAAATGCCAGTTGCCCGCGGTAGATCATCTTCGCAGGCTTGAAGTCGATGTACAGCCGTTCGTTGACCACCGGCATCCACATGTCGAAGTGGAGGTCCTTGTCGTCGAGGGCGACGACGGTCTTGCCGTCGATCAGGCGCGGGAAAATGAACTTGGCGCCGGATCCATCCGGGCTCGGCGTGAAGTATTCTCTGAGTTCGACCCTTCCATTCGCTTTGGTGATGAGGTACACGCTCTGCTTCAGAGTATCGGTCCTCGCCGAGTCCAGGAAGGCTTTCAGCTCGCGGCTGACGTCGGGATCGTTGGTAGCGTATTCCAGCGCGACGACCACCCGGTCGCTGAAATCCAGCGTGAGCGGACGGTTGAAGCGGCTGTCAAACTGCCGCCTCTGATCCGCATTCATTTCGTCATACTTGTTGATCAAACGATACATGCGGACGTATGCCTCCCGGACAGGCAGCGCCGAGAAAAAGCGGACCGTAAACTTGTGATACTTTTCCTTCTCACCACGGTCGCCCGCATCTTTGGTGCCGATCACGCCGGTGAAAGTCTGGCTCGCGGCCCACGGGGAATCGTTCAGCATCTTGAGAACATCGTTCCGGCTCCATTTGTCGAACGGCTGCTCCCAGAAATCCTTGGCGAGCAGGAAAGCGGCACAGATCAGTACCGAAAACACAGCTGGAACCCATCTGCGAGTCGTCATGATGCCCTCCTGCGCACCTGCACACACCGATGCTACCGCCGATAAACCCTGGTCGCAAGGGCTGGATAGGTGCGCAGCCGTCAGGGACGTCACAAACCTCGTCGATCGCTCGGAGGTCAAATCGTTGCCCTTTCGGGCGAGAAGTGCGGTCATTGGGCGAAGGTAGTCGTCCGGTGCGAATCTGTCCCAGGACGATGGTGAATCGGGAATCATCAACCCCCGGCGCGCGGGATGAACCGCCATTCTCCGGTGAAGCGGAAGGCGCACGGGATTAAGAAGGGCGAAGCCCTCGACTGGCATCGGCAGGAGCGGAGTAAGATGAAAGTCCTTTGGGCTTTGCTTGCGCGCTTGACTTCAGTAATCTTAAGCGCGGGCACGCCGGAGTGGAGTTATTTCATGAAGCACCGTATTTTGCTGCGGGGCAAGCCAGGCATGATCCTCGCGGGTCTCCTCTTCTTTGCCGCCTCACCCGTCTCCCCCGGGCAGACGGCCGATAAGGCTGCATCCAGGCTCGCGAAGGCAAGCCGGGCCCTTGAGGCGGGCGATCTGCCGGCAGCCGAACAGACTCTGACCCAGGTGCTGAAATCGGCTCCCGACAATGCCACTGCGCTGAACATGCTGGGAGTCGTTCGCGCCCAACAGCAGCGCACCGAAGAAGCTCAGGAACTGTTCCAGCGGGCAATCCGGGCAAATCCGAAGCTCGCAGGGCCTTACGGCAACCTGGGTGTACTCTACCGGAACCGCAATGAGAACGAGCGCGCAATGGAGATGCTGCAGAAGGCCGCCCGGCTGTCGCCCAAGGATGCCCGGGTCCTCTATAACCTGGCGCTGCTTCACGGCGAACGCGGCGAGGTCGATGCCGCTGTCTCGCGCCTCAAGTCGATTCCGGTGCAACAGCGCCCTTCCGACTACTGGCAGGTAATGAGCGGGCTCTATATCTCTGCCAGCCGCTATGCGGAGGCGGAGGAAACGCTCCGCCAGGCCCTGCAACATAATCCGCAATCCGTCACGACGCTTCGCCAGCTTGCGGGCGTGGCCCTGAAGCGAAACGACACGGAAGCAGCCTGGAGATGCATGTTGCAGGCGCGCCGCATCGCTCCCAATTCCCCCGAATTGCTCTTCGAGTACGCTCAAATCAGCTTGAGAAACCAGTTGGCCGCCGAGGCCATCGTGGCCATGCGCAAGGCGGTCCTCCTGGAACCGGACCGTCCCGAGTTCCTGTACTTTCTCGGCACCGCGCTCATGGAGTCGCCGATGGAGTACCATGAGGCGCTTCCGTACTTCGAACGCTACGTGAAGCTGAAACCGGACGATCCCGAAGGGCACGGATCGCTCGGCTGGGCATACTACACCGGGAAAGATCTGGTCAACGCGCGCAAAGAGATTGAAGAGAGCCTGCGCCTTCAGCCCGACCGGCTCGTCGCGTATTATCAACTCGGGGTCATCGCGCACGAGAGCGGAGACGGAGCCCGCGCGGAGGAACTGTTGAAAAAGGTGATCGCGCGCGAGCCGGATCACGCCGATGCGCACCTGACCCTGGGAATGGTTTATGCCCGCCAGGGACGCTTCGACCAGGCCCGCGAGGCGTTCGAAGCGGCCGGTCGCCTGAACCCGGAGGAACCGAAAGTGCACTACCAGTTGAGCCAGATCTATCGCCGTCTGGGCAATTCAGCGGCAGCCGCGCGCGAGACCCAGCTCTATCAGGAGACGCTCAAGAAGTTCCGGGAACGCAACGAACGCAGCGTGAGCATGCCTTCCGCCGCGTCGAGCGCGCCGAAGCCCGCCAAGAAGGACGACTGAGACCCCCGGACCATGCACCGCCGCTTCATATCGGCCCTTTCGGCGCTTCTCCTGTCATCGTGGCTCTTCGCATCGTTTTTCGCGGCTTCACCCCAGGAACCGGTCGAGCGGTTCGCGGACGTGGCAGACCAAGCCGGGATCAAGTTTGATCATGTCTTCGACATCGACAAGAAATACATACCTGAATCGATGAGCGGAGGCATCGGGATGTTCGATTTCAACAACGATGGCTGCATGGACGTTTTTTTCACCAATGCACCCACCGTGGAGAGGAACGACCCGAAGATCGCACCCAACGCATTGTATCGAAACAACTGCGACGGAACCTTCACCGACGTGACCGAGAACTCGGGCCTGAAATACTCAGGCTGGGCCATGGGCGTCTCGGCGGCTGATTACGATGGCGACGGAGACCAGGACGTCTATGTGACGTGCCTCGGCCCCAATCTCCTGTACCAGAACAACGGTGACGGAACCTTCACCGACGTGACGGCGAAGGCCGGCGTCAACGACACCCACTGGTCGATGGGCGCGGTCTTTTTCGACTACGACGAGGACGGCTGGCTCGACCTGTTCGTCGCCAACTACGTCGATTTCAAGCTGGAAGACCTGCCAAAGTTCGGCCAGGGCAAGTTCTGCCAGTACCGCGGCGTTCCGGTTCAGTGCGGCCCGCGGGGGCTGCCGGGTGCCGGCGACGCGCTGTTTCACAACAACGGCGACGGCACCTTCACCAACGTGACAGAAAAAGCCGGAGTGACAGACCCGGAAGGCAGATTCGGTCTGACCGTGATTTCCTTCGACGCCGACGCCGACGGCTGGCCGGACCTCTATGTGAACAACGACGCGGGCCCGAATTTCCTGTACCACAACCAGAAGGATGGCACCTTTGTGGAGACGGGTTTCCTGGCGGGCGTCGCGGTGGGGGAAGACGGAAACGAGCAGGGATCGATGGGAATCGCGCTGGGTGATTACCTGCATACCGGCAGGCTCTCCCTGTTCGTGACCAACTTCGCCGATGAATACGATGTTCTGTACCGCCACGACGAACCTCTGATGTTCACCGACGTCACTTTCGCCGCCGGAATCGCCAAGCACATGGGCCCCTGGGTAAGCTGGTCGACCGCGTTCTTTGACTATGACAACGACAGCTGGAAGGACCTGCTCATCGTGAACGGTCACGTCTACCCGCAGGTCGACAATATTCCGGGAGGCATGACAAAATACCGCCAGAGAATGCTCCTATTTCATAACAAAGGAGACGGGACATTCGAGGAGGTCGCGGCCCTGAACGGAAAGGTGCTGGGGCAAACGCACGTGCTCCGCGGCGTGGCATTCGGCGACTACGACAATGACGGTCTTGTCGATGCGATCATCAACAGTCAGGACGGACGGGCACTCGTGCTGAGGAATACGGGACCGAACACGAATAACTGGCTTTCAGTCAAGCTGCTCGCACCCGCCCGCAACCGTGACGCCATCGGTGCGCGGTTGAAGGTTGTATCGGGCGACCTCATCCAGTGGGACGAGGTCTTCACGGGCGGGAGCTACATCTCGACGATCGACCGTCGCAGGCATTTCGGGCTCGGGAACCGGACCAGGGTGGACCAGATCGAGATCCATTGGCCCGACGGAAAGGTCGAAACCGTTTCTGACGTGGCGGGAAACCAGTTCATCACGATCGAGCAGGGCAAGGGCATCACCAAGGCAGAGCCGCCGCGCAAGCAGTAATGCCGCCAGATTTCAAGTTCGAGACTTAACCCGACTTTGACAACTCGGGGGTTTAGCCAGCCGTAAGTCGCTGAAATCATTAGAGGGCACCCCCAGAATTCTGCACTACACGTGCATACACAGTGGGCTCATTTCGGGTCGACGGTCGAGCAGTTGCGGCCTCGGTCGAAATGTACTTGTCGAAGGAACCACCTACGTGAAGGTGTTCACCCCCGGCAACTCTCATCTCTTGCGCCCCCACGAGCTGGAGCAGCGGTTCAGCGGCTGGGAGATCGAGCTTTCGCGCGAAGACCGGTTCCCGGTGCCGGGTGAGACGAGCAAAGTCTATTCGACCGTCATTGCGCGGAGGCGGTGTAGCATGCCCTAAAGGCGGCTGTGTGGAAACCCGTTGGGACGGCAGGCACAGATTGCAGAACCCCACTATCTAAGCGGCAGACCGGACGAAACCCGGATCATTCTGGTCCAGCACGGGCGGCCGAGCCTGATTGCCATCAGTTTTGGATGGCGGTGCCCGCTAATGATGTAAACGATGCCGTCACGATGAACGAGGATGACATTGGCGCCGAGGCCGGCACACTTCCAGATCACCTTTCCTATCGCAGGATCATAGGACCGGGGTCTTCGGCGTGGCGCTGACGACGACCTGTCTTCCCCCGGCCTCGTGGATCACGAGCGGCGTCGACAAGGCGCTGTCCTCCTTGCCCGGCGTGATTGGGCGGACGCGAAACCTGCGGCCACGGCGAGCAACAGCAGCAGCAGACGCAGAACGGCTCCAGCGCATTATGTCATCGACTCAGGCGGCTCCGACCTTGACGCGGCGACGCTTCGGTTTATCCCACGGCGTCAAAAGACGGTTGCGATTTTGTAAATTGTTGATTATACGTTAGTTACAGATCGACGCAATTCGCCTGTCGGTCGCAATTGTTTCATTCGTATCGATCTCGCGGCCATCCT
>JACADW010000087.1 GCA_013388445.1 Acidobacteriota bacterium | reverse complement strand
CGTTCGATCAGTTCGGACCCGGCGGTTGTCTCGATCATCCGGCGCAACCCGGCGACCGCCTGCGCATCCAGCCCGTGCCGCGCGCCGCACTCGGAGACGATCCGGGCGATCCCCGCCGGGCCGCTGAAATCGAGACTCTCCATCGCTTCGTGAAAGGCGACGCCCATGCGGACCGCCCGGCTCCTTGCCCCGCCCGGGTCCTGCTCGCCCTCAGGGGGCGCGAGGGCGCCTGCCCCCTTTGCCAGCGCGGCCTCCAGCGCAGCGCGCTCATCCTGGTATGCCTTCTTCAAGGCGCGTTGAGAGGGAGCCTTCGGTCGCACCGGCGCCGGCAATGCGGCTCGATCCAGGGCCGCCACATCGACAAACTTGACCCAACCTTCGGATTCGAGTTCAGGATCGGCAAGAAGGCCGGAGAGAGGCTCCAGGCGGGTCCCTTTGAAACGAGCCGCTTCCGCCCGGTCGCCGTGGTTGTGAGCCGAGATGACCAGGTAATCGCGCGCCCGCGTCAGGGCCACATACAGAAGCCGTACAAGTTCCGCGTACTCCCGCTTCTTGTTGCCCTCCTCGAGAACGTCCCAGCCGGGCGTGGCGATCTGCTGATCGAGGCACTTGACCTTGAGCCCGAACGTGCCCGTCTGATGGGCATCTGCAAGGAAGTCCTCCCTGCTCCCCCTTCTGGGGCGGCCCATCCCGGCGACGATGACGATCGGGAAATCGAGCCCCTTGGCCTTGTGGACGGACAGGACCCGGACGGAGTCGCTGCGCTCCTCGAGCAGGCGGCTTTCCTGTTCCGCGGCGCCCTCCTCATCCATGGCGTCCAGAAGCGCCACCACCTGCGAGAAGGTGCGTCCGGATTGCAGCGACCGGATGGTGCGCGCGAGCTTGGCCAGGTTGGCCAGCGACTGGAGCCCGCGGGTGGCCAGCACCTCGCGCGCGCCCGTGTTCGCCGTCAGCAACTCGTAGGTCTCGGAGGGAGCCCGCTCGTGTCTCCGCTCGTGAAGTTCGCGCAGGACACGGAAGGGCCCGGAGAGCGGCGATGAACCCGGGACCTCCTGCCTGTAGTCCAACCGGCGGCCCTCCACCTTCGCGCGGAGCAGGTCTTCATCCGAAAGGCCGAAGAAGATGGACCGCAGCGCAGCATACAGCGCCACCGTGTCGTTGGGGTTGGCGACGGCGACCAGCGCCGCGATGGCCGACGAGACTTCGCTTCTCGCATAATAGAACTTTCCGCCTTCGAGCACGAAGGGGATGCCCGCCTCCGCCAGCGCGTCCTCGAGAACATAGGCCCGCGTAAGCACCGGCATGAGAACGGCGATGTCGCCGTAGCGGGGCTTCCGTCGAGCCGGCACCGCGCCCGGCCCCCCGGCCGCGGCCTCCTCGACCATCCATCCGCCGCCGTCGTGCATCTCCCGGATCAGGCGCGCGACGCGCGCCGCCTCGGCGTTCAGAAAGTCCCGCCCCGAGCCGGCCACCCTGCCCCCGGCATCCCGGTCGGCGAGGATGTGTACTGAAGGCGGATCCGGCTCGCCGGTCCGTGCTACGGCCCCGCCGAACGCGAGGTAATCGGGCTGGTAGCGGCCGTCCTCCGAAGCCTTCATCAGGCCGCTGAAGGCACGGTCCACAAACCGCAGGATCGAGGGGACCGACCGGAAGTTCTTCGTCAGTTCCAGTCGCCGGAGGTTCCCGCCCGTCCCGTAGCGGGCGACGGCATCCAGGTAGGACTCGATATCGGCGCCGCGGAACCGATAGATCGACTGCTTGGGGTCGCCGACGATGAACAGGCGGCCCGCCTCCGGCGTCAGGCGCTGCGGGTCATCGACGCTGTCGCCGCCTGAGGAGAGCAGCAGCACAAGGTCCAGCTGTACCGCGTCCGTGTCCTGGAACTCGTCGACCAGAACGGCCCTGAACCGGCGGCGGAAGTCGCGCCTGGCGGCCGTGCTTCCCACGAGCAGCTTGCGCGCCTCCTGCAGTTGATCGTCGAAGTCGAGCAGCGCCCGCCGCCGCTTGCCGGCTTCCCACTCGGCCAGAAATCCATCCATCAACCAGCGGAGCAGGCGGTCGATGAGCCACTGCAGCGGCGACTCGCGCGCCTGCCGGCGCAGCCGCTCCGCTCCGTCGAGCAGCGCCCTCACGCGCTCGACCGAAGCGCTCCCTCCCGACCAGTTGGCCGCGGCCCCGCAGCGCCGGAATCCGGTCGGGAAGTCGACGGCGGGATCAGGCGAGCCCAACCATTCCATCGCCATGACGAGCTTCGTTGCGAGTTTGTCTCCCGGGTTCAGGATCAATCGTTCCAGGGCCCTGGCATCCTCGAGGCACCGGCGAATGGCGCCGTGCAGCACCTCGGGTTTAGGGGGCGAGGGAAGCTGCAGTTTGCGCACCGCATAAGCGTGCCGCCGGAGCACCTGGGCGAACTCCCTTATCCTGTCGAGCCCCAGGCCGGCCCTCAGCGCGCTCTCCAGGGCGGGGTGACGCTCCAGGACGGCCTGGTAGATCCACGGTTCCCAGATCTCCTGGAAAAGGAGGTCCCCCTGCGACTCGTCGAGTGTCGTGAAGCGCGGGTCGAGTCCCGCCTCGACAGGCCTTTCCTTGAGCAGGGACACGGCGAAAGAATGGAAGGTCGAGATGGCCGCGCCTTCCAGGTCGCGCAGCGCATAGCGCGCCCGTTCCCCTCTCTCGCCGGGCGATTCCGCCTCTTGCTCGAATCTCTGGCGGAGCCGGATCTTCATCTCCCCGGCCGCCTTTTCCGTGTAGGTGATCGCTGCGATCTCCGACATCCTGAGTGGAGTCCCGTCGGGACCCGCGTCGAGAACAAGATGCAGGATGCGGTCGACAAGGGCGCTCGTCTTGCCGGTCCCCGCCGATGCCTCGACGATCAGCGACGATTGCACCTCGGTGACGGCTCTCGACCGCTCGCGGCTGTCGTCCTTCATCCCTCGTCTCCGCCCAATCCGTCAATCTCCGCCATCCGGCTGAACTGCACGACGGCCGGGTCGGCCGATTTTCTCTCTTCGCGGCGCTCGCGGTCCTTGCCGCAGATACGCGCATACTTGCAGTAGAGGCATTGGCGGTCGCCGTAAAGCGCGCCTCGCGTCCGCGCGAAGAGCCGCCCTCCTTCGATCCCGTCGCCGACGACCTCGAGGATCCCGGGCAGCGTCGCGAGGGCGCGCTCCATCTCCTCCGGCGCGAATCGCCGGACCGCGATGGTCCCGTCGGAAGGTTGAAGATGCAGAAACTCCCCTTCCACCATCATCTGCACCCGCTTGAGATTCGGGAGACGCCGGAGCGCTCCGTCGTACACGGCGAGCTGCAGCCTCTCCCCGGCCATCAATGCCGTCCCCTTGTCGCCGGCCATGGTCGCCGGTAGAGACCCGGCCTTGTAGTCGACGATTCTGGCCCGGCTGCCGTCATCCGATATGTCCACCCTGTCGATGAGGCCGCGCAGCGTGAAGCTGTGCCGCCCCGCGCTGACGGCCAGGCCCGGATTGCCTTCCGCGCCGGGCATGTCGCCGAAGGGCAGCTCCGTGAACACCGGTACAAGTCCGTCATCGGCCCGGTCGAGCTCGAACTCGAGCCACCTGTCGAGGACGAGAAGGATCCGGTCGCGCTCGATCTCCCACAGCAGATCGGGAATGCCGGCAGGCCGCGCGGATTCCAGATGCTCAAGAGCGATCTCCCGGAGCCTCTCCCCCAACTCCTCCCGCGGCGCGGAGGCGAGCCGGGTCCGGGAATGCCGTTTCACGAACTGCTCGAGGATGCGGTGGATGACGCTTCCCCTCGTAAGGGCGTCGAGACACTCGGCGGGCTCGAGCTCCTCCCATGGCTCCAGCTCCTGCACCCTCTTGAGATAGAAGAGATAGGGGCACCGCGCGTAATCCTCGATGCGGCCGGCTGAGAACGGAGCCGAGGAGGCTCCGACGTTCCGGCTCAACCACGCGAGCAGGCCGCCGTCCGAGATGAGGCCGTCGTAAGCGGTCAGCCGCCGCTGCCAGCGGGCGCGGTCGAAAGCCGCGGGTCCGCGCAGGAGCTCCGGTTCGATCGCGGCAAGCGCTTCGAGGACGCCTCTTTCTGATCCCGAAAGGCCCCTGATCAGGCGCATGCGGATCTCGCCTTCGTCGATCGCCGCCTGACCGGGCCGCGGCGCGGGATCTTCGAGACTGACTGACCGGAATCCCGGGATGGCGCCCTCAGCCAGGTCCCTCAGCAGGACGGGCCTGCCCGCGGCGACGGCCGCCACACGCAAGAAGAACTCGGATGGAATCTTTTCGCGGTCCGAGCTCTCGTCCAGCCGCGACGATATCAGCACGAGACGTCTTGTCGCAGACCTTGCAGCCATGTCGAACAGGAGCCTTTCCTCTTCCACGCGCCGGGATCTCAGCGGCAGGCTGAAGCCGGGTCCGACCCGGGCCCGCTCCTCGTCCTGCAGCAGGGGGTCCTGGCGGAGCCGCGCCGGGAACCCGGCCTCCTCGAGTCCGGGGACGATCACGAGCGGAAAACGCAGGCCGCGCGCCGCGCTCACCGTCAGGATATTGACCCCGCCGCGCATGAAGCGGCCCGACGGCGCCGCGAGCGTCGCCATCGATTCCGAGAGCGCGTCGGCAAGTTCGGCGTTCTGGACCGCGCGGCTTGACCCGGACCTGCAGGCGATTTCGTCGAGCGCCGACAACTCGTCCAGCACATGCGCGAAAGAAGCCCACTCGACGGAAGCGCCGAGAAGCGGCAGCAGCCTTCCTTCAAGGAAAGCCGCCCACTCTGCCCACCGGAGCGCCCCGGGCCATGAGGCTGCGGCCGAGCGCAGCAGCATCCATGCGCCCCGGAGCCTCCGCGCCGATTCAAGTCTTTCGCGCAGCGTCCCGGGTGCCTCAGGGCCCGCATCGCCGTCCTCGACGGCCGCACGCGCGGGCCCGGCCTCGCTCAACCGCTCCGAGAGCTCCCGGATGAGCGAGCCGGTGCCCTCGTCCCACGATTGCACGCCGGCGAGAAAGCGCACGTCGTTCGTCAGGAGGCGCCATTCCGGAACATCCCAGTCACGCGCCTGTTCCGGCGGAAGGCAGGCGGCGATGAGTTCCATGGTCGCCAGGATCGCCTCGCGCGGGAAAGGCCCCGAGGCGAGGGCGATTACGGCGGACACGGCACGGGCCAGAGGCTGCCCGGCAAACGGCACACCCCCGTGCACATAGCAGGGTATGCGCCGCAGCCGGAACGATTCAGTAAGCGCGGGGAGATCGTCTTCAGGATGCCGGAGGATGACCGCCGCCTCATGGAAGCCCTCGATGATGCCCTCGCTCACGGCACGGACGATCTCGCGATTGATCTCGATCGCCGCGCGCGATTCGCCGGGAGCTGAAACCAGAAGGACCGACCCGTCTCCGCGGAAAGGGCCCGGAGGGGTCTGGATTCCCGGAGACTGCTTCGCAAGCCCGCAACCATGCTTCCAGAGGCGGCCAAGGTCGTCGCCGCGCCCTGGGGCCTCGAGCCTGCGGACCGGCGCGCCGGTCGTCTGCGCCGTCAATTCGAGGAAAGGGAGGGCGAAACTGGAGACGTCCTCGTCCACGAAAGGTATGAAATAGACAAGGTCGAGCGAGTCCTTGAGGCGTTCCAGCAGGGAGCGCTGCTGGCCCGTAACGTCGTAGATCCCGTAGACAAGCAGCGCCGGCGACACCAGGGTCTCCGCAGCCTTCGGCACGCCCCTCAGCGCGTCGCGGAAGTCGTCGTCGTCGTCGCGGAAGAGGGCGGCCTGGCCGCGGAACTCGCGGTAGAGCCGGGCGAACCCGCTCAGGTGATCCCTCCGGTCGGGAAACTCCCGCGCGCAAGCGCGCACCAGCCTGTCGAGGGCCTCTGCCGTGACCTCCGCGTCCCTCAGGTCGCGAAAAGTGCTCAGGAGCGCGTCCCGGAACCCGCCGAACTCCCTCACCGGCTCGAAAACCCGGGGGATCCGGCCGGCGAGTATGCTCTGCAGGATTCGCGCCGGTCCCAGCCGGGGCATGCGCGCTCTGGGATCCTCGCCGGACACCGGGGCGGCGAGGCGGAGCGCCAGGTCGATGAACGTGTAGAACCGGAGGTTCGCGATACCCGGACCGTCCGCCACGACGCGGCGCTTCAGGTAGGCGGCGAGCACGTTGGAGCCCACCAGCACGTTGACCGGCGACAGCGGGTCTCCGGCCTGGAGCCGCCTGATTTCCTCCGAGAGGCACGGTTCCAGGGCAACGAAGGGACCGGCGTAGATACGGTGATCCATCACGGCCTAGTGTGCCCCATGCGCCCTGACTTGTGGAAGCACAACTATTGCCCGGATCCGCCGGCAGGCGGATCCGTCAACGACCGTCTGCGCTCTGCCTCTCCCTCCGCACCCGTTTCGGCCGGGGGCGGACCGGGTGGCGGGCACAGGATTTCCTTTCGCGCAAGGGCGGCCTGATCTAGAATCGTCTCCGAACCGGCCAAAGGCTCAGAACTCGGTTAATGGTGAAGCCGAAAGAGGCGGTTCGAGTTTAACTTTTCAGTGCGAAAACCAGCCTCGGTCCGTTTCCGAACAGCCGCCCCTCCATCGGGTTGAGTTCGCGGAT
>JACADW010000104.1 GCA_013388445.1 Acidobacteriota bacterium | reverse complement strand
GAAAGGGACCGATTATAGTTGCCGAAACCACATCCCCTCTCTGACCTTGCTCGCGTAGAAATCCTTCAGGATCGAGAGGTTGGCATTGTTAATGCCGGGAGTCCGGACCGAGCCGATGGTCCTTGGCGCGTTGCTGATCGTGTAAGGCGGAGGCTTGACGACCACCTCAGGATTGGCGAAATACTTGTCGCGCCAGTTGGCACCAGTATTCTTCTTGAGGATACCGGTCAGGTTGGGCCTCTGGCCTCCATAAGTCGGCAGGGATTGGCCGCCGGACAGATAGAGTGCCAGCGGTTGCCCTCTGGAAAAACGCCAGATGCCGTTGGTCTTCCAGCCGCCCAGGATCGCGTTCACTACAGGGTTCCAGTTGCTTCCGATGCTCTTTCCCCTGCCGAAGGGAAGGTGATAGACATAGCTCAGGTTGAGCACCTGAGGAATGTCGTACTGCGAAAGTGAGCGTTCCAGTCTGCGGTTATTGGGATTCTGCAGACTGGTGGAACCACCGAGCCAGACCAGTCCACCATGCCCGACAGAGGAGTCGTCAATGGACTTCTGGTTTGTGTACACGGCCAGGAATTGCAGGCCTTGCGAGAAGCGCTTCTCGACCCGCAGCTGGAAGGAGTGATAGATCGAATTTCCGACCGGAAGCGTCAGCGTCGACAGGCTCGTATATTGCGGGTAGGGCCGCATCAACTGCTGTTTGGTGACCGTGGGGGTATTGAGGGGCGATCCCGTGGGCAGCAATCCATAGAACGGGTTGGGCACGTAGGTATTCAAGTCCTCAATCTGTGCAGACGTATACTTTTCAATCGCCGCAGGCAAGTAGTTGAACTCTCCGGAGCCCCCGAAGTAAAGCTTGGTTCCCTTCTTGCCCACGTAGTTGGTTTCGAGAACGATGTTCCCCGGCAATTCGCGCTGGAACCCGAACGTCCAGGTCTGTTCATAGGGAGTGATGTGGACCCATTTCTTCATGGGCCCACTGAAGCTATCCCCAAGGAAAGAACTGGCGCCCTCCTTCGCGCCCACGGGCAGGAGCGGTCCCCCATCGGGGAAGGGATCGCGCATCCAGCCCCACGGGGTGGCCCCGTCGCTCTGGTAGGTGGTCGTCCAGTTCGTGCCCCGACTGAAGCCCTGGAAACCGCTTCCCACACCGGAAGCCCCTGTAATCACGATCGAATAGAACAGCCCGTAACCGCCGCGCATCACGGTCTTGGGATTCAGTTGGTATGCAAAGCCGAAACGGGGCGCGAAGTTGTTCTTGTCATAGGCGAAGTAGTGACGGTTGTTCGAGTCGATGAAACCAACCGCACCCTTCAGGCTCGGGAATCCCGGGACCTTCCCGGCGAGAGGTGAACTAGCCTCGAGATCGAGGTAGCTGCCCCGATCAAAGCGTTCGGTACGAGGAGTGTTCAGGTCGTAGCGCACCCCGAGGTTGAGCGTAAGCTTGGGCGTGACCTTCCAGTTGTCCTGGATGAAGCCGGCAAACTGGTAGCTCTGGGTGGCACCAAATACCGGAACTTCATAACCCCCCCAGCCTCCGTTCACAGCAGATCCCGTCAGAAAGGTAGCCATGGCGTCGCCGCCGCCCCACCAGGGGTACTGGGAGGTGCCGTTGAAGTCGAAGACGTAGACACCGTTCGGCTCGCCGGGCTGCGCATAGTTGAGACGGTGCAGACGGCCTTCGCCTCCGATCTTCAGCTCGTGCTTGCCTCTCAACTGGCTCAAAGTGCCGACCAGGTGGTGAGTCTCCGTGGCCTGCCGCATGATTCCCCAGGGCTGAGAACCGATATCGGTCAGTCCCGGATCGATGGTCCGGTAGTCGTTGATGTAGATGCCGGGCGTGGCGATGAACCCGGATCTGGTGGTGTATTCGGGCAGTCCCAGGTCCTTGATGGGATCATAGCCTTCCACCGTGGCTATCGTGTCCTCACGGACATACTTGTTCCGCGCCCAGCCCAGCGTGGTCTGAAGAATCGTGCTGGGGCTGAACGTGTGGTTGTAATTTGCGGAGAAGACATGGTTGATGTTGCTTGACGGCCCATTCACGGCCGAGCAGAAAGCGTTGGACGTGCCTGGCCAGACCTCCCCGCTTGTCCCGCTTCCGGGGCTTCGGGAGTATTTGGCGATGAGCATGTTGCTCGGATCGATCGCGTAGTCGATCTTGACGTCATACATGTTGTTGCTGCCCCGGTTGGAGCCCGCCCCAACCCAGTTGTTGAAGCGGTTGTAATCGGGCTGTCCCACCCTGTAGTTAGGATCGGGGTAATACTGCATCATCTTGAAGGAGACCGGATCGATCAAATTGCCCGGTCGCGGAGGCAGCTGGTATTTCGCGGGGAGCTTGGGGCTGCCCGGACTCTGATAGAGGTCCATGCGATTGAAGGGGATGAAGCCGCTGCGAACCGGGCCCCCGACGCTCGCGTCATAGACGCCGGTGTAAGGATCCCAGAGCTGCCCGTCCCCTTTGCATTTGCCGTCCGCATCAAAGCCTTCGACACAGATCTCTCCAAAGTCCCCTTTCTTCATGGCCTTGCTGGGTACGCCGGCGCCGTAAGTCGTGGCATTGACGTCACGGAGCCCCTCATAGTTGAAGAAAAAGAAGAGTTTGTCCTTCTTTATAGGCCCGCCCACGTTGGCGCCGAACAGGTTGTAACGTCGCGGAGCCAGCTTGATGCCGGCGGCGTTGCCGTACCAGCTGTTGGCCGTCAGGATGTTGTTGCGGACGAACCACCAGCCGGTTCCGTGGAATTCGTTGGTGCCGGAGCGGGTGACCAGGTTGATGATCGTCGAGCCGCTGAAGCCGATTTCCGCGCTGAAGTTGGACTGCTGCAGCTTGAACTCCTGCACCATGTCCACCGACGGGGCGTACATGCTGGTCTGGATTCCCGTATTCTGCTCGAAGTTGGTGGTAGTGGCCCCGTCTGCGATGATGTCGGCCTGCACGTTGCGGCTGCCGTTGGAGATGAAGTTGTTTGCGACACCTCCGCCTATATACCCTCCCTGGACCTGGGTGACGCCCGGAGCCAGGTTTGTCAGATCGTAGACTCCGCGACCGAGCAGCGGGAGCTCGTTGATGAAAGACCGCTGAATTTCCTGGCCGGTTGCAGCGTCCTGAGTGGAAAGCAGTGCAGCCCCCACGGTCACCTCGATGGTTTCCGTGGTCGCACCCACCTGCAGCCTTACGTCGATGCTGGTGCTCTGGTTGACCGCCAGCACGATATTGTCCTGAACGTACGTGTTGAATCCGGAGACTTCCACTCTCAGCCTGTATGTGCTGGGGGGAAGCGCACGGATGACGTACCGTCCCACGCTGTCGGTAACGGCGGGAAACTCGATATTCCTGCCGACGTCCGTCAGAGTCACTTTGGCTCCGGGAATCACGGCACCGGAAGGATCCGTCACCACGCCGGTCAGGGACCCGCTGTAGACCTGTCCCCAGACCGTGCCGGCCAACAGAAGACTCAGGCAGAGAAGCGTGAGACCCACTCGCATGAGCGTGAGATTGGGTGATTTTGCAGCGTCTGTCATACCCTAGTTACGACCTCCTTAATGGACCTCAATGGACCTCAGGTCCTGCTGCAGTTGAGAAATTCGCCTGGCTAATACCATGGCCCGAACAGTCGCAGAATGCAACTGTTTTTTGCGGCCAAAGCGTCGCAAAGTGATACATAGATCTTAAGGGCGCCGGAGGCTGCCAGAGGTGCACTGCTGCATCAACCGCCTCGGACGAAGTGCTGTCAGTGGTGGTTTGTCAACGTGCCCGAGCGACAGACAATGTTGTCGATCCTGGCGACTCGTTCCGGCTTTTGTCTGATGCATCAAAGCCAGGCCTGCAGCGCGGCCATGCAGGTTCCAAGTCCCCCTTGCTGACTGGAGATGCCGCCGCTCAGGCGAGTCACTCGGCCCTCACCGGCACGAAACGGGGATGGACGAGATGCGCCATATCCGGGCGTACTCCAACCACCACGCGGCCAGTGAAACGGCAGTAAAGAGATGGCGGAGGGGGTGCTCCAATCGCAATTCCGGAGTGCGAACTGAAGATTCGAGCCTCCTGATGCCTCGCAGCCCAATTTGCAGTCTGCAATCTGCAACCATCCGCCTCTGCCGTTGCTCTGGCCGGAATGAACGATTCATGCCAAAATAACGCATCGCACTTCGGCAGTGGAAGCGCCTGTTTGCGATTTCGGCGTGAGGTGGACCGGTTTGAAGGCAAAGATACTGCTCACCATCGTCCTGGCCGGGTTGGTTTCTTTTCTGTTGGCTTTCGCCGGGCCGCAGGCTGCCGAGCAGGCGAGGCCGGTTGCCCCGGGCCGCGTTGCCCCTTCCCTGCCCCCCGAGCGACGCACAGGCCCCGAGTCGCGTGCAAAGGATGCCAGGGCCGAAGCCGCCAAGGCGAATTCGACTGTCTATTTCGAAAACATCATAGCCA
The DNA here is from genome assembly GCA_013388445.1 of Acidobacteriota bacterium. Lineage (GTDB taxonomy): Bacteria > Acidobacteriota > UBA6911 > UBA6911 > UBA6911 > JACADW01. Next base: position 3,761 of record JACADW010000104.1, on the reverse strand, counting down.
GGTCGGGCATCGATTACGTCCTAAAGAACAGCATTTCTCCCGCCCGTTATTACTATGAATGCATGATTGGAGGCGCCGCGGTATTCGACTTCGATAACGACGGTTTTCTTGACATCTTTTTCCCCAATGGGGCGACCATTCCGGACCTGCAGAAGGCCGATCCGAGCTTCCACAACAGGCTTTATCGCAACAACGGCGACAATACATTTACGGATGTCACGGAACGGGCCGGGGTCAAAGGGCTCGGTTATTCAATGGGAGTGGCGACCGGCGATTACGACAACGATGGTTTCGTCGACCTCTACGTCTGCGGAGTCAATCACAACCAGTTGTTCCACAACAACGGAGACGGCACCTTCACGGATGTCACCGCCGCGGCCGGCGTCGGCGGAACACATCCGAAGCACGGCAAGACCTGGTCCATTACGGCCGGATGGCTTGACTACAACAACGACGGCAGGCTGGACCTGTTCGTCAACAACTACCTGGTCTATTCCATCGCGACAGCCCCCCGCTGCCAGATCCTGGGGATACCGGCCTATTGTTCGCCCAACAACTTCGACCCCCTTCCCAACTACCTCTACCGGAACAACGGAGATGGGACATTCACCGACGTATCCGAGGAGTCCCGGATTGCCAGGCACCTCGGCAAGGGCATGGGCATCGCCATCGCCGACTGCGACAATGACGGATTCATGGATATCTTCGTGTCCAATGACACGCACCCGAACTTCCTTTTCAGAAACAACGGAGATGGAACCTTCGAAGAGGTGGCCCTGCTCTACGGCGTGGCTTACAACGAAAACGGGCGGACAGTTGCGGGCATGGGGGCAGATTTCAGGGATCTCGATAACGACGGCAAGCCGGAGATCTTTCACACGGCCATGTTTGCCGACACTTTCCCGCTCTACAGGAACATTGGCGATGGTTTCGAGGATGTCACGACCACAACCGGCCTCACGGTTCCCAGCAGCCGGCTGACCGCATGGGGAACGGGTATGTTTGATTTCGACAACGACGGCTACAAGGATCTATTCGCCTCCTGTGCCGCCATCCTCGATAACTCCATGGAGATCGAACACCGCCCCTTTGAGATGCCGCATGCGCTGTTCCGGAACAACGGCAATTTCACCTTCACGGATGTGGCCCCATATGCAGGCCCCACCTTTACCGTTCCCGCACCCCATCGCGGAGCGGCTTTCGGAGACTTCAACAACGACGGTAAGATCGACGTGGTGGTCGTGGTGTTAAACGGAAGAACGGAGCTGTTTCTCAATAGGTCCACCAACCGAAATCACTGGCTGCTGGTCAATCTCATCGGCACTGCCAGCAACCGGGACGGCCTGGGCACGCGCATCAGAGTCACGGCCGGCAAGCTGACCCAGTACAACCATGCCACCACCGCCGTGAGTTATAACTCCGCCTGCGACAAGCGTGTACATTTCGGCCTCGGCGGGGCGGATGTCATCGACAAGATCGAATTGGCATGGCCGAGCGGCATCAGGCAGGAACTCGCCAACGTCAAGGCCGACCAGGTCCTGACGGTCAGGGAGCCGGTCAGCGGTGCTCTGGGAACCCCGACCGGATCTCGAAGATAGAATCCACAGAGTCGCGCTCGGCAGGCCTCAGCAGGCCAAACGTCTGAACCCCGATCGGGGACTGCGGCACACGGTTTCGTGCAAGGACTGGCTTTCATAACTTCGAGCCTGCGGGGCGTGGATGACAGATTGCTGGTTTTCTCCGAAATCCGGCTGACGACCGTTGCACTTGCCGGCCCGTCATTCCACTGAGGAAAGGGTGTGACCTTGTCTGCTCTTCCGAAAATAGGGGATAAACGGATCATGGGCGGCCAAATGCGCACCGGCTGCCAGGCGGCGCCCAAGGGGCGGAATCAGTGCCGTCTCGGAGATGGCTGCGTGGGACCGCCGCGTCATACTCTGCCCGGGCGGATTTCCGTGCGCTTGGATGCGCGGCAAGCCCATGAGGGACAGCTTGTACTAAAGACACCAAGGAGAAGATCGATGAAAAAGGCAATTGGTCTCTTCTAACTCTTGTGGATGCTTGGATTTTTGCGGCCACCGGCCGCCATGGCCGGGCAGCAGGTAACCAGACGCAACCTGGTCGAAAACCCGGGATTTGAGGCTCTTGATCCGGCCACCGGCCTTCCCCGCGCCTGGCTGACAGGAACGCCCCGCCAGGAGGTGGCCCCTGCGTTCGAAGTGGACTCTTCGGTTTCCCATTCCGGCAGATCCTCCGCACGGTCAGCGGCCAATGGGAGCCCTGGTACATTCGGCTATTGGGTCACAACGGTAGCCGGGATTCAGGAAGGAGCGGGAACGGAGGAGTTCAGGATGACGGATCTGACCCTCAGGCGGACTGACTTCCTGAGCGCCCGAAGTTACCGGGTAGCCTGTTTCTTCAGAACAAGGAACATTGAATCGCCGTCCAGGAACATCTGGATCCGGGTCAACTGGCTTGACGCCGGAGGGCGGGAAGTGTTCACGGAGTTCGTTTCCCGCTTTGTGAAAGAGGGCGACTGGTATCGGGCCGAGCAGGTCTTGACGGCGCCGCGCCCCGCGCGCAGCCTCAGGCTCGAACTCGCACTCCAGTGGACAGCCACAGGTACAGTCTGGTGGGACGATGTGGCCGTGGAGGAGGTTCGCCACCCCGCGCCACGGAAAATCAAGGTCGCAACCGCATACAGCATGCCCGCAGGACGATCGACTCCCGAGAAAAACCGCAGATTCTATGCGGAAAAGATCATCGAAGCTGGCCGCCTGGGTGTGGACCTGCTGTGCCTGGGAGAAGGGATCACTGTTGTTTCGACAGGCAAGGCCTACGCTGACGTGGCAGAGCCGGTCCCAGGCCCGACCAGCCGGATCCTGGGAGAAGCAGCCAGCAAAAGCAGGCTCTGCGTCGTTGCCGGCATTTACGAACGGGAGGGGCCGCTTCTTTACAACACGGCGCTGCTGATCGATCGGGAGGGTAACGTGACCGGCAAGTACCGCAAGACCCATCTCCCCCAGACGGAGGTAAACGGTGGACTGACGCCGGGCTCGACCTATCCTGTTTTCCGAACGGATTTCGGCACAGTCGGGATCGAGATCTGCTACGACAATTTCTTCCCCGAGGTTGCACGCAGCCTGGCCCTCCAGGGCGCTGAGATCATACTTCTCCCCATCTGGGGCGACATGCGGGGACAAGGATATGCCTGGGACATCGTGGCGCGCGCCCGTGCCATCGACAACGCCGTCTTCCTGATCGCGTCGATGTACAGCAACCGCCGGAGCCTCATCATCAATCCCGACGGACGCATCCTCGCCGACACCGGAGGGGATCAGGGATTGGTCACCGCGGAGATTGACCTGAACGCGCGTACCTTTGAGCGATGGCTCTCGGTCGGCAGCTACGGAGAGTGGAAGAGCCTGTTTCCCCAGGAGCGCCGCAGCGAGACCTACGGGGGACTGATGACCCAACCTGAGAAATGAGACTGAGGCCCTTCCCTGTTTCCGATCTGCCGCGCCCGGCGAATTACGTCGCTGCTCGACCGGACGATCAAGCTGCAGGGCAGCGTCGCTTCTTTCCTGCCGCCCTCCTAATCAGCAACCCTCCGGTGAAAGGCTCAGCCGAGGACTTTCAACCTTGAGAAGTAGTCGCGGAGGCAGCCGCGATCACGAGCCAGCAGACGGTCGGCATGGGCAAGTGCGTGAGCTCCGATGAGGAAGTCGGCCACGACGCGGCCCGCCCCGCCGCGTCCGGCG
>JACADW010000033.1 GCA_013388445.1 Acidobacteriota bacterium | reverse complement strand
ATCTGTCAGTCGCATGAACACCCCATCTAGTGGCGGGCCGGCTCCGAACTGGGTGGCCCCGGCCTGTCGGAATACTTCAAGGAGTCTGCTTTGTCGTTCTCAGCCGATTTTGGGGCATCTGCCATCCGGCGGTCCGTGTCGGCGCCTGCCGCTGACGCGGCGCCCGCGCTCGCGTCGAAGGATCATGATACACCACCTGAGGGAGGAACCCCGGGGTGCAGTTCGCGGATCAGACGCGAGCTTTCCTGCCGGCGCCGTTCCGGATGCGTGCGGGGATGATTCCGGGCGGGGCGTCGGCCGGCCTCAGCGCCTGTCGCCGTTGAATTCGTGGACGGCGTCGATCATGGCGACGATGTTCTCGACCGGGGTGCCCGCCTGGATATTGTGGACCGAGGTGAAGACATACCCGCCGCCGGGCGCGAAAACCTCGCAGCGCCGCAGCACCTGCTCGCGGACCTCGGCCGGCGTGCCGAACGGCAGGACCTTCTGCGTGTCCACGCCTCCGCCCCAGAAAACGATCCGCCCGCCGACATTGGACTTTAACCGCTCCGGTTCCATGCCTGCCGCGGAGCATTGAACCGGATTCAGGATGTCGAACCCGCATTCGATGAACGGCTCGATGAATTTCGCGACGGCGCCGCAGGAGTGCTTGAAGGTCTTCCACCGCGTGTTCCGGTGGATCCATTCGTTGATCCGCTTGTAGTAAGGCATCCAGAGCTCGCGGAACGTCTCGACCGAACAGAAGGATGAACTCTGGGTGCCGAAGTCCGTCCCGCAGACGTTCACCACGTCGACATGGTCCCCGACGCGACGCGCGATCGACTCCAGGTTCTTGAGCGCCGCCTCGCATTGTCCGGCGAACACCGCATGGATGTAATCCGGGCGGGTCCGGATGGATACGTACCATTCGGTCATGTCGCGGATGCCCCTGGGGTTCCTGAGTCCCACGCCTGGGACGTGCGCGATGTCGCCGAAGGAGGTACCGCCGAAACCGGCCATGACGGCCCGACCGGTGCTGCGGGCGCGTTTCGATTCCGCCTCCAGATGCGCCAGTTCCTCTTCCGAGATCGGCTGGAACTCTTCCAGATTGTCTTGGGGGTCTAGTTTGTCTTCGTCGATCGGACCCTGGCGGATGATGGCGTCGAAGAAATGGCCCCCCCTGGGCATTCGTGCGCTCGGCTGCGCCGTCAGGTCGCCCTGGGGATAAAGAAGGAGATCCCCGTTCTCATCGACCTGCGGGTTGAAGCCGCCGGGGACAAGGACCTCGAGGCCGTCGAACATGCGCCAGGGCTTCCAGTCGTCGAGGGGGAAGCCGTAACGCGTGGTCCTGCGCAGCATCCCCTCGACATCGATGCCCACGGCCTGCTTGAGATCCTCGCCGACCTCTCCGAGCATCTGTCCGGGGTCTATGACTTTCACCGGACAGCGCTCGAGTCCGTAGTAGTCTCGAAGGGCCGCGACGCAGCTGACGTGGATTCCGGTGACGGTGCCTCCGCCAAAATCCACCGGCACGCGATCCGGCTGAACGAACTCACAGGCCTTCAGCACCCTTGAGCGGGAATCCATCTCAACCTCCTTGTGGCGGCTCGCCATGATCCGAACCGGTCCCGATTGCCGGGGATAGGCACTCAGTATAGCCGCCATACCGTGAGGAGATCCACACATTGGGATCACCTGCTCATCGCATGGACGCGCGCTCTGTGCGTAAGAGGCTGCTCTGGTTTACGGAGCGTTCGGACATGCGGATAGACAAGGATCTTCACGTCGGCGGTGATCAGATTCAGGCCGAAGATGAATCTTGTGACAGCCGTCCGGGACTGGCGATCAGGACAGTCCCGTACAGCCATGTCGACTCGTGAGCGTTTCTATCCGTGCGCGCAACGTGTTGGAGGGGTGAAGCATGAAGGCAGATGGCGGAGAAAAGCCGGGGCAGGGGACGCGTCGGCGGGCAGCAAACGGACTTGAGGGGCGGCGATGCCGCCGGCATCGGATCCCACTTGCGTGAATGCTCGATCCATAAGTCGAGCCGGGCTGCAAATAGTGATAGATTGCTGCCGGACCAAACGTCATTGTGAGTCAACCGACCTGATCTGGTTTGGGAGGAGATATGAATTGCCTCAATGAATGCGCCACCAACCGCAGAGACTTTCTGAAAGCCGCCGGACTCGGAGCCGCCGCAGCCGGTACCTTGTTGGTCCCGTCCCCCTTGGCCGGGGCTTCGTCCGTCGCGCGCCAGCTCACGGCGGAGGAGAAGTTGTCCCGCATCGCTTCCAGCTGCTGGCCGCCCCGCTATCTCTTCAAGAGCATCGGCGGTCGGACGCCGAGCCGGGAGACCGTGGCCATGAAAGAGAAGTACGGCGAAATCACCATGCTGGACTTTCCTCAGTGGACCAAGGACACCTATCCCGGTGTTTATCACCTCGATCTCTGGTCGGACGTTTTCGGCGACGTGACGGACCCTTCCCAGTACATCGAGACGAAGTTTGAGAGGAACGGGCGCACGTTCTCTTCCTATCGCTGGAATCCGGCGGCCCCGTCCTCGAGGAAATGGCTGGAGAAGCTGTGTTTCAACATCGAGAAGACGAAGACCGTGTGCCAGCACATCTCCAACAACGCGCCGCAGAACCTTGCCGACCCTGACGACGAGAAGCGGAAGGAAGGCATCCGGACGGCCAAGATCTGGATGGACGCGGCCGCCGTGCTCCGAGCCAAGACGATGCGTGCCAGCACCGGCGTTTCCGGCACCCGCATCATGCCCGAAGCCACCCCCCACGAATCGGGGTATCCCAAGAACGACAAGATCGTGATCTATCTGAAACAGTGTATTGAATCATTCAAGGAACTGGCCGACTACGGCGCAAAGGTGGGCGTGAAGATCACGATCGAAAACCACTGGGGGCTCTGTGCCAACCCGATGAACATCCGCATTATCATGGATGAAGTGAACCATCCTTATTGCGAGTGCACCCCCGACTTCGGCAACTGGGAGCACGAGTATCATCTGTTCCACGGGCTGGAGGCGGTGATGCCCTACACGCACACCCATGTGCACGCCAAATACTGGGATCGCTGGAAGACGCCAGAGAAGGACTGGAACGACATCGCCCGTTGCGTGAGCATCTTGAACGCGCACCGGTTCAAGGGGACTATCTGCCTGGAATACGAACAAGGCCCATGGGACGGAGTCGAAGGCTCCAAGCGTCTTATGCGGGACGTGCTGGCTGCGCTATAGGGTGCAGTCAGAAGCAGCGAGGCGTGCGCGGAACGCAGCGCGCGTATTCGAAAGGCGCGCCGCCCGCTGGTTACGGTCCGTCACCGCGGCGGCGTACCCGCTCAGGATCCAGTCAGCTGCCCGGTCGCGGGTCATCTGAGCGCCAAGTTGAAACTGAGTGCTGCATTCACCTCGGCCATCTTGGCTGCAGCCTGCTGTCTAACTGACCGCACCTCTGTTCACCGCGTGATGGCCGCAACCGTGAAGGAGGCCCGTAACGACCATAACGCACAATCTGAACTCAGGACGTTGCATCTCCGGGTAGTCGATGGGAGTATACGAATTCCTGCAGGCACGGTGTTTGGCATGGATATTGCGTCGAATGGATCATGAACCACCTCGTGCTCGGGATGTGATGTGCTTTGTTTATAGCAACGCGCCGCGGGCCCTGCTATAGGATTTGTTCCCGGTCACGGCGGCTTGCCGCTAGCCGCAGGCGACGCATCGGCGCTCGTGGGCAGGCGGACTATCCCGGCAAGTGATCCGCATCTGCGAAAATCGATGATAGCGCGGCCGTGCGAGCAGGCCGATTAGAGCCCGAGGCGAATGCACGGCTGCTCTGACCTGTCGCTTTGTATGAGCCGGAGATGAGCCTCTGAAAGGAACGTGACCTGGACACCACGATGAAAATATCGCTCATCGCTCCCTGCTACCCCCCGGAGATCGGCGGTGCGCCACATCTGATCAGCGAGCTGGGCCTCAGCCTGCAGGAGCGGGGGCACACAGTTACCGTCCTGACAGTCTATCCACGCTATAACATCAAGATCGTGCCGCCTCAATATCATAGAGGCCTGTGGATGAATGAGACGCT
>JACADW010000124.1 GCA_013388445.1 Acidobacteriota bacterium | reverse complement strand
GGGGGAAGCATCTTCCGGTTTAGCCTGCCGCTGGGAGGCGCTGACGAGCCGCTGCGCCGCGGGGAGTCCACTCCGATTTGAAGCGGCAGACCGGGCGCCGGCCCTGACCCGGATCCGGACGCTTCAAGAGCCGGGGATGCCACTCCGGGGAGTCTCTGCCGGAATCCGGGCCTGTGCACCGGAAAGTCGTGCGCGGACGCGTCCGGCCGGAATGCGAGCATGAACAGAACTCGCCTGGGAACTGTGCTCTTCTCCGCTGCGGCGATCGTCCTGTTCATGCCCGCATGTCATAAGAAGCCCCGTGTGCAGCCCGCCGTTACCCTGCCGCCGGCTGTTCCCGCCGCACCGCCCTCTTCCCTTCTCGAGGTGGCCGACGGGCAATACGCCGAAGCCAGGTATGCCGAGGCAGCCCGAACGTACAGGAAGTATCTCGATACCGATGCATCGGCAACGGACCGGGACAGGGCCCTCTTCAGGCTCGGCATGTCCCACGCTTTGTCTGATCACTCGCCGCAGTCCCTCAGGGAAGCCCAGGCTCAATTGGAGAGCCTGTTGATGCAGCACTCCCGCAGCCCGCACGCAGCCGAGGCCAGATTCATCATCGAGCTCCTTCAGCAAACCCGGGATCTCAGGAACGGCCTCCGCGAGCGGGACGACCGGATCGCAGATCTTCAGGCGGAGCTTGACGGATCCAGGAAAGGGGACGACAAGGAGGAGCCGACGCGCGCGCGGATGCTGCAGCAGGAACTTGAGAAGCTCAGGACCGAGGCGCGCGAGAAGGATGAACGCATCAAGCGTCTCGTCGACGAACTGGATCGCCTGAAGAAGATCGACATGGAGCGCCGGAATCCCCGCGTCCCATGAGCGCGCGCCGATCCGGCCCGTCGCGACGGTCGAGGAACGCGCAAGGCCGGGCCGCTGTTGTTCAGTAACCGGGGTAACAGGCGTGTGCCGTCATTTGGGAACATGACTCCAGCCCAGAACGCCCATGATCCGCTGGTCCCCGCTATAGCCGAGAATCACCTCCACGGGCAAGGCCCATTTGCGATCGCGGCGGTTCGACTGGATCAGAAGCCTCACGGCAGGCCGGCGGCCATATCGATCCGGCGACGATCCAGTAATGATGGGACTGAGTGACTGCTGCGGGAGGCCCAAGACACACTCTCCGGTCTTCGTCTCACCGGGCTTTGAGGTTTCCTTGCCGGATGCGTTGAAGACACGCAGTCGGTAGGCACGCGACGCGCGATCGGCATATCCACGCTCGAGGGCAAGGTCGCGGAAACGCAGGCTCCCCTGGTCCAGCCTGATATCCTCCAGCGGAGTGATCCTGTCGAGCCAGTAGTTCCCGATGGCATCGCGCCGGCGCTTCAATACGTCCTCCACATGCCCCGTCACCTCGGAACGGGTGTATTCGCCGGCTTGCGCCAGCCGGCGGATCGTGTCGTCCGAAAAGGCGGTGACTATCTTCGCACCCCAGTAACAGTCCGAGTCGTCGCTGCGCAGAAAGGCCAGGTTGGGGTAGTTCGGCTTCCACTTTTCGGGCTCGAACAATTCTGCTTGGTAGTAGCCCACTTCGGGATACAGAATCCTTCCTTTCTCCTCCCAAGGACGCCGGTAAAAGCCGAACGTGATGAAGGAATGTGCAATGGCAGCACCATCGTAAATGTATTCATGGCCCACGCGATAAGGGCCGTGAATGAAATCCCCACTCCCGAGTGTGGAACCGAAGTCGAGCATGTAGTGCTTTACGTACTTGCCGCCTCCCTTCCCCTCGACATAGAGATCCAGGGCATTGACGTCCTTCACGTCTGCGTGGTTGATCCACGAAGCGATGACCCGCATGCCGCGCAACTCGCGGCGCAGTTCGTGGGGGATGAGATCATTGGGGTCGTCCTTCCGCGTTCCGACATAAACAAAAGGCCCGAGAGGAATGCCATTCAGGAAATGGCTCGCCATGCCCCGATAGCGCCCGTCGGGCAGCGATCTCAGCTTGTTCACGACGGCGTTCAGGTCCTCTCGGGTCATCGGGCGGCGATTACCCAAAGCATCGCGATAGTACGATTTCGCGTGAAGCACAAAGGCTTCGGGACGGAAGAAAACAATCGAGTTGAACGGGACGTTGTAGCCCGCAGCGTGCATGATCAGGGTGCAGATGCGCTCGGCCGCAGAATTGCGTTCCGGCTTTTCTGCAAGGTCGAATTTCAGCACATACCGCTCCCCTGAGGCATCCGTTATGTCGACCTTGGGCGTGTATCCTTCGTCACGGATCCGGTCCACATTCCAGCGCCCGCTTTCCGGCGGCTTTCCCTGCAGTCCGTCCAGGATCTCAGAAAAGCTCATAGGCTTCCGCCCTATCCTGTTATTGAACCAGGAGGAGTCGGGCACCTCGTCCCAGGCGTTGACATTGAGCGATCCACGGTCGCGAGCTGCCACGACATGCTGCTCCAGATTGAGAGAACGGAACCAGGAGTTGTAGACAATGGCGTACAGTTCCGAGACGAGCCGCTCCTTGGGCTGCTCGGGTATCGGGCGCATGTCGTTGTCCACCCACAGGGGGGGCCTGATCTTGCACCGCTGCCCGGCAATCGCCGCCGGGCAGACGGCAGCGACAAGGCAGGCCATTGCTGCATACAAGGTTGCGCGATGGACTCCGGGGCGATGAAGCCGTTTCATGGTTACCTCCGATAGGTCCCATACCGGATCGGGCCGCCGAGCGGCCGAGGAAGCCGGTCACCCCAGTTGATATGGTACTGGAAGCCTTCGTTGCTCCATCCAAAATCGACTCGGAAAAGTGTTCCCTTCGATGAATGCCATCTGAAGCCGAATCCGTAATTACGCTGCCAGTTGAGCCAGGCGAGCTCGCTCGTCTTGTCGAAGAGCTGGCCTTCGTCGAAAAAGAAATGTCTGGTAGTTGGGATGCAGCCTGTATCTGTATTCCAGAGAGAACAGGAGGATGCTCTTGCCGTAGAACCGGTCGAGGTTGAAACCGCGCAGCGTGGAAGAACCGCCGATATGGGGCAAGAGATAGAAGGGTGTTGGAT
>JACADW010000019.1 GCA_013388445.1 Acidobacteriota bacterium | reverse complement strand
GTTCTCGACAGGTATCACGAACCGGCGCTGGTCGAGGAATATCTTTCGGGTCGCGAATTCACGGTTGCGATACTCGGAAACGGTACGGAAGCGCGCGTGTTGCCCATCGTCGAGATCAAGTTCGGGTCGCTGCCCGAAGGGGTCAATCCCATCTACTCTTACGAGGCAAAATGGATCTGGGACGACTGCAGCCATCCTCTGGAGATATTCGAGTGTCCGGCCCGGCTGACACCTGAGCTGAAGGCCGAGATCGAGAGGATCTGCCTCGAGGCGTACCGCATCCTGCGCTGCCGCGACTGGTGCCGGATCGATGTCCGGCTCGACGGTGCGGGACGACCCCACATCCTTGAACTCAATCCGCTGCCGGGGATACTGCCCAGACCGGAGAACAACTCCTGCTTCCCCAAGGCTGCGAGGGCTGCGGGCATGAGCTACAACCAGCTCATCAACACGGTGCTGGACATAGCCTGTCGGCGGTACGGGATGATGTGATGAGTCGCTACGACTGCGTGATCCTCTACAATTGCGTTGCCATCACGGAAGCCCTGAACGAGAACGAGGTGATCTACCCGGCGACGGTCATCCGCGACGAAGTAGGTGCGGTCGAGGAGAGCTTGCGCGCCGGGGGATTCAATCCTTACGTGCTCGCCGTGGAGCACTTCTCCAGAGATGTGTTCAACACCCTCATCCGTATCGCGCCGAGGTTCGTCTTCAATCTTTGCGAAGAGATCAACCACCGGTGCGAGCTTGAAATGTGCGTGGCGGGTCTCCTCGATCTGATGGGCATACCTTATACGGGTTCGGGCCCCCTTGCGCTGGGCCTTGCGCTCAACAAGTTCCGCGTCAAGAAGATGCTCCGGTCCTTCAACATCCCGACTGCGCGAGGCTACTTGCATCCGCCGGGTGAAAACTCCTGTGTGCGCAACCTCGGCTTTCCCGTGATCGTTAAACCGGTTCACGAAGATGGAAGCCTCGGCATCGGCCCATCCTCTGTCTGCAAGGATTCGGCCGGCCTCCGCGAGCAGGTGAAGATTGTCCACGACATCTACCGGCAGTCGGCCCTGGTCGAGGAGTACCTCGACGGCAGGGAGTTCAACGTATCGATCCTGGGCGACGGCCGGCCGGAAATTCTGGCGATATCCGAGATCGATTTTTCAGGCATGCCGCCGGGAATGCCGAGGATTGTCAGCTATCAGGCCAAATGGGACGAGGACAGCCCTCTCTACCGGGGCACGGTCCCGGTCTGTCCAGCGCGGATCCCCGGGCGGCTCGAAAGCCGCGTCCGCGACCTGGCCGTCCGCAGTTTTCGTGCGGTCGGCTGCAGGGACTATGCGCGGATCGACATGCGAACTGACGCAGAAGGGCGCGTGCGCGTCCTCGAAGTGAATCCGAACCCGGATATCGGGCCAAAGGCCGGGTTCGCGAGAGCCGCACGTGCGGCCGGTTATACCTACACCGACATGGTGCTGCGCATCAGTGAGTTTGCTCTCGCTAGAGGGGCGCAGGTTGCTTCCCCAGCGTATGCGCTCTGAAGTTCACAGAGAAGTCCGAATCCGCCCGATGGTCGCGGCCGACCGCAGCGCCGTAGCCGGAATCATTTCCCGGGTGGGAAATTTCAACCAGGCGGAAATAGACTGCGCACTCGAGCTGGTGGGCGTGTACCTGAACGACCCGCATCAAAAGGACTACCACCTGCTGGTCGCCGAGAAACCGGATGGTGCTGTGGGCGCTTATGCATGCTGGGGGCCAACACCCCTGACCACAGGCACCTACGACCTCTACTGGATCGCAACCGATCCCTGCCTTCAGGGTCAGGGCCTGGGGCAGGCACTCGTGGGCGAAATAGAACGCAGGGTGAGAGCCGCGGGTGGGCGGTTGATCCTCGTCGAGACCTCGTCGAAGGATTCCTACGCCGCGACCATCGATTTCTATCGTCGGCTCGGGTATCGGGAAGAGGCGCGTATCCGCGACTTTTATGATGTCGGCGATGACCGCCTTGTTTTTGCCAAGAGGTTGGCCGGGCAGGGAGCAGGCGAGTGATGGATCAGTGGGCCGCAGATCTGCGCGACAGCGTCACCCAGGGAGCAGTCCTCAGAGAAGACTTCGGCGCGGATGCCGGCGAGATCGATGCCGTGCGCGCCGAGTATCCCATGAGGATACCCCGCTACTACTACAACCTCATCGAGGAGCCGGGAGACCCGATCTGGAAGCAGGCCGTGCCGTCGATCCAGGAGCTGCAGGACGTTGAAGCCGATGAGGATCCTCTCCGCGAGGAAGAGGACAGCCCCGTTCCCCGGCTGACGCACAGGTATCCTGACCGGGTCCTTTTTCTCGTAACCGACCGCTGTCCGATGTACTGCCGCTTCTGCACCCGGAAAAGAATGGTCGGACGGACCAGCGACGTCAATCAGAAGACCATCGCGCTGGGGCTCGACTACATCCGGAGCCATCCGGAAATCAGGGATGTCCTGCTGTCGGGCGGCGATCCGCTCATGCTCAGCGATCAGAAACTCGAGCGCATCATCTCGAGCCTCCGCTCGATACCGCACGTCGAGATCATACGGATTGGCACGAAATTCCCGTGCGTCCTGCCGAGCCGGATCACGGGCGGGTTGTGCGCGATGCTGAGCAGGTACCATCCGCTTTACATCAATACGCATTTCAACCATCCTCGCGAGGTCACGCCCGAGTCGAGGGCTGCCTGTGAACGCCTTGCGAATGCGGGCATTCCCGTCGGCTGCCAGAAGGTCCTGCTGAGGGGAGTCAACGACGATCCTCAGATCATCAAGGAGCTCATGCACAAGCTCCTGCTGATGCGCGTGCGCCCCTACTATCTGTACCAGACAGACCTGACGCGCGGCACCAACCATTTCCGAACCCGCGTCGAGGTCGGGCTCGACATTATCAGGGCGCTGCGCGGCCACACTACCGGTTTCGCAGTTCCTCAGTTTGTCATCGACGCGCCCGGCGGCGGAGGGAAGATCCCCCTGATGCCCGAGTATGTGGTCGAGCTCGGCGGCAACGAAGTAGTGATGCGGAACTTCGAAGGCAGACAGTATGTCTATCCTCAGGTCGCCGAGGACGACGATGTCGGTGTCCGGCAGGGCCGCGTGATCAACTTCTGAAACCGGACGAAGAGCGATGAGAGTTGCCGCCGTCATTCCCGCGCGGATGCAGTCGACGCGGCTGCCGGGAAAGCCGCTGATCGAGATCGCGGGCGTGCCCATGATCGTGCGTGTTCTGGAGAGGGCAAGAGCCTGCCCCGCGCTCGGCCGCATCATTGTTGCCACAGACAGCGAGGAAATCCTGCGCACCGTCGAAAGGGCGGGCGGCGAAGCCCGGATGACCTCCCCCTCGCACAGGACCGGCTCGGACCGGGTCGCCGAAGTCGCCGAGAGCCTCTCCGAAGAGATGATTCTCAACCTCCAGGGGGATGAACCGCTGGTGCCGGTGTCCACTCTCACTGCGCTGATCGGATTCGGCGAAGCCCACCCCGACATCGTGATGGCGACCGCGGCCGTGCCGCTGCATGAAGAAAAGGACATCCTGAATCCCAACATCGTCAAGGCCGTATTTTCGCCCGACGGCAGGGCCCTCTATTTCTCACGGTGTCCGGTTCCTTACATAAAGGCGCATCCGCTGGGGAGCGGAGCCCACATGCCGGAGGGCGGATACCGGCACTACAAGCACGTCGGGATCTATCTCTACAGGCGCGACTTCCTGTTGCGTTTTGTGCACCTCCCTCCGACGCCGCTCGAGATGGCCGAATCGCTTGAGCAGCTCCGCGTGCTCGAGCACGGTTATCCCATCCATGTGGTCCCGGTGGACGAGGATTCCGTCAGCGTGGACACCCGTGAGGACCTGGAACTGGTCGAATCGATCCTCGCAGGCCGGCATTGATATCGACCCGGCATCCGGTTCTGCCTGTTTGGCAGACCGAGCTCCCGTGCCGGTAACGCATCCTGGCCACCGCGTCGCAAGATTTGTGGCCCCATGCGCCATCAGCCCCGGGGCAGATGTGTCAGGCATCCTCGCCGCAAACGCTGCCGCGACCAGGGAGTCTGGCGCCAGTCCTGACTATCCGGCCTGTGCCTGCTGCTCCGGCCGCGTCAAATCCCTTGCGCCGCCGGTTGGTCGCTGATAATCTGCACGGTACGCATCTCCTCACCATGCAGGCAGCCGCGGAGCAATCGACATGAAGTATGTGTTTGTTACAGGAGGTGTTCTTTCATCCTTGGGGAAGGGCATTGCGAGCGCATCGATCGGGGCGCTGCTCGAAGCTCGCGGCATGAAGGTGAATTTCCTCAAGCTCGACCCGTACATCAACGTAGATCCCGGCACGATGAGCCCCTTCCAGCACGGCGAGGTTTACGTGACCGATGACGGCGCGGAAACGGATCTCGATCTTGGCCACTACGAACGCTTCACCGATGTCCGGCTCACCAGGGACAACAATTCGACCTCGGGGAAGATATACCTCAACGTGATCGAAAAGGAACGTAAGGGAGAGTTCCTCGGAAAGACGGTCCAGGTCATCCCGCACGTCACGAATGAGATCAAGAGCGTGATCCGCAGGGTCGCGCAGGATGTCGACGTCGCCATTGTCGAGATCGGAGGGACGGTCGGTGACATTGAAAGCCTTCCCTTTCTGGAATCGATCCGCCAGATGCGCAACGAGGTGGGCAGGGAGAACTCCATTTTCATCCACCTCACGCTTGTGCCTTTCATCGTGACTTCGGGCGAGCTCAAGACAAAGCCGACCCAACACAGCGTGAAGGAGCTACGCGAGATCGGCATCCAGCCTGACATACTGCTGTGCCGGACCGACCGGATGCTGTCCAGAGATATCAAGGGTAAGATCGCTCTCTTTTGTAACGTGTCGGAGAGGGAGGTGGTCACGGCTCTGGATGTCAGCAACATCTACGAAGTGCCTTTGGTCCTGCGGAGTGAGGGATTGGATGACACGATCGTCCGACAGCTCGGCCTGCCTGCGCGGGAACCCGATCTCAGCCGGTGGGAGGACCTGCTCCGCAGAGACAAGAATCCCAAGGGCTCGGTCGACATCGGGATCGTCGGGAAATATGTCGAGTATGAAGATTCGTACAAGAGCCTGAACGAAGCCCTCTATCATGGGGGCTTGGCGAACGAGTTGAAGGTCAACCTCAAGTGGGTCGAATCCGAGGGCCTTCTGGAAGAGACGGTCGGCCCCAGACTCGAACCGTATGACGGGATCCTCATTCCCGGAGGTTTCGGCAAGCGGGGCATCGACGGCATGCTGAGAGCCGTGCGTTACGCCAGGACATGCAAGGTTCCGTTTTTCGGGATATGCCTGGGCATGGAATGCGCCGTCATCGAGTACGCGCGGAATGTCTGTGGCCTGCAGGCCGACAGCTCCGAATTCGATCCCGAAACTCCGCACCGCGTCTTTTACATGCTGCGGGAGCTGCTGGGCAGCGACATCATGGGAGGGAACATGAGGCTTGGGGCTTTTCCGTGCGAGATCGAGCCCGGCTCGCTCGCGCACCGCGTCTACCAGAAGCTCAAGGTATCGGAACGGCACCGGCACCGGTACGAGTTCAACCGCGAGTACGAAAATGTGCTGGCGGGTTGCGGATTGCGCTTCAGCGGCAACTCTCCCGACCGCAAGTTTATCGAGATCGTCGAGCTTCCGGGCCATCCGTGGTTTTTGGGATGCCAGTTCCATCCGGAATTCAAGTCCAAGCCCTTCCAGCCGCATCCGCTCTTTTCCTGTTTCATCGCGGCGGCCTACCAGCACAGGCTGCGGATCGCCGAAGAGAGGATCTCCCGGATCGAGCAGGTCCAGGCCGGCGCCGTTTCGTAGTGAGGGTGTGACCGGCCGGGAATCCGGTTGGGAGTTGATCCGCCAGACCTTCCGCCTCAGGGCCGCGACAGACCCTCGGTATCACTTGCGAACTGCGAGTCGCCGGCATATATTAAGTCCACGTGGCGGGAGTAATTCAGCGGTAGAATGCCAGCTTCCCAAGCTGGACGTCGCGGGTTCGATCCCCGTCTCCCGCTCCAGATAGTCCTTCATCGCCCGGTGCGCTGGATGCCGGAGCCCGGCTCGCGCCCTTCGGCAGTTCGTCGAGCGGCTCTTTGTTTGCAGGTCAATGCACTCCATGCGCGAATGGGGAGGGAACGGTGGCTCAGATCTTCAAAGTCTTAGTGCGATGCCCCTACAAGCACAAGGTCCTCGATACGGGAATCCGAACGTCGGGCCGCGAGTCTCTCAGCACCGGAATCTACGACGGCGGAAGGATCCGCTGCCCGGAATGCCGTCAGTTTCATTCTGTTCTCGAACACGGGTTTTTCGAGTTGGAGCGCGAAGAGCTCGCTCATGACCTGTGGCGGCCAAATCCCTAGCCAAGGTCTCCGCATCCGGAAATCCCCTCGCGCCGCCTGCTTCATTCAGGAATACCGATCTGCCCCGCCGCCCGGGTTCTGTGATTTTAAGGCATGAGCTCTCCCCAACCCGGACGAGCTCCAGCCAAAGTGGATTCTACCGGCGGGTAATGTTGTTGAAGCACGTGAATGCCGTCAGTCATCAGCTTCGGGATGAGCGAAGTCAGCATGCGCTCGACCTCCGCAACGTCTCCATCCAGTCGTTCGTAGTCCGCCTTGGCCGGCACCTCCAGATCCCGAGGCAAGAGCAAACTCAAGGTCGCTTTCCCGCTGAGGGCTGAATGCTAACAGCTGAGGGCATTCGCGCAAGCCCGTCACACCTCATGATGCACTTCTTGCCCGAAACGGCAATGACCTGATTTTTAAGCGCCCAAAGACCGGTCCGGGCAGAAACTTCTCAGCTGCCCGCGCATCTATCTCTTTTTGATGACGGCGACTTCGATTCATGTGCGAAGTCCGCTCCGGCGTCCCAGGAAGAATCCGGATCCGCCACCAGACTCCGCGAGTATCCAGAAACCGGACCGGCGCCCGCTTGCATCGCTCGGGCAAAAGTGGCAGACTGGCCTTGGGACGATGGACTGACGGGTGCTGCCGCCGAACTTGGCTGCCGCAGCCAGGTTCGGTGTCGGCCTTTGCAGCGTGGGAGCCGCGTCCGGCAGGTTCAGGAGCGTCAGGCCAGAATGAGAAGGACGGGGAGCGCAATGCAGGCAGGCTATGGTGGGCGCCACAGGACTCGAACCTGTGACCCCTGCGGTGTGATCGCAGTGCTCTGCCATCTGAGCTAGGCGCCCACGATGGATGATTTTTGCACCGGGCCGGATATTTGTAAATAGGGATCATACCGGGAGGCGAACTCATGAAAATGTTCAGGTTACCCTTTGGCAGGTTGCTCGTGCTGATCATGCTCGCGCTGGGCGCCGGACTGGCCGATGCCCGCGCACAGGAGGAAGAGGAGCCTGCGGAGACCAGACAGTACCGGCAAGATTACGAGCGTTTGCAGAAAGCCATGTCTGTTTCCGATCCGGTCAAGCGCGCTGATGCTCTCTACGCGATGATGAAGGACCGACCCGATTCCAAGGTCTTCGACTACGCTCAGGGCAACTATCTGCTCATCCTGGAAAGCTTGTCCAAGGCCGAGAAATACGCGCAGGTTGCGACGCTTGCCCAGCGGTTCATCAATCTCCGCCCCAGGGTAGGCGAGACATACTATTTCTATGGTGCCGCTCTGAAGAACCTGCAGCGATACCCGGAATCGATAGAAGCGCTCGCCAAGTGCGCTGTGACAAAGAACAGCGCTTCCAGAAAAGCCCGCGATTTCCTCGAGTTTGTCTACAGGTCCCAGAACAAAGGCAGCCTCGTCGGCCTGGACCGCGTCCTTAAGAAGGCCCAGACGGAAATGAACAAGTGATACCGTCATCTGCGGCCATCTCTTGCCGCTGAAAAGCAGGATTGCCAATCACCTGTTTGATCGCCGGCTATGGTCCAGGAGCACCGCGCGCCGGGCCCTGCGCAAACAGGCAGGCGAAGCTCTTTCCCGCGCGGGACTGCACCATAAGGTAAAGCCCATCTTCCGCAGAGCCGATAGTCTATGCGGGGAGACGTGTATGGTGGTCAGCGAGGTTGACAGCCGACCTGTCGTTCGGCAGGGGATCGGCTACTACTGCCAGATTGGCAGTGACGGAAGACACATCGGAGGCATGCTCGTCACGAACTCGATCGGCGTGCCGCTCGAATTCAAGTATACCGAACCCGTCACGGTGAGTCGGCTGCAGAAGATCCTCTACGGCATGGTCCTTGACAGGTACCTGCAGGAAACGCTGCTCCGCGAGTGCCTCGCCCGGGAGCTGTCCTGCGATCCCGAATACTTCATAACGGATTTCGAAGGCAAGGAATACCTGGGCACGCTTGCAGGCCGGGAAATGATCGCGATACAGGAAGTCAAGTCCAAGCCGGCGGGGTCCCCGGCCTCGCGGACCCGCACCCGCGAATCCATCGTCGAGATAGAAGACGGACCGATGCTTCGCGTGGCCTTTTCAACGAGCGACGAAGCGGTTCGACAGGCGGTCATCGGATGGCTGAAGGGGATTGCGAAAACCATGGATGTGTTGGAGCCCATCGAGCGAGTCAAGACTGCGCTCAGAACCATACTCGCGGATGGGAGGAGGCGCTGACCTTGGATCACGCCCGAAGAGCGGAATCCTGTATGAGAGACGGGGGACATCGGGACAGATGTCCGGCCCATGCATCGGCCGCGCCATCCGGACACTGCGCGAAGTCCATTGACCGGATCGCCGTTCGGAGCCTCCCTTTGCCCGTCGCCCCGGCACGGGCGGGCGATGCCCTGGAAACCTCCGCACAGTCAGGCCGAATGCTCCGGTTGAGCGAGCCACGAGTGTTCGCCGTACCGGCGATCCCGAAACCACAGACTGCGGCGGTGGAACTTGTCAAACCCAGGAGAGGTGCAGCAGGAGACGATGCTGATGTGCGCCCGAACCGCCCGACAGGTTCTTGCTTTCATCGAACACCCGATCCCGGCTGTCAAGAGACTGGTCCGACGCCGGCCGGGC
Organism: Acidobacteriota bacterium; assembly: GCA_013388445.1. Classification (GTDB taxonomy): domain Bacteria; phylum Acidobacteriota; class UBA6911; order UBA6911; family UBA6911; genus JACADW01. The sequence continues at coordinate 9,917 of JACADW010000019.1, read as the reverse complement.
ACCGGCGTCCTCTTTCGGTCGACGTTCTTTTTAAATCGCCGGCCGTGCACTCCGCAATGAACAGGATCATGCGCCGGGCCTTCATCCGGAGAGGGCTCCGCCACTCGCAGATCGATGCCGCGGAGGCGGAAGACTACCTGCTTGAGGCTGAACGGAGCCGAGGCGCCACACTCGGTTGCTGCGAAATCGTCGCGATATTCCGGCGGGTGCCGGTTGAGCTGATCTCCAGGATGTCTTTCGATGAGCCGAGCCGCATTCTGGCTTACACGGTCGTAAGTATCCAGGGATTTGCCGGGTCAAGGATACACGACCTCGCTGCCGTGAGAGATAAAGTCACGCGCAGGATCCATTGGATACCCCACCGGACCAGGTTTCAGACCGCCGCTCTGAGTTGAGGACAGCGACATGACTAAACAGCAAGCGGGCGAACATAGCAAGCGACGGTTGCTCGAGGATTGCGGATTGATAGTTGACCCCGCCGAGATCGGGCTGACAGAGCCACCCGAGCCCGACAGGTTCTTCCTGCCCGCGCTCCGTTTCATGCGGGGCGGCTCGCATGAAAAGGATCTGCCCATCCTCAAACAGCAACTCATCATCGGTCGGGGTGAAGAATCCGATCTTGCACTCGCGGACCCGGCCGTCGCTCGCGAGCACATCCTGCTATCCTGCCGGAGGGTTGTGAACCGCGACGGCCGGCAACAGTTCCGCGTGCTGCTCAAGGACCTCGGCAGCCCGACCGGAACGCTGGTAAATTCCAGGCGGGTGCAGCGCGCCGTCCTGAAGCCGGGGGATGTGATTTCGGTCGGGCAGGCTCTTCTGAGGTTCGAGTACCGTGACCTTGCGGACAACGAATTCCACGAACAGGTGCGTCGCGCCGTGACGAGCGACAGCCTGACCTCGCTCCTCAACCGCCTGACTATCCTAGAGGTTCTGCGCGATGAGACCGCAAGACACAATCGCTACTTCCGACCTCTGTCGTTGCTTCTTCTTGACATGGACGACTTCAGGAGTCTCAACGACACGTTCGGACGCCAGCTTGGGGACCGAATTCTGAAGTCCGTGAGCCGCATCCTCCGGCGCAACCTCCGCCGGCAAGACAGCGCGGGCCGTCTGGAGGGAGAGGAGTTCCTGATCGTGCAGCCCGAGACAGCCGGCCGGGGCGCGGCCGTCAGTGCGGAGCGGATGCGGAGCGAGATCGAGCGCATCGTTGCCCCCGCGCTCAGGCTGGAACGCTGCGTGACTGCAAGTATCGGTGTCGCTTCCTCTTCGTCTGAACCGGTCGATGAGGAGGCACTCCTGGATCGGGCTCAAGTGGCCCTGAAGCGCGCCAAAGCCCTCGGGAAGAACCGCGTCGAGATCTGGAATGCGGGCACGACGAACGCGAACAACCGCTGAGGGTGCTCGGACCGCCGCTGATTATCCGTTGATTCCGCTTTCAGTCAATAACCCCGTCCCACTCCGCGCGGCATCGTGTACTATGTGGCAACCAGTAATGCCGTCAAGACAGCTGGCCCTGCACGGGCGGTCTGACTGCCTGCCGAAAGGCCGCCGGACCCCTGCACTTACAGACTGCCTCTCGCTCTCGAAAACTCCGCTAAGTGACTGATTGTATTGGTGGACGGTAAGGGATTCGAACCCTCGGCCTCCGCGTTGCGAACGCGGCGCTCTCCCAGCTGAGCTAACCGCCCACTGATTTCGTCAGGTCGGAACGCCGCAGAATTATCACTGAAGGCAGCTGCCGTGTCAAACCGAGATTCGGCAGCAAAGACCGGCCCGCAAGCGGTCCTGTGCGCCTCTCGGACCGCTTCCCAGCCAAAAGCAGCCGCCGCCGAGACGAAGTCGGCCGGGCGCGCGAACGGGGTCGGGATTCGGGTACTAGCCCGCCGTCGGCCGCCCGGCTCTTCTCCCATCCCGTGTCCTTATGGCGCCGCAACCCCGGCTCAACCGAACGAAACAGGTACAGGGGTAAACGAAACGAGCAGGATGGCCAGCGCCGCGGCCCCCAACAGCAGGCGGCCCCGGCCAAGCCGCACGTCATCGTTGAGTGTGGCAGGGTGGTAGAACCGAAAACGGGATCCGAGTACCAAGAGCAGAATGCCGAACAGCAGGTAGGACGGGACGGGCCATCCGAGGAAACTGATCAGGATCAAGCCCACCGTGGCGTACAGAGATGTCCGCCGCTGCTGCTCACGGCCGAGAACCGCATAGGCGATGTGTCCTCCATCCAGCTGCCATATGGGGAGCAGATTCAGGCAGGTGACCAGCAAGCCAAGCCATCCGGCCATGGCAATCGGATGCGCTATCATGTCCTGCGTCGCCGGAGAATAACCCAGGACAATCTTTGCCAGCCAGCGAAACAGCAGAGGCTCGCCAAACGTGATCCCGCCCCCAAGACTGCCGCGGGCGATAAGCTTCGAATAGGAAATGCCTACCGCAAGTGCCGGGATGACGAATGCAAACCCAACCAAAGGTCCGGCGATCCCGACGTCGAATAGCGCCCGGCGGTCCGCAAAGGGAGACCGGATGCGGATGAACGCGCCGAATGTCCCGGCGAAAAGAAAAGGGGATGGAATGAAATACGGAGGCGTGCACCGGATTCCATAATATCGGCATGCGAGAAAATGACCCAACTCATGGGCGAGCAAGATGGCCATCAACGTGATCGAGAAGGGCAGCCCCAGCAGGACTACAGAAGGCTGTGCGCTCACGGCAAGGGCCGCGGTCAACAGATCGACGTCACCCCCCGCATGGAAAAGTCCCGCCAGTGTCGTAGTGAGGAACGTCGCAGCGAACAAGGAAGCGGACAGGAACCATTGGCGCCGCGAGGGTTCCGGAGGCGGGGTGATCTGCACGGGCGCCACCGCGACGTACGGACTATTTGATGGCGATTCGCAAGGAAAAGTATCGTTCACAGGAAGTCGAAAGCCAAGATCCGGAGAGAAGCGAACTTCTTCCCCTCGGTCTTGTGCAGGGTGTCAGGTGGACTCATAGACCAGAAGACGAGCGACGCCTGTCTCGATGCCAGAGGGCCGGCTGGCGTGTATCACGTGCGCCAACGCCACAGGGCCGCAGCCGCAGAAACCCGTCACGCGATCTTTTCGGCTCGGATCTCCTTTCCGGGTTTGAAGCGGATGGTCTTACCAGGTGGAATTGCCACCTCTTCGCCGGTGCGAGGATTGCGTCCGACTCCGCTCTTTCTCGGCTTTACGACGAAAACCCCAAATCCACGCAACTCGATCCTCTCTCCTCGTCGGAGCGCGCCTTTGAGCGAATCAAAAACAGCCTCCACCGCAATTTCCGCTCGGACCTTTGTGATGTTCATCTGGCGGGCAACGCGGTTGACGATGTCCTGTTTAATCACGCAAGCCTCCCTAAATACGTGCAGCGATTTTATTTGTGGCCTTATTGGCTGTCAAGCCAATTCTGTTTGCAGCTCCGGACACGGAGTGCTAGACTTCGTCGTCCGGACTGCCCCATACCGCGATCGCCGAGGATTCAATGGGTGTATTGGCTGATACATGGATTGTTAACGAGGCGCGTCTCGGATCAATGATCACCCCTTTCGCCAGGGGCAGAAGCCGAAAGGGAAGGATTTCCTACGGTGTTTCTTCCTACGGGTATGATTTCCGTCTGGCCAATGAATTCAGGATTCCGGACTTTGCAGGGCTCAAGCTGCTGGATCCGAAGCGGATAAACGAACTGCACTTCCTGAATGTCGAAGCCAGTTCCTGCAGTATCCCTGCCAATTCCTTCGCTTTGGGCCGGTCCCTGGAGTATTTCAGGATTCCCCGGAATATTCTGGCGGTGTGTCAGGGCAAGTCCACCTATGCCCGGTGCGGGCTGATCGTCAATGTCACGCCTCTGGAGCCCGGGTGGGAGGGCTACCTGACCATTTCGCTCGTAAATGCCGCCCCGGTGCCAATTCGCGTCTACGCGGGGGAGGGGATCGGCCAGATTCTGTTTCTGCTGGGTGAGGGTGACTGCACATCTTCGTATGCGGACCGGAGCGGGAAGTACCAGGGTCAAAAGAGGATCCAACTTGCGCGCATCTGACGGCACGATTTCGCCCGGTGCGGCATTGATGCTGCACGATAGCGGCACAAATCCCGGGTTATCACCCGATTGTCAGCCGGGGATGCCGAGGACATGAAGATGTTGACTCGGAGGGTTGGAATCGGCCTGCTGTCCATCCTCATCAGCGGTTCAGCCGGTTGCGGTTACAGGGTGCAGAGTTCCGTCAGGAACCTTCCCGCGGGCATCCGTTCGCTTGGCATACCGACGTTCAAGAACTCCACAACGCAATACCGGATCGAGCAGCGGTTCACCAGCGCGCTGCTCAGGGAGTTCGCTGCACGCACGCGGGCTCCCGTCAATTCGAGTGCAACAGGCGTGGACGCCGTCCTGCTGGGTGAGATACGTCAGGTTTTTTCAAATCCCGTCACCTACGCAAATGATGCCTTCGGATCGGCATTTGTCGTCACCGTGCAGATCGCAGCCAAGCTGGTGCGGACCGGTGATTCCGCCGTTCTGTGGGAGAACAGCGACTTCCTCTTCACAGAAAGGTACGTTCTGAACAGAAACGTGAAGGACTTTTTTTCCGAAGAAGGCCCGGCGCTGGATCGCCTGTCTCAGGACTTTGCCGCCAGTCTCGCAGGCACCATTCTCTCCAGATGAGCCGCAAGGTGGATATCAACCTGCTCACCAGCCTCGAACAGCAGCTGCGTCGCGGGAAGGTGCGGCCCGTCTATCTTTTTCTGGGCCCTGAGGATTACCTGGTCAAACGGGCACTGGATCTCTTCAGACGGACGATTGTCGGCGAGGAATTGCTCGCCTTCAACCTCGTCTCCTTCGAAGCCGGATCCGCGGACATGTCCGAGGTTTTCGGAGCGGCGCGGACGATGCCGATGATGGCTGGCCGGCGGCTTGTGATCCTCAAGCAGATCGAAGAGCTACCGGCAGAGGCCAGGAGCGTCCTCACGGCGTACCTGGACCGGCCGTCCGAATGCAGCGTTCTCGTGCTCACAGCCGCCGATATCGACCGCCGGACTACTTTCTTCAAGGTCTTGCAGGAGAAGACAGAGATACTCGAGTGTCCCCGGCTCAAAAGACCGGAGATAGAGCGATGGGCTGCGGGCTATATTCGATCCCTGGGATTCCGCATTTCGAGCCCGGCGCTCTCACGCCTGCTGGACACGGTCGGTGCCGATCTGCAGATGCTGGCGAGCGAGATGGAGAAGATCACTCTCCTGGCCGGAGCCGACAGGTCTATTCCTGACTCTGCGGTTGACGAACTGGCGGCCTCAACGAGGCACCGCGGCATTTTCGAACTGACCGGGGCAATCGGTCGGAGGGATGTCAGGACGGCTCTGAGAGTCCTGGGAAGCCTGCTCGACGCAGGGGAGTCGCCTATAGGGATTGCAGCCATGATGGCCCGGCACTACCGCCAGGTAATCGTGGCGAGAGAAATGCTCGACGGACGCAAGAGCAGGCAGGAAATTTCTGCGGCAACCCAGGTTCCTCAGTTCGCTCTGGACGAATTTATCAGGCAGGCGAGAGCTCTCGACAGCGGCACAGCGAAGCGGCTTTACGTGCGGCTGGCCGAGATGGACAGGCTGTTCAAGTCAGCCAATGTGGATGAGCGCATCGTCCTCGAGTCGCTTATCTGTTCACTCTGAGGTTATGCGGCATCGAGTCGGGTCGCAGGGAACGACGGCACGATCTGCAGGATGCCGCATCAGGCAATGGGAGTCGTAGCGGCGAGCTTATTTAACCGCTTGAGCAGGCGGGACTTATGCCTGCCAGCGGCATTCCTGCTCATTGCCCCCTTGCGGACGGCTTTGTCCACGAGCGCGTACAGTTCGGAAACCGACTCCCTGGCCTGCGGAGACTTCTCTTGCGTCAGAAGAGCCTCGAATTTCTTCAGTCCCGTTCGCAACTGGCTGCGATTCCTTCGGTTTCGGGCTCTGCGGCTCAAGCTCTGCCTGTGCGCCTTGAGCGCCGATGCGTGATTGGCCATCAGGGCAACTCCTCCGTTCCCGTCAGCATGCCTGTCGCGGCCTGCCGGCTCATTGAGATCCAAAAGTCTACCGATAAGCGAATGGTGTGTCAAACCATAAACGCCCGTCGCAGACCGGAATGTACTGTGGTCCTCGGCGGCCACGATATCGGGCAGGCTTGAACACGCCCCCTGAGTCCCTATGCGTCAAAGGGCCCGGCCCTCTTGTCGCACGCCCTGACGGTCGTCTCAAGACCGTTTGGTGCAGCATGGGATTGGCCATCAGGCACCTTTTCGCGCCCGAGATGTCACCAAGAGGTGCCGAGATCCCCTCGAAAAAAGCCTCTGCGCAGGTCTGGCGGTGAATGCGCACCACACCCGGGACGCTGGGGTGGCCTGACGGCAAGCCGCGATCTTTCGTTGACTTGCGCGTGCAAGGGGCCTAGAATTTGACTGATTAGAGGCATGCTGAGCCGCGTGACCATCGCCCTGATTTCCGATACAGGCACTTCAGAAATCCTCGGAATCCCTGCCAGGGAGGTGCGACCCGTTCTTAGATGAAGAAAGTGCTTTTGTCCGATCGCAGTCTGCAACTGCTGTTTGGCCCCCTCGACGAAAACATCAGGTTCCTCGAAAGCCTTTTCAACGTGACGATCCAGGCCCGCGAATCCGCGATCACGATCGATGGTGAGGAGGATGATGTATCGGCGCTCGAGAAGATCCTGACGGACTTCTCGACGCTCGTCGATCGGGGACACTCGATGAGCAACGGCGACCTCAAGTCTGCTTTCAAGCAGATCGCGGAAGACACGGCGCTGACGCTCCATGATTTTTTCCCCAAGATGCAGCTCCTCACCGCCGGCAAGCGGCAGGTAACCCCCAAGAGCCTGAATCAGCGCAGGTACATCGAGGCGATCCGGAGGCATGACATCGTATTCGGCATCGGACCAGGAGGCACCGGGAAGACTTTCCTGGCCGTGGCCATGGCGCTCACCTATCTGTTCGAAAAGCAGGCAACGCGGATCATCCTCACGCGCCCCGCCGTCGAAGCGGGCGAGCGGCTGGGCTTCCTTCCGGGCGACATCGAGCAGAAAATCAACCCGTATCTTCGCCCGCTCTATGACGCGCTCTATATCCTTCTCGATGCGGATAAGATCCAGCGCTATCTCGATAACGGGACGATTGAGATTGCTCCGCTGGCTTTCATGCGCGGGCGGACTTTGAATGACGCTTTTATCATCCTGGACGAGGCGCAGAATACCACCTCGGAGCAGATGAAAATGTTCCTGACGCGCCTCGGCCTGCATTTCAAGGCCGTCATTACGGGCGATATCACCCAGATCGACCTGCCTTTCGGCCGTAATTCGGGACTCGTGGAGGCCAGGAGCATCCTGTGCGATGTCGAGGGCCTCGCCTTCTGCTATTTCAACGAGACCGACGTTGTGCGGCATCATCTCGTGCGTCTCATAATCAAGGCCTATCAGGAGCGCGAGGCGAACGGAATCCGGGTGGAAGGAAATGCCGATGGCAAGAGGTCCTAAGACCAGGCTTGGAGTACTTTTCGGCGGGAGGTCTGGCGAACACGAGGTGTCTGTGCGGTCCGCAGCATCCGTCATCGAGGCGCTGGACCCGGCCGAATACGAGATCAGTGTTATCGGAATAACCAAGGCGGGGAGGATCGCCAGCCCGCAGGAGACCCGAAGCATGCTCCCTGCGCGCCTGGGCGACCGGATCGCGCCATGCGAAATCCTCAACGGGGACGGCGATCATGTGCATCTGCTGCCGGTACCATCTGCAGGCAGGCGCGGAGGCGGGCATCCGGACATAGTCTTTCCGCTCCTGCACGGACCGTATGGAGAGGATGGCACGATCCAGGGATTGCTGGAGATTGCCGGCGTCCCCTATATCGGGTGCGGAGTCCTTGCCTCCGCCGTCGGCATGGACAAGGACGTGATGAAGCGGCTCTTCGTATGCGCGGGACTTCCCGTGCTGCCATACCGCACGTTTGCGTCCGCCGAGATCCGGAATCGCCCCGGCGAGATCAGGGATGAGCTCGAAGCGGCCTTTGGGTATCCCATGTTCAGCAAGCCTGCAAACCTGGGCTCCTCGGTGGGCGTGCGCAAGATTCACGGCAAGGAAGAGTTTGCAGAAGCGGTGGCTTTCTCAGCTCAGTTCGACAGGAAGATCATCGTCGAAAAGGGGATCGACGCGCGCGAACTGGAATGCGCGATTCTCGGCAACGATGAGCCGCGCGCCTCGGTAGTCGGCGAGGTCATTCCGACGCGCGAGTTTTATGATTATGATGCGAAATACGTGGTGCCGAGCCGGCTGGACATTCCCGCCTGCATTTCCGGGGAGGACGCCGAGCAGATACGGAACATAGCCGTGCGCGCCTTTCAGGCGATCGACGGTGCAGGGCTTTCACGAGTCGACTTTTTTATGGAGCGTGCGTCGGGCAGGATCTGGTTGAACGAAATCAACACAATGCCGGGATTCACCCCGATAAGCATGTATGCCAAGCTCTGGGACGCAACAGGTGTTCCTTTTGCGGAACTCATCCGCAGATTGGTCTGCCTCGGACTGGAACGCTCCAAGGAGAGGATGGCCTTCAGAATAGCCCTATGAGTGGGAGTCCCCGTGCCGGTCCGCCCACGCCCGAGAGTTGCCGTGGGGGAGGCGGGAACTTCGCGCCAGGACCTGGGCGTTGCAGCCGGCCCGAAGGATCCATTGTCTGATCGATGCGCTGTTTGTACATCCTGTTTTGATAATCGCTGGACAGCAGAGAGGAAAGTGCCATGGGCTCAGTCATAAGCGAAGCTGAGCTTCGCGAACAGTTGATGCTCTCCAACGAGCAATTCCGGAGACTCGCAACGGAACATCATGCGCACGCCGAGCGGCTCGAGAAGCTGAATGCTCGGCATTTTCTCAGCGAGGAAGAGAAGCTCGAGGAAATCACACTCAAGAAGAAGAAACTGCTCCTGAAAGACCAGATGTATGCGATCCTCCAGAAATATCGACGGGAACTGGAGGGAAAACAGCCAGACTGCCTCGTCCCCTGATGCCCCCGAAGGCCGGCGGCACAAGCAGGCATGAAGGAATCGGCTTCGGTCCGAATCTGCCGGTTGGTATACGATCCGAGCAGCGATCCGATAGCCCGCCTTCACACTGTCAGTCTCGGGAGGAGGATGTCAAGGCGCCGACTGGCCGGCGGCGCATGGGCTCCATACCATACGGATGCGCCGCCGGACGGCTGAGCCTCAGGACTATGCGATGGTTCGAGACGGTTACAGATTCGCTTTCCCTCTGTTCGTCGTCAGCGTGGGCCTGTTATCCCTGCGGCAGACCGTATGGGCCGCGGCGGTGGGGCTCCTCACGGCGTTTGTCTGCTGGTTTTTCAGGAATCCCCATCGGACGATACCGCAGGGTGCCGGTCTGATCGTATCTCCGGCAGATGGCAGGATCGTCCAGATCCTCGAATTGAAGGCCCCGGGAGAGGAGGTCCCCGCCGCGCGTCAGGTCAGCATCTTCATGAACATCTTCAATGTTCACGTCAACCGCGCTCCGGTCGCCGGACGGCTCGAGAGCCTGGAGTACCGCCGCGGCAGGTTCAAGGCCGCCTTTGAGGAGGAGGCTTCCCGCGTCAATGAGCAGAACGTCATCACGATCCGCAGCCAGGAGACGACCGTGTTGGTGAAGCAGATTGCTGGGTTGATCGCCCGCCGCGTGGTATGCTGGAAGAGGCCGGGTGAGGCGTTGGAGCGCGGTGAGGTCATCGGACTCATCCGCTTCGGTTCCCGTGTGGATCTCGTCGTTCCGATGGGCACGCACATCCTCGTCCGCGAAGGCGAGCGAGTCAAGGGCGGGAGTTCGGTGATCGGAGAGCTTGTATGATGGACCCTGTGGATATGCTTGAAGAAAGGCC
>JACADW010000055.1 GCA_013388445.1 Acidobacteriota bacterium | reverse complement strand
GGCGCCAGCGCCAATTACCCGCCGCCGGCGCATGCATTCGTCAACCGTCAGAGGAGTAGCAGGGCCGCGCCGGTCAGGAAGATGTTGACCACGGAGAGCGGTAGCATGATCTTCCATCCGAGGTGCATCAACTGGTCGTAGCGGAAACGGGGCAGTGTCCATCGCACGAGGAGAAGGAACCAGCAGAAGAAAAAGACCTTGGCTCCGAATGCAGCGAGCTGGAGTGCCGTCACCGTCCACTGTCCCAGGAGGATCGTTGGTCCCCAGGGCAAGTGGAAGCCGTCTGCCTGCAGGTAGGGGACCTGCCAGCCGCCGAAGAAGAGCGTGGAGACCAGCGCCGCAACGAGGATGGTTTCGATGAAGTCCGTCATGAAGAAGGCGCCGAACTTCATGCTGCTGTATTCGACGAAGTAGCCTATGATCTCGGACTCGCCCTCGGGCAGATCGAAGGGGATGCGCTTGGTTTCCGCGATTCCTGCGGTGAGAAAGAGGAGGAAGCCGAGGGGCTGGAGGATGATCCCCCACTTGGGCAGCCAGCCCCAGAGCAGTTGTCCCTGCGACCGGTTGATCTCGTTCAGGTCGAGAGTCCCGAAGATCATGAGGAGTCCGACCAGCGTCGCGCCCATGGTGATCTCGTAGCTGATCATCTGGCTCGAAGCCCTCAGACCGCCGAGGAACGCGTACTTGTTGTTGGACGAGAATCCTGCCAGGAAGACGCCATAGATCCCCATGGACATCATGGCGAAGATGAACAGCAGGCCGACGTTCAGGGGAAATACGACCAGTTCCGTCTGGTGACCTGCGACGGTCACAGTATCGCCAAAGGGGATGGCGGCAAAGCTCATCACCGCGAAGAACAGCGCGACGAAGGGGGCCATTGTGTGCAGGAGCCTGTCCCCGCCGGGCGGGACGTAGTCCTCCTTGAAGAACATCTTCAGAGCGTCGGCAATTATGTGAAAAAGCCCAAAGGCACGGATCCCAAAGATATCCGCGCGGTTGGCCCCGAGGCGGTCCTGCATGACGGCGGACTGCTTACGTTCCTGCCATGTGAGAAACGAGGTCAGGCCCAGTAAGGCGCTGACGAACACCAGCGCCTTTATCGCCGCGATCAGCACGTCGAACCACATATCCTGCCGCTTCCCCCTATCTCAGATTCTGACCGGAACTTCCCACCGTCCCGTAGGTCATGCCTGCAAATGGTTCCACGGTCTTCGCCATTTCGATGAAAACCTCAGACGCAGACGCCGGCGCAGCAGGCAGCCCCAGCGCCGCCGCGATCGCATCGAGAACTTCAAGGTCCGGCAGTGCCTCCCCGGGCGGCGGGACAGCCGCATGGATCCGCTGGACACGACCGTTCAGGTTGGTGAAGGTGCCCTGCTTTTCGGCATAGACCGCCGTCGGCAGGCGGACATGGGCCAGCTGGGCCGTCGGGTGGTCCCAGGAACCCTGAAACAGCACGAAATCGACCCTGCCGAGCGCAGCCCGGATCCTCTCCGTTTCATATCCCCTTTCCAGATCATGGTGGCAAACATGCAGGAAACGGATTCGGCCGGCGGCACAGTCCTCCAGGATGGCCGCAGTTCCCCTGCCTGCAAGCCCGAGAACCTCGGCACCCCGCGAATTCGGGTTCTTGTCGGCGGTGATGAGGAAGTCATCGGAATAGACCTGCGCGCGGTTGGGCACGCGGTATTCGATGTCCCCGATCCTGAGATGATCACGGTACAGCTGCCGAAGGCGGAAGAGCTCTTCGTTGGTCATCTGCGGCGATGCCAGGACCGCGATGGCAGCGACGCCGTGGCGTTCGATCGTCTCCCTGAGCGCTGCGGCGGTCTCGCGGACCGCATCGTCCCATGTCACCGCCCGCCAGGTTTCGCCTTGCAGCATCTCCGGCGAGGTCAGACGGTTGGGGGCATCGATGGCATGGTAGGCATACCGCCCCTCATCGCACATCCAGAATCCGTTTACGTCTTTGTTATATCTCGGCTTCAGCCGGTGGACACGCTTGTCATGATAACGGGGATTGAAGCGCTCGTTGTAATGGATCTCGATATTGCAGCCGCGGCTGCAGCCCGGGCATACCGAGGGCGTGCGGCCGAGGAACCAGACGCGGCACTGGAAACGGAAGTCACGATCCGTCAGGGCCCCGACTGGACAGATGTCGACCACGTTGCCGGAGTAAGGGTTGTTCAATTCGATCCCCGGGAGAATGTCGATCTCGCTCCGGTGCCCCCGCTCGATGACGCCCAGCTCGCCCGTTCTGGTGATCTCCTGTGTGAAGCGAACGCAGCGCGTGCAGAGAATGCACCGTTCCTGGTCCAACATGACGTGGGGGCCGATCGGCGCAACTTTCTTGCGCTTGGTCTTGTTTTCGTTGAAGCGCGGGTCGTAAGCACCGTGCTCCATGTAGTAGTTCTGGAGCTCGCATTCTCCGGCCTGGTCGCACACCGGGCAATCCAGAGGGTGGTTGAGCAGGAGCAACTCGAGGACCGCCCGGCGGTTGCGCAGTATCTCCGGCGACTCGGTCCTGACGGCCATCCCTTCGGAAACGGCAATCGCGCACGACGGCTGGAGCTTGGGCATCTTTTCAATCTCGACCAGGCACATGCGGCAGCTGCCGACAGCCCGGAGACCGGGATGATAGCAGTAATGCGGTATCGAGATTCCGACGGTCCTGGCTGCCTCCAGGATGGATGTTCCCCTAGGCACTCGGACCGTGCGTCCGTCGATCGAGAGAGTCACCTGCTCCTGCTGCGACAATGAAAGACCTCAGTTCTTCGGTCCGATCTGCGGCTGGCGCCTTCGGATCGGGTAGTCCTTTCTCAATGGGTGCCCCTGGAATCCTTCGTACATCAGGATGCGTTTCAGGTCCGGATGGCCGGAGAACCGGATGCCGAACATGTCCCAGACTTCGCGCTCCAGCCAGTTGGCCGAATTCCAGAGTGGTGTTGCCGATGGGACAACTGCGTCGTCTTCTTCGACCGGCACCTTGATTCTCAACCGGTGCTTCAATGGCAGGGATATGAGATGGTACACGACATCAAACCTGGGAGTCCGGCCCATGTAGTCGACAGCCGTAATGTCGGCCAGCATGTCGAAATGAAACCTGGCATCTGATTTGAGGAATTCGAGTATCTTGAGAAGAGACTCACGCCGCACCGCCGCAACGGCGTCTCCCTGCGACAGGCATGTTTCCAGGATCTCCTCGGGGAACTGCTGGCGCAGAACCTCGAGAGGAAAGGGCGCTTCCGCTTCATGCCCGGCCCGGGAACCTTCTACTCCCACTCCAGCGCGCCGATCTTCCATGCGTATACGAATCCTGCACCGACCACGACAAAGAATACGAGCATTTCCAAGAAACCGAACACGCCGAGGTTGCGAAAGACCACGGCCCACGGGAACAGGAATGCCAGTTCGACGTCGAACAGAATGAACAACAGTGCCATGAGATAGAAGCGCACAGGCACCGGATTGCGAACGGTGCCCTCCGAGGGGAGGCCGCACTCGAACGGCGTATCCTTCACCGGAGATCGCTTCCGGGGTCCCAGGACGGCAGAGCAAACGATGAAAAGCCCGGCGATCCCTCCCGCCAGCAGTACCATCACGATGAGGGGAGCCAAACCGTACATGTTGTCTCGAACCTCGCGCGGAGCCGTGCCGAGCGCTTAACTCTAACATCTGCGGCCGAGGCAAATCAAATCATAATTGGTTTCGTTTTGTTGCCGTAAGATTTGACAAAACAATAGCTTAGAATCACACTTATCGGGCGCTTCAGCCGCGGTCCATGGTGGACTGGAGGATTGTTACCTATGTTGAAGGTTGCGATGCAGGCCATGACGTCTGCTCATGCAGGTTTCAGGCGGGTTGCCGCCGGGATTCTTGCCCTCTGCATCGTGGGGGGTGTGTCTGCCGCGGTCCATGCTGTGGTCCAGGAGGACGCCGCCCGGCAGCTGCTCGAGACCGCCGACGAAATCGTGCAGCAGGTCGCCAAAATACGCGGCCTGGTGCCAAAGGCGCCCATAAACAAGGGAGTCAAGACCAAGGAGGAGATCTCGGAGTACCTGGTTCGCAGCGTAAGCAAGCACTATGACGAAAAGGAGCTGTCGCGTGAGGGTAAGCTGCTGGAAAAGGCCGGCTTCATTCCGGACGGCTCCCAATACAAGGATCTCGTCATGAGACTTCTCACCGAGCAGGTGGGAGGATATTACGACCCCGACGAAAAGACGTTTTTCATCGCGGGCTGGCTTCCCATGGAACAACAGCGCCCTGTCATGGTCCATGAGCTCACGCATGCCCTGCAGGACCAGCATTTTGACCTCGGACGGCTTCTGGACGAGGATGCCCGGCTGAAGAACGATGACCGTGCGCTCGCACGCAAGGCCGTTTTCGAAGGGGACGGCATGGCGGTCATGCTTGACTACCTGCTGCAGCCCATGGGCAAGACGTTCCTGCAGCTGCCGGACCTGGTCTTCGTGATGCGCTCTCAGTTTACGCTGATGGATTCGCAGTTCGCGGTTTTCCGCGACGCACCGATGTTTCTGAAGGAGACGCTTCTGTTTCCTTATGGCTACGGCGCGGCCTTCCTGCAGAAAGTCCGCGCCGGGGATCAGCCCTGGTCTTCGGTCGACAAGATCTACGGAGACCTGCCGGAATCGACGGAACAGATCATCCATGCGGAAAAGTACCTCACGATCCGGGACTCTCCCGCTCCCCTCCCCGAGGAAGACGTGGCCAGGACATTTGGAGAGAGATGGCGCAAGGGTTATGAGAACGTGTTCGGCGAGTTTTCCCTGTTCCTTTTGCTCAAGATCCATCTGGGAGAGGAGCGATCCAAGCGTGCGGCCGCGGGCTGGGATGGAGACCGCGTGCGGCTCGTTGAGGATGTGAGCGGAGACCGAAGTTTCGTCCTGCTGGAAAGTGTGTGGGACACCGAAGACGAGGCAGAGGAATTCCATCAGGCTCTGGAAGACTGGTTGCCTCGCAGGTTTCCCGAAGCGGAGAAGCTTGCACCGGCGGATGGATCCTCACAGGGGGTTACATACTCGCGCGATGCCGGCCTCAGCTTTGCGCAGCGGAGAGGAGCGAAGGTCCGCTTGGTGCTGGATATCCCACGCGAAACTGCATCCAGGCTCGGGCCATGAGTGATTGACGATTGAGGCAGGACCTGGAAATCCAAAGAAGGCTGGAAGCTCTCTCAGGGCACGCGCGCGATGGACGTACCCGACAGGCGGTCGTGAAGACAAAGGCTGTCACTATCGAACACTGCCCAGATGAGGCCTAGCGTCAGGACGAGCACCGAGGGCAAGTACAGCAGACACCTCAGAAGCAGGCGCCCCGGCCGGGCGCGCGCGCCCTGCGACCCCACGACGTGCAGATCCGTGATCATCATGCCGATTGTCTGGCTCGCCGTGCCCAGGAAGAACATGGAGTAGAGGAGGTGAATCGCGAGCAGCAACAGGCCGTAATGCAGGAGGCTGGTCCTGTCCAGCACCTCGATGCCTGAGATGAAATCAACCGCCAGCACAAACGTTCCCGTGGAGAGGATGACGATCAGAAAGTCCACGAGGCCCCCGAGTGTGCGGGAAAGAAGGATGAGCTTGCCTTCACCCTGCCGTTCATAAACGGAAGGAGAAACCATGATGCGGGTGGGGGATTCGTAGATGATCGAGTTCCTGCTGGTGACGGTATCGATCAAGTCCCGGATCGCCCCACTCTGGGAATCATCCTCTTGTGTCTCCGCGAGTGAGCGCTCTGGGACGGCAGAATCCGGCCTGGAAGCCGGCTTCGGCGGCTGGACGAGGTGGAGGGAGTTCCGCGCCTCCGATACTGCCTGGATTCCCGCAGCGGCCGGGGGCATGGCAGTTGTCTGGCCGACCGGAGGCAGCGAGAGCGGGGGCTGCTTGGGAGTCCTGTGCCGCCGGCGGGGCGGCCGTTCTGCGGGGGGAACTGTATCGACTTCGGCACGATCAGGCTCGGCTGGAAATGGCAAGAGCTGGGCATCGGCCTCCGCCGCCGGCTGCTCCGACGGCTCACGCTTTCGTCTTATCTCCTGCAGCCTGCGGGAAAGCTCCTGTCTCCAGGGAGGCAACTCCGTACCCACGTTCTCAGCCTGGCCCATGTAATCGAGGGGGATCGCGCCCAGGTGGGCCGGTTCGGGCTCGGGGGATCGCGGAGGTTCTGGAACCTCCGCTCCACCGCTGCTCGCAAAACCGCATGCCGGGCAGTTTCCCGATTCATCGAGTTCGGCCTTGTCGCACCCTGGACACCTCATGGGACTTGCCCGTCCGATTCAGACAGAGAAAGCCTGAAATATGATGAGCTGCGGCTGACTCCTGCCATCGGGGCGTGAGTATATCACAAGGCGGAACGGGCGGTGTCCCTGCTATACTGCGAAGGTCATGCGGCTCATGCGATCGATGCCCCCACGATTTCGGATTCTCTGCCTCGTCGCCCTTTTGCCGGCATTGGCCTATGCATTGGGAAGGCTCTACGCGCCGGTCCTGGTGGAGTATGTGGTCGAGGAAACGCTCCTTCAGAAGGCCCCGACCGGGATGGATCCTGCGTTGGTGCGCAGCCGCCTGGCGAGCACTCTGGCTGCCAGCCCTGACAGGAACTCACGGCTCAAGCTCCTGTTCGAGATAGCCCGGTCTCTGGAAAAGTACCCGCGGCTGACACCTGAAGACATGGACCGTCTTGTTCCTGCATCAAACCAGGGGGCAACGGCTCCTGACTGATGGCTGTCGCAAGAGCCCGAGATCATTCCTGCTGGGCCTGCCACGGGCGGGGAGGATCCGCTCGCGACTGGAGGAGGTGCGCAGTATCCTACGGTTACCGCCCGATGTGGGCAGAGCCCGGGCTCGACCTTGAGGCTCACGACGCGTTGATCGGCGTCCTTGGTCCGCTGTACGAGCAGACTTTCACCAGACAACCCGACCGACCGGACGGCGCGAAGTATTTCGACTTCGTGATGAGCGAGGTGCATGGTCTGCGCATCAAGGAACTCGTGGATGCGAAGCAGGCCGCCCGCAACGTGGTCGGCGCGTTCTGCACGCTCGTCCCCGAGGAGATCGTGCTTCCGCTCGACGGCATCCATGTCGGCCTGTGCGCCGGTGCCGAGTTCGCCGCGCCGGAGGCCGAGAAGCTCCTGCCCCGCAGCACGTGCGCGCTCATAAAGGGGGGCCTTCGGATTTGCGCTTGCCCGGGTCTGCCCGTACCTCTCGGCAAGCGATGTGATTGCCGGGGAGAACACCTGCGGCGGCAAGAAGAGAAGCTACGAGATCTTCAGAGACCTTGCACCCCGTCTGTACGTCATGGAGATCCCGCAAATGAGGAGCGCGGAAGGCGCGGCGCTCATGAGGGCCGAGTATGAGAAGTTCGGGGCCTATCTCGAGGATCTCACGGGCAAGAAGCTGACCGTCCAGACACTCAAGAAGAGTATTGCGGCGGTCAACGTCAAGCGCGGTCATGCACCGGCCGGCCAGGCTGCGCGCGGCGGACCCGGCACCGATCTCCGGGCTCGACGGGTTGCTCATAAACCAGGTCTATTTTTACGACGACCCGGCCCGGTTCGCAGCGCTGGCGAACAGGATCTGCGACGAGCTCGAGCGGCGCGTCGCGCGGAGACAGGGCGTTGCGCCCAAGGGAACGCCGCGGATCCTCATCTCAGGCTGCCCCATGGCGGTGCCGACGCGGGCGCGAGGAGGCCGTCAGTTCCCCGAAATACTGGAACTCTGAAGCCTCGGGGGTGTCTAATTATACAGGGAGAGACTCTTCCGGACGTGGACCGGACCTTCGCTCGAGGAGCGCGATGTTTCCCGAGGGGATAGCACTGGATGAGTTCGAGAAGGAAGCCGGGGTTTCGGACCAGGAGGCGCGTGCGCGTGAGAATGCGGAGCAGATGTCGCTGGAGTTCGACGCACTGTTTGAACGTTACCGCTCCCTGGTATATCACCTGGCGGTCCGCATTCTGGGCGAACGAGAGGAGGCGCTCGACGTCACTCAGGAAGTCTTCCTCGCAGTCTATCGTAAGCTCCCTCTATTCCGGGGTGAATCCTCGTTGAAGACCTGGATATACCGCATCACGATCAACCGGGCCGCGAACCGGTGTCGCTGGTGGAAACGGATGCGGCGGAGGGGCGCCGTATCTCTTGAAGCGCACCTTGCCGGGCGGGAAGGGCTGCCGCTGGACGAGACACTCAGATCGCAAGACGCCTCTCCTGAGGAGAGGGTAATGAGACTCGAGGAGCGTGCGTACCTGGAACGGTCCCTGGCGAAGCTGCCGCTGCAGCAGCGCCTGGCCGTGGTGCTCAGGGACATCGAGGGTCTGTCCTACGACGAGATCGCTTTCCTGCTCGGCGTTTCGTTGGGCACGGTGAAATCGCGTATCTGCCGGGGCCGGGAGGAACTCAAACGGCGGCTGAACGGTGTGCTCGGTCCGTGCCACGCGAGCCAGAGTGGAGGTGTGTCATGAAATGCGCGAAAGTCGCTGAGGACCTCTCATTGCTGCTCGATGACATGCTCGGCAGTGAGCAGTCCGCTCGGATCAGCCGGCACATCGAGGAGTGCGAGCGCTGCCGCGAAGAGTGGATTCGCCTCGTGGACCTGCGCAGCAAGCTGAAATCGCTCGGAAGAGTGCCGGCGCCGGAATACCTGCGCCATCTTGTGCAACTCCGGATCCGTGATGCCGCCAAGCTCACCGCGCGGGCTGAGGTGCGGCGGGCCCTAGAGATCGGCTGGTCAAGACTCCGAACGATTGAGGGGGTCTGGTATTTGACCCGTCTCGCCGGGACGGCTGCGACGTTCGTCTTCTTCCTGGCGATATCGGCCGCCGTGACGCCGGCGTATTTCAGCATGCAGGCGGCCGGGACGGAAAGGGGAGGACTGTCGCCCGAGGGCCGTTACCAGCTCGTCGTCGGTGTGCTGAAGAACCTGGGAATGAGGCCGGTTGAGGCCCAGAAGATCCCCTTCAGCAAGAGCGAACCGAAAATAAACGAACTCTACCTCCTCAGCTTTGGCGAGAATGCGTCGCGAACCAGCGCCGACGACAGCTTTTCGGTTGTCACGGTCATCGATCGCACCGGTTCGGCCAAGATCCGGAACATCCTCGAGTATCCGGCGGACAGCTCGCTCCTTGCGGACTTCAACCAGATGCTGATGACGGCGCGGTGCCGCCCGGCCAGTGAAAACGGGAGGGCGGTGGAATCGCACCTGGTGATGAACTTCAGCAAGATCGCCGTCTACGAATGATCCGGGAGATGTTCGGCTTCAAGCCTCGGCATCTTTTTCTGCTTCCGCGGCCAGCAGCTCGGCAAGTTCCAGGGGGTGTTCCTCCTCCATCTGTCCTGCCGAGATCGTGCCTGCCCACCAGGCCGGATTGATCGGGTAGACACTCGGGTTGAAGATGACGAAGTAGAAATGCCAGACCAGGATGGACAGGGTCGCGAGTATCGCCTCGTAATAATGGATTGCCCGGGCGATGTCCCATCCCTGCTTCGTCAGGAGGTTCAGGAAAAAGTTGTTGAACCAGAGGATGAATCCCGTTCCCGCCATCACCACGATACCCCAGACGAGCGCCCAATACTCCGCTTTTTCAGGGTACCCAAACCTGTGAAACTGCGGCTTCGCGGCCGAAAGTCCCAGGTTGTATCGGGTGAGCCGCCAGGCGTCACGCACGTCCTGGACGCTGGGCAGGAGGTCCAGGAGCACTCTTCTGCCCCGCCGGCTGATCGCCACGTAACCCGCATGGTAAAGTCCGGCCCCGATCATGATCACTCCGGCGATGCGGTGGAGCAGACCGCGCAATTCGAAGGCATGCTCGCTCAGCCCGCGGATCAAGAGAACCCACCAGGCATCCGGGAACCTCAGCATAAAGCCCGTAACGACGAGGACGATGAAGCTCGTCATAAGAAGCCAGTGCTGCGTCCGCTCGTTGAGCGACATGCGGGGATACTCCCCCGTCGGGCGGTGGGGAGCCGGGATTCTCCCCTTCCTGATGGCGAGCTCGATCCGGGACTTCTTCACGAAGTCGAACAGGTTGTGGAGAAACATGCCGCCGACGATCGTGACGATGAGCCAGATATAAATCCTGCGAACCCAGTAGAGTATCCCTTCATCCTTCGACTCCATGAGTACGTGGACCGTACCCTTGGTGAAGTTCTCACCAGCGCCGGGATGGCATTTGCCACAGGTGGCTACTAGGTTGGCCTTGTGGATGGTCGACGTCGGGTCCGATGAGGGCTTGATGTTGTGGACACCGTGACAGCTGGCGCAGTTTGCCACTTCCGCCGAACCGGCACGGCTGGCGAGGCCGTGGTAGCTGTCGGCGAAGCTCTGGAATCTTCCGGGCGGCAGTCCGTACTTCTGGTTCAGGGCGACCGACGTGTGACAGGAGGCGCAAACCTGCGCGGAGACATTGGTCGGCGCCACCCGCGCCCTGGGATCGCTTGGGGCGAGGATCTGATGCTCGCCGTGGCAGTCCGTGCAGGATGGAGATTCTGTGGCTCCCACTGAAGTGCAGTCCCGTGAATGCTCTCGCCATATTCCGTCGATATCTCTCCGTGGCACTTGCCGCAGGTCTGCGCCACATGCCATTTGTTGACGCTGGATGTGGGATCACTCCGGCGCTTCATGTCGTGCGCCCCGTGACAGTCGCTGCAGGAGGCGGCTTTCTCATTGCCCGATGCGACGGCCACGCCGTGGACGCTGCTTTCATAGCCCGCGATGAAACCTGCCGAGGGCGCCGTCCTCTGGCGGATCTCCGGATCGTCCAGATGACATCGCATGCAGGTGCGTGCCTCGCGGGCCTTGCTCACCGGCGAATCCTTGCTGGCCACGAGTTCTATGTCATGCTCGCCGTGACAGTCGACACATGACGGGGATCCTTTCACTCCCTTGTCGAGCGCGATTCCGTGGGCTGATCTCGCGTAATGGGATTGGACGCTCTGGTGACAGCTGCCGCAGGTATGAGCGATGCGGGATCTGTTGACCGAGGATTTCCCATCCGTGTGCGGCAGTACTTCATGGGTGCCATGGCAGTCTTTGCAGCCGGCGGCCGAGGCCCTGATGGCCTTTCCGTCCGGACCGATCACTGGCCTTCCGTGCACGCTCTTCTGATAAGAACCGGCATCGTGACATTGCTGGCAATCGACCGGACGGATGACCCTCGCGTGCGGTGTCTCGGAGGGATTCAGCCCCGGGTGACAATCGATACAGGACAAGGAGCCGTGGACCGAACGCTGCAACTGGGCGGCGTCGACAAACAGAGAGATGACCTTCCCCCGTTTACTTGCTGTCAGGCCCCGGTCGCTATGGCACATCAGACAGTCGTCGTTGGACTGGCCGGATGCCGTGAGGCTCGCCAGCAGGAGTGGGAGGCAGCATGCTGATCCGATCCATGCCTTCATAAGCTGCTTTCCATGCAGATCGCTCACGCGTGGGGCGTGCACCCGAGTACAATACCGGCCAATGGCTCTGCGCTTGGCATCCCGCAAGAAAGCGACGGGCCAGTGGAGCGGGAGGCGATAAGCCATAAGGAATCTACCTCGGTCTGGATCCTTCGCTCGGGCCAAGCTTCATATCGCAATCCCTGTTCCGTTATCGGACTCCTTGTTCCCAACCAGAACGGCATCGGCGTGACGAGCTTCCCCGAGGCCCAGAAAGCATGCCCGGCATGGGCTTGCCCGAATGGCGCATCCCACAGGTCGGGACCCGGCTCTCCTCAGAGCTTCAGCCCGATGCCTCATCCTGAACTTTCGCCTCAGGGAATCCTGATCACAGTCTTGGAGGTTCCCGTGTTGCCGCTGGAGTCGCTGGCCCGCAAGCCGATGACGTGCTCGCCGGTTCCCAGTTCGGCCGTGGTGAACTGGAAGTCCTCCTGAGGATAATCGGCTATGCCGTCGACGGGGAAAACAAGCAACCACTCACCCCCGTCGATCGAGAACTCGGCAGACGTGACCCTGCCTGCCGGCACGCGCGCCCTGAATAGCAGCTCCACTCGTTTCCCCTGGATTTTCTGACCCGTGATTT
>JACADW010000032.1 GCA_013388445.1 Acidobacteriota bacterium | reverse complement strand
GGGGCATTCCGCCCGATTGCGGACATGCCTGAGGATCTGCGCAGACATATCCGCTACCCGGAGGACATTTTCCGCGTCCAGACTTACATCTACGCCGTTTATCACATGACCAACCCCCAGATTTTCTACAACAAGGAAGACCTGTGGGAGATTCCGGCTCTCAGCACGGGTCAGGCGGAGAGCCTGATGCAGCCTTACTACACCGTCATGAGGCTTCCAGGCGAGCAGCAGCAGGAGGAGTTCATTCTGATGCTGCCCTTCACGCCGAGCGGCAAAGACAACCTGTCGGCATGGATGGTGGCACGGAGCGACGGTCCATACTATGGACAGCTTGTGGTGTACCGGTTTCCCAAGCAGAAGCTTGTGTTCGGTCCGAAGCAGATCGTTGCGCGCATCAACCAGGACGCGGAGATCTCCCGCCAGATCTCGCTGTGGGACCAGCGTGGATCACAGGTCATTCAGGGAACGCTGCTGGTCATTCCGATCGAGGAAGGCCTTATTTACGTGCGGCCGCTATACCTCAGGGCGGAGGCCGGAAAGATACCGGAACTCAAACGTGTGATCGTCGCTTACGAAAACCGCATTGCCATGGAGGAAACCCTGGAGGCGTCGATCGCCCGTGTTTTTGGGATGGCAGTGACGGCCGATGCGGAGCCGAAGGCGGCCCCAGCGGCCCCGGCGCTCACCGAGTCTGCGGCGCCTCAGCCGGCTCAGAGTGCCCTCGTGCTGCAGGCACGGGATGCGTACGAACGGGCGGTGCAGGCGCAGCGTGAAGGCGACTGGGCCCGTTACGGGGAGGAACTCAGACTATTGGGAACGCTGCTGCAGGAGCTGAGCCGAGGCAGCCGGCCGGACCGGAAGTAGCAACTCCCGTCGATTGACGGTTGACGATCGGTGGATGACGATTCAAGGCTGCCCGGCGCCTGTGCGGCCTGAGTCGAGGAGATTTGGAATGGCGGTGATGCAGTCTTTTGATATCACGTCAGGATGCGACCTCCAGGAGGTCGACAACGCGGTAAACCAGGCGCTCAAGGAGATTCATCAGCGCTACGACTTCAAGGGACTCAAGGTCAGTATCGACTACCGCCGGGAAGAAGCGAAAATCGTGCTTCGCGCTCCCGATGACTTCAAGATCAAGTCGATGTGGGAGATACTCCAGCAGAAGATGATCCGGCGGCAGGTACCGCTCCGCAATCTCAAGCTGGAGCCCATCGCCCATGCCGGCGGCGGCACGGTGCTGCAGGAAATCTCTCTCCAGCAGGGGATACCTTCCGAGACCGCCCGTGCCATAGTCAAATTCATCAAGGGGCTCCGGCTCAAGAGAGTGCAGTCGGAGATCCAGGCTGACCAGGTCAGAGTTTCTTCGCCCTCGCGCGACGAACTGCAGAACGTGATCCGTCTGCTGCGCGAACAGGACTTCGGCGTGGAACTGAAATTCGGCAACTACCGCAGCCTCTGACCGGCGAGGCACTGCCGCCGGCCGGCGCCTCTTCAAAGCACTTGACCGTCCGCGCCCTTGCCGCGCGAGATGACTGAGAGTCCCGCGCCGCAGAACCTGTCCGTGGTCGGGATTCCTGCATCCGGACCATTGCTCGCCGCCTGACTTGAAGCATTCCGCCGCACAGGCCGATTGTAAACGATTCAGATGCTGATATTCTGTTCCCGTGATCGAGATCGAACGCCTGACAAAGGTCTATGGATCGCTTCAGGCGGTCTCGGACCTCTCCGTGCGTGTCGAACCGGGTGAGATTCTCGGACTGGTGGGACCGAACGGGGCCGGCAAAACCACGACGCTCCGGTGTCTGGCGGGGATCATCCGTCCCACGTTCGGCGAGCTCCGCATATGCGGTCGCTCGCTCAACAGCGACCCGATCGCAGCCAAGCGTTGCCTGGCCTTCATGCCCGATGAGCCTCGCCTGTTCGATCACCTGACCGTTGCCGAGCATCTCGAGTTCGCAGCCCGGGTCTATGGAATTCCCGATGCGGCTCAAAAGGCAGCCGCCCTGCTCGAGGAATTCGAGCTCCGTGACAAATGTCACGCGTTGCCCGCCGAGCTGTCGCGCGGCATGAAGCAGAAACTCATGATCGCGTGCGGACTGCTGCATTCCCCGAAGGCCCTGCTCTTCGACGAGCCACTCACGGGGTTGGATCCGATCGGCATCCGCCGCATGAAGTCGTCGATCCTCGGGCGCGCGCGCCAGGGGGCCTCCGTCATCGTCAGCTCACACTTGCTGCATCTCGTCGAAGAGATCTGCGACCGGATTCTCATCATACGGGAAGGGCGCAAGGTGGTTCACGGCACTCTCCAGGAGATCTCCGGAGCATTGCCGCGGCCGGCCGAAGACGCAAGCCTTGAGGAGATTTTCCTGACCATTACCGGGAAGGCGGTGGAGGGCTAGGACGGTGCGATCCCCGTATCCGTTTCTCCTCAGCCGCAGTCTCAAGAACAGCTTCGTTGCGAAACTGAGACGCCTGCGCCGGCCCAGATACATGATCTCCGCCATAGCGGGGACCGCCTACCTTTATTTCGTGTTCCTCCGGCAGGTTTTGAGGGGTGGACGAGCGCCCGTCCAAAGCTACGCTCCATTTTCGGGGGAGACGGCCGTGCTGTTGGAGACCTTCCTCTCGGTCGCTCTCCTCGTCGCCGTCGTCGCTCCCTGGATCCAGCCCGTGGCGCGTCATGTGCCGCTGCTCACGGAGGCCGAGGTCCAGTTCCTGCTGCCGGCACCGTTGACACGACGCTCCATCCTCAGGTTCAGGATCATCAGGGGCCAGGTCGGCATCCTCATCGCCGTCTGTATCTCGCTGCTCCTGTTCGCAGCCGTGCCTGGGCCTTTCCATCCTATCGCCGTGGCCATCACACTGTGGGTGGTCTATTCATTTCTGGGGATCTATCGCCTCGGTGTGACACTCGCCAGGACGAGGATCGGCGCGAGGGGCGTGGCGCGGGGGCGGCTCAGAAGATTCACCCCGCTGCTGGCGTTCGTGCTGCTTGGAGTGCTGCTGTGGTCTACTTCTTCCTCCCAGGAGCGGCCCGGGCTCACAGATCCGGAGTCTGTTTTCCGTCTCATCTCGGCGGTCATCGCGCAGCCTCCGGTCTCATACCTGTTGGCACCTTTTCGCATACTCGTCCGGCCTGCCTTTTCGGGTAACTTGGCCACTCTTGCCT
>JACADW010000123.1 GCA_013388445.1 Acidobacteriota bacterium | reverse complement strand
GCCCTCGTGGAGGCTCGCAAGACAGACCGCACCACCGTGATCACAGTGAAGAATGACCGATACGTCAGCGTGCCCGGTTACGAGAGCTGGTGGGACGTGCCTGTGGCGGAAGTCAGCGAAATGCCGTCCGTCCAGGAGGCGCGCAAGGGCTGGGAGGAGATGCGGGCCAAAGAGAGGTATTTTCTCGAGTCAGCGGAATGAATGCCGGCGCGAAAGTAGAACCATCGAAGTCACATGCAGCGTGCCGGAAACCGCCGGCCCGCCGACGCTCGACCTTGTATGGCGGACGTGATGCTCTCGGCCGGGCGCGGGGCCGAAGCTTGTGAAGCCGCGATGAAGAAATCGAATCGAAAGAACTCCATGATGAGGTACCAATGTCTGCTCCTGAGCGAATGCTGAATTACATCGATGGCGTCTGGTCTGACGCGGCCGGTGCCGAACTGCTGGACGTCCATGATCCCGCAACGGGTGAAATGCTGGCGCGCGTACCGCTGTCGGCGCCGGGTGAGATAGACCGTGCGGCACGAGCGGCGGCCGCGGCTCAACGGGCCTGGAAGCGCACGCCCGCGCCTGCGCGGATTCAGTTCCTTTTCAAGTTGAAGGCTCTGCTCGAGGAACATTTCGAAGAGCTGGCGGGCACGATCACCACCGAGAACGGCAAGACCCTGGAGGAGGCGCGCGGAGAAATGAGGCGCGCCGTCGAAAACGTCGAGGTGGCATGCGGCATCCCCACGATGATGATGGGTGACTACTCCGAGGACATCGCCCCCGGGGTGGACGAGTACATGATCCGTCAGCCCGTGGGCGTGGCGGCGATGATCTGCCCGTTCAACTTCCCCGGCATGATCCCCTTCTGGTACCTGCCCTATGCGCTGGCTTGCGGCAACGCCGCCATCGTCAAGCCATCCGAACGGACCCCGATCACGATGCAGAAAGTCTTTCGCCTGCTGGACCAGGCTGGTTTTCCCAAGGGTGTGGTCAATCTCGTGAATGGGGGCCGCGATGCGGTCAACTCTATACTGGACCACCCCGGCATCCAGGCGGTGACTTTCGTCGGATCTACTCCGGTCGCAAGGCATGTGTATGCGCGCGCGGCGGCCAATGGCAAGCGCGTTCAGGCTCAGGGGGGAGCGAAGAACCCGGTGATCATACTGCCGGACGCCGATCCGGCGACGACCACCAGCATCGTGATGGACAGCGCCTTCGGCAATGCCGGCCAGCGCTGCCTGGCCGCGTCGCTGGCGGTCACGGTCGGCGAGGCGGGCCGCATCTTCCGCCCTCTGTTCGCCGAAGCGGCGGCGGCGCGCGTGGTCGGCTGCGGGCGGGAACCGGGAGTGCAGATGGGACCCGTGATTTCGCCGGAGAGCAAGGAGCGCATCCGGCAGCTGATTGAGGCAGGTCTGCGGGAAGGCGCTGAAATCGTGGTCGACGGCCGCGACGTGACCGTTCCGCGCTACGAGCGTGGCAACTTCCTCCGCCCGACCATCCTGGACCGCATCCCGCGCGGGGGGACGATCGCCACCACCGAGATCTTCGGGCCCGTGCTCGGGATGACGCACGTGGATACGCTCGAGGAGGCGATTGGCCTAGCCTCGATTTCCACGGTACTGGAATGGGCTAACGTCAGGCTGGAAACCGGGCGTCAGGCAAAGCGGATCAACAGGTTCTTGTTGCCGAACCAAGGCATCGGTGTGGGTGTTTCGGCAAGCCCTGAAGCGACCAAGTAGGGATTGTGAGCTCGCTTGTCGAGCGTCGCGATCACCTGGTCGTCGGTGACTACTACCGTAGCCGTGACATCCAGCAGATTGCGGAAGATCTTCTTCGCCTGTGCTCTCTCGTACTCTCTCCCGATCTTGCCCGCCATGAGGCGATAGAGCGACGCGGCCATGAGTGTGATCTGCAAATCGAAGTCGACTTTCATTCCGACCATGGAGGACAGGGCATCGAGGTGGAAGAACTGGATGGCATCGGAGATGCCATTCTCGATGAGCATCCGTTGCGCGTACCTGGTGACCAGGGAAGCGCACTTGATCCCGAGGTTGTTCGTGAGCAGGATCGTCGGATCCTCGTGGCCGAGATCGGTGACCGTCACCTGGCGCAAGTCTCCTTCATATCCCCTGAGGCGGATGCGCTCGTCCAACACCCTGGGTGTGCGGAAAGTCCGTGTCAAGGATTGGAGCGTGATCCGGCGCCAGGCGGAAGCCGGGCGGCTCCAAATCTCACCGAGCATCCTGCGCGAGCGACGCCTCAGGGTCATGAAGAGGATTCCCCGGCGGTTCAGCTCGTTGAGGTGGCTGTAAGTGGTCAGCTGAGAGTCGAAAACGAGTTCCTGCGGAAGCCCGCCGGTATGCGCTTTCCAGAAGTCGACGAAGCGCAGGATTTCCCCGGCCTGCTCGGATTTGGTGAGGCCGGCATTGGAGTAGCACAAAACCCGTTCCGTGGCGTCACGCGCCAGGAAGACGAGGATGCCTTTCTGGCTGCGGCTCCGGCTTGAAACATAATGCTTCTCGAGCGGTTCCTCGCCGGTGTTGGCGGGAACCGTATGAAAGTCCAGGTCGATCGAAGAGCCCCGCTTCAGGCCCGTTCGCTGGACCTCTTCAAACCAAGCCCCCATTAGTTCGAGGTTGGTCTCATGCGCGACACGGGAACTGTAGGCGGCAAGGTAGGAACGTTTCGGCACCACGTTCAGGCCGGCAAACAAGGCAATCCCTTCGTCAAAAACCAGATCCATGACGTGGCTCTTGCGTTCCTTGCTGATCAGCTTCAGAGCCAGGAGGCTGCGGATGGCCTGCTCGGCCGGAATCATCCCCGAACCCGGAAGATCGACCTGGCTGAGGACACGGGTCAGATTGATCTCCCGCATCAGCGGAACAAACAGAAACAAACCTCCGACCCGCGTCCGGAAGGAGCGAGGCGAAAGGTCCAGCACCTTGACGTTCGCCACCGCGGCCGCCTCCGGCTTGACCGTAGCCGGCCGCTCATCGTCCCGGCGTCTCGGCAGCCGCGCGAAACCCTCTTCCCTCATCAGAACGGACAGCGCATTGATGCTGATCTTGTGACCGGCGGCAGCCAGTTCATGCTGAATGTCGTAGACCGACAGGTTTTTCTTGCGCATGGCGACGGCCAGGGTCCGCACCCTGTCGCGTGACGGAGCGGATTGCGGACCGTGCCGGACATCCTGGAAGAAGGAGTCCCGCTTTTCGCGATCGTGCCGGAACTGGTGGCAGAGCACGCGGAAGGCGCCCGGAGAGTAGCCGAACCTGCGGGCCACTTCATGGGAAGACCCTCCTTCGAGAAAGAAGGCTCGGAGGGCTTCGTACTGCCGGTGGAGCGGCTTTTCGGGTCTCAGAAAGAAGCGGGCCTCAGCAGAGTGTGTTATCTGATTCCGATGATTGGTAGCCATGCATACATAATGCTACCTCATTACCTTCTTTGTCAACATATTGTGCGCCTGACGCAGCAGACCACAAGATGCGGTGCCTATCGACGGGGATCCTGTGGACACGAAGTGTTTGCCAGAGCGGAAGGTCAGAGT
>JACADW010000031.1 GCA_013388445.1 Acidobacteriota bacterium | reverse complement strand
CCCGATGACCCCGAGCCGCTGTATGAGCCGGTTCCGGAAGTGGCTCCTCAGATCGTCGGCCAGATCGCCAACGATTTCAGTCTCGGGGAGATCGGCGGACCTCCGGGGCCCGGCGGGCTCGGCGGCACGGGGCGCGGTCCCGGAACCGGCAGTGGTCCGGGAGGTCCGGGTGATGGCGTTTACGGCCTGGGCGGCGGTGTGAGGGCGCCCGTGGCGATCTACCAGCCTCTGCCCCTGTACACTGAGGAAGCGCGCAAGGCCCGCGTCGAAGGAATC
Source organism: Acidobacteriota bacterium (assembly GCA_013388445.1). GTDB lineage: Bacteria > Acidobacteriota > UBA6911 > UBA6911 > UBA6911 > JACADW01. The sequence goes on along the minus strand of JACADW010000031.1, from coordinate 3,378 downwards.
GTGCTCCTGCAGGCGATCATCCGAAAAGACGGAACCGTCGACAGCTTCAAGGTCATACGAGGCCTGGGCTACGGACTTGACGAATCGGCCATCAATACGATCGCGACCAAGTGGCGATTCAAGCCCGGAACGCTCAACGGCCAGCCCGTCGATGTCCAGGCCAACATCGAGGTCTCCTTCCGCCTCTATTGAGGCTCCCTCCACCGCCCGGACGACGTACCGCCCCGCCCACCACTGCCCCGTTTGCCGGACGAGCCTTGGACGGCCGGAAGGTTTCGGTTTTCTGCTATTATGCTTTATTTGCGGGGACGACAGTGGCCATCGAGATCAAGAACAGCATCAACCTGCCGAAAACATCCTTCAGCATGAAGGCCAACCTTCCGCAGCGCGAGCCTCAGATGCTGGAGTTCTGGGAACGGATCGACGTCTACGGGAAGATCAGGGCCGCCCGCAGGGGATGCCCATCCTACGTCCTGCACGATGGACCGCCCTATGCGAACGGGGCCATTCACATGGGGACGGCGATCAACAAGATCATCAAGGACATCATCGTCAGGTCGCGCAACATGATGGGCTACGATGCCCCGTTCCTCCCCGGCTGGGACTGCCACGGGCTGCCGATCGAGATCAAGGTGGACCAGGAATTGGGCGCGCGCAAAGCCTCGATGAGCAAGGTGGCGATCCGGCTCGAATGCCGCAAGTACGCGGAAAAGTACATTGAGGTCCAGCGGCAGGGTTTCAAACGCCTCGAGGTGTTCGGCGAGTGGTCCGAGCCCTACCTGACCATGAGCCGCAGTTACGAGGCCGAAATCGCCCGCGCGTTCGGGGATTTCGTAGGGCAGGGACTTGCCTACAAAGGGCTCAAGCCGGTGCACTGGTGCTGCTCCTGCGGGACGGCGCTGGCCGAGGCGGAAGTGGAATACGAGGAACACACCAGCCCTTCCGTCTACGTCGCTTTCCCTCTCAAGTCGGACCTCTCCGACATCGATTCCGGGCTGCGGGGCCGGGACTGGTCCGTCGTGATCTGGACCACGACCCCCTGGACGCTTCCGGCCAACCTGGCAATCGCGTTCCATCCCGATTTCGAGTACTCGGCTGTGCAGGTGAATGGCAGGGGATATATCGTCGCGAAGGAACTGATCGAGGCGGTTGCCGCGAAATGTGGCTGGGCCGGCCCGGTTGAAGCGGCAAGGTTCCGCGGAGTCTCGCTCGAGGGGCGCGTGGCCCGCCATCCCTGCATCGATCGCGACTCGCTGCTGGTGCTCGGGGACTATGTGACCCTAGACCAGGGGACTGGCTGTGTTCACACGGCGCCGGGCCACGGTCATGACGACTACGTGACCGGGATCAGGTATGGCCTGGAGATCCTGTGCCCGGTCGATGACAAAGTCTGCTTCACCACCGGCGTCGACAGGTACGCGGGAATGAATGTCTTTGACGCCAACCCGCTGATTGTCGAAGACCTCAGAAAGGCGGGCGTGCTGCTGCATCACGAGGACTTCACCCACAGCTATCCTCACTGCTGGCGCTGCCACAATGCGATCGTGTTCCGGGCCACGCCGCAGTGGTTTATCGCACTCGACCGGAACCGATATCGCGAGAGGGTTCTCTCCGCAATCAGGAATGTGAAGTGGATCCCTGCGTGGGGGGAGGAGCGCATCAGCAACATGGTGAAGGACCGCCCGGACTGGTGCATCTCGCGGCAGCGGGATTGGGGCGTCCCGATCATCGCTTTCTACTGCAATGCCTGCGGCGAAGTCCTCCTCGATAAGCGGGTCATCGACCATGTCGCCGACGTTTTCGAACGTGAGGGGGCCGATGCCTGGTTCGCGCGCGCGCCCGGCGAGCTCGTGCCGGCAGGCACCTCGTGCGCGAAGTGCGGTGGTGTGGATTTCCGGCCCGAGTCCGACATCCTTGATGTCTGGTTCGAATCGGGCAGCAGCCACCTCGCCGCGCTCGGGAAGCGATCAGATCTGCCATGGCCGGCCGACCTCTACATAGAGGGCGGCGACCAGTACCGCGGTTGGTTCCAGAGCTCGCTGCTGGTGGCTGTGGCGTTGCGCAACACCTCTCCTTATCGCACGTCCATCACGCATGGATGGACGCTGGATGAGTTCGGGCGCGCGATGTCGAAGTCCAAAGGCATCGGCATCGACCCGAATGACCTGGTTCAGGCCAGGGGTGCGGAGATTGCCCGCCTGCTTGCCAGCTCCGTCAGCTATGTCGAGGATCTCCGGATTTTTGACGAGCTGCTTGACCGCATCGGGGAAGCCTACCGGAAGATCCGGAACACCTGCCGCTTCATGCTCGGCAACCTGAGCAACCGGCTCGATCCCGGGCACCCCCGGTTCGACCCGGAGACCGACCAGGTACCGTACGACCAGTTGCTCGAAATTGACCGCTGGGCCCTGGCCCGAACGGCGAGTCTGATACGGAAGTGTCTCAAGGGCTATGAGGATTACCAGTTCCACGTGGCGTATGGCGCCCTGTACAACTTCTGCACCGTCGATCTCTCTGCCTTCTATCTCGACGTGCTCAAAGACCGCCTTTATACCGCCGGAACGCGCTCGCGGGAACGTCTGTCGGCGCAAACCGCGCTGTGGAATATCCTCGATGCGCTCGCCCGCCTCCTGTCTCCGATGATACCATTCACCACGGAGGAGGTTTTCCAGGCGATGTACGAGGGTCTGCGGTCCAGGCCGGCTGAGTCGGTGCACGTCCTGCTGTTTCCGGAGTACGATCCCTCGCTTGAGGATGCGCCGCTCCTTGAGGAGTGGGAAAAGCTCCTGAAGATCCGGGAGGCCGTTCAAAAGGCGCTCGAAGAGGTCAGGCAGGCAGGCACGATCGGCAATTCTCTGGATGCGAGAGTGAGCATTTCGGCCGGTGATGCGGCCGCCGCGCTACTCCTCCGCCATCAGCCGGACCTTCGGTATGTCTTCATCGTCTCCCAGGTCGAAGTGAAGCAGGACGCCGGCCTTGCGCCCGAAGCGGTCCGGGTGACAGTGGACAAGGCGTCCGGTGCCAAGTGCGAACGGTGCTGGAACTACTCTCCGGAGGTCGGCAGGGATGCCGGTCTGCCGATGCTGTGCGAGCGCTGCCTGCCGGTGGTGAGGTCGATGTTTTAGGGACTTGGCTTCCGACCTGCGGCCGGTTCGGGGACGGCCAACCTCAGGCGTTTATGAGATACCGATTCTACACTCTCGTGGCAGTGGTCCTGATTCTGGACCACGTGACCAAGTGGCTGGCCCGGACGCAGTTGGCGCCTGACCGTGTGATCGAATTGATACCCGGGTACCTGCGCCTCTCCTACGTCAGCAACACGGGTGTTGCCTTCGGCCTCTTTCGCGACCTGCAGTCTCCGTGGAAACCTTATGTCTT
>JACADW010000011.1 GCA_013388445.1 Acidobacteriota bacterium | reverse complement strand
GCGTCGACCTTCGAACAGAGCGCGGGAATATCGGGAACGATTTCGATGTTCCACTTCGTTCTGAGCTGCTCGGTGTACTTGTCGATGCGCGAGGTGCTGGCTTCCAGGTCCGGGCTTCCTCCCTTGAATGCCGCCACGACCTTCGCACCAGATACATGGTCCGCCGCGGAGGCATCATTGAGTATTCGGGTGAACTCGATCGCATGGGAAGTATCCAGACCGATGATACCTGCGCGGATGACGGATTCGGATTTCTGTGCCGGGAGCCCGGCACCGGCTGCAACGATCACAATGAATGCTAGAGCAAGGCGCCTCATCACTACCTCCAGGAAGCTGATTTTCAGATCTGGTTCAGAACTCAACCTCAGAATGAGCCAGGGCAAACTCAAGTGCAGCTGAAGCGGCGCCGGCCGTCACGGGATCCCGCGAGACACGCCGTGCTAGATGCGCGTGGCGATGTGCGCCGTCCTCGCCTCGAGGGCGCGGAAGAGCGTGTCCCTGACCGCGTCATAGTCCGCGGCGACCTCGATGGGCGGGTTGGCGAATCGGGATTCGATCCCATCGAGTTCGTGGGCGTGGTAGCGCTGTTTGAACCTCGAGAATTTCAGGCCGTGCGCCGTCGATATCACGACCACCCGATCCTTCTTTCCGACCTTTCGCTGCCTGACCCACTTCTTCAGGGCCGCGAGCGCGACGCCGGTGTGCGGGCAATTGTAAAGTCCCGTCAGATCAGCCTCGGCAGCAGCTTCGGCCAGTTCTTCCTCGGAAGCCTGTTCCACGGCCCCATCCAGCTGCCTGAGCACCCGGATGGCCTTCTTCACGCTCACGGGATGCCCGATCTGGATGGCGCTCGCCAGCGTAGGACGCGCATGGACGGGCTCGAAGCTCTCGAAGCCGCGCCGGTAGCTCAGATAGAGGGGATTGGCGTGTTCGGCCTGAGCGCAGAGGATGCGCGGCATGCGGTCGATCAGGCCGACCTCCCGCATCATCAGGAATCCCTTTCCGAGGGCCGTAACGTTGCCGAGGTTGCCCCCGGGAATCACGATCAGGTCGGGGACCTCCCAGTCGAATTGCTGGCAAAGCTCGAAGCTGATGGTCTTCTGTCCCTCCACGCGCAGCGAGTTCATTGAGTTCGCGAGGTAGATGTTGTTGCGCTCCGTGATCTCCTGCACGATTGCCATGCAGCCGTCGAAGTCCGTGTCGATGGCGAGCGTGACCGCCCCGTGCGCGATCGGCTGGAGCAGTTGCTCGGTCGAAACCTTGTTCTTCGGAAGGAAGACGATGGCTGGAATGCCGGCGACCGCGCAGTAGGCGGCCAGCGAGGCCGAGGTGTCTCCGGTGGAGGCGCAGGCCACGGCGGGGATGTTCTTCCCCTCGTGGCGCATCTGCTTGACCATGCTCACCAGCACCGTCATTCCAAGATCCTTGAACGAGCCCGTGTGGCTGTTGCCGCACTGCTTCACCCAGAGATCCTCCAGCCCCCAGCGCAGTCCAAGCTGCTCGGCCCAGAAGAGATTGGTGCCTCCTTCGCACGTGGAGACCACATTCTCATCCTCCACGTCCGGGCACACGAACTCCTTCTTGCCCCAGACACCGGACCCGAAGGGCCAGAAAGTCCGCATGAAGCGGCTGTCGAAAACGTCCTTCCACTCGTCCGGCGCGGTCATCCGCAGCGGTTCCAAATCGTGGACGACCTCGAGCAGGTCGTTGCAGGCCGGGCAGTGATAGATCACCTCGTTGAGCGGGTGATCGCCCGGGCAGCCGTTTATGCAGCGGAAGACGGCGCGGTACCTGGCCTGAGGATTCGGCGACTTCAACGGAATAGTCATGATTCCCCACCCCGGGTGTTTACCAGCGAAAACGGAATGCCAAATACGTGCTGCCGGCCCGACGGTGCCCGAATGGCAGGATCACAGCCACCTCCGAGATGGCCGCGTCTGGCAGCCGCAGCCTGCTTCGCCTGCGACCCGACGGCGCCAAGGAAGCAGATCCTTGGCCCGGCTATTCCCCGCCGCATCCGGGATCCGCAGTCTACCCTGCTGCCGCTCCTCTTTCGTGCGACCGGGCGGATGACCCGCCCGCGTTTAACTCTTCCGGCCTCCTCGGGGAACGCGGACGCCTCGCCGATGCGATACACCCAAACCTCGGCGCGCTCACGCACGCTGCCTCCAGGGGCTGGCCTTACTTTCAGACCAACCGCGTGCGGAGGATCAGGGCTTCGCGCGGGTTGTCGGTTGTCAGCCTGCGAATCTGGGAATCCGTGATCCCGGCCTTCCGAAGCGCCGGGATGAAGGACGTGAAGAAGAACTCGTAGCCCCGGAATGTGCCCCCGCCGGGCTCCCCGACGTGGTACCAGCCCGCGTCGAGAGATATCAGGATCCTCCGCAAGAGCCCCTTGTTGATGAGCCCCACCACCTGGTCTACCCGGGCTGCGAGAGTCTTCTCCGTAATTCCCTCGAACTCAAGCCAGGCTCCGCGTCCACCGGCAGCGGCGTGGACGCCGGCGTTTGTCTCGTTCTGCGCGTGCACCCAGATGAACGCATCGGGGGCCACGCCCGCCGAAACCAGGATGTCAAGCTGTTCCAGGGCAGCCGGGCCGTTGCCGGTATGAGAAGCGATCGTCAGGCCCGTGGCCTTGTGGGTCAGCGCCGCCGCGCGCACCAGTTTCGCGTCGGTCTGGGAGAGGGGGCCCTGGTTGACACCGATCTTGATGATGCCCGGCCGGATACCTGTTCCTTCGATCCCACTGCTGAATTCTTCCGTCCATCTGCCGGCCAGCTTCTCGGCAGACTCCTCGAACGCATGTCGCGGCAGATACTTCCCTCCGACCGCGCCGTAATAGCCGGTATTGGTGATGATCCGAATCCCGCTCGCATCGGCAAGCCGCTTCAGGAGAAGCGCATCTCTCCCCAGGTAAGCAGGAGTACACTCGACAAGCGAACGGCATCCCAGGCTGCGGATGCGCTTGAGATAAGGCAGGGCGACGTTGAACACCTCCCCGGCATCGTATCGATCCTTCGATGCGTCCCCGGCGCCGATGAAATCCACCATCACATGTTCATGCACCAGGGTGACCCCGAGCCTTCCGGCCGGAAGCCGTCCGCCGACCGTGTGGACATGCTCAGCAGCGGCCCGCCCGCGCCTCGCCAAGGCGCCGGACATCATCATCGTTCCGAGGAATTCACGTCGCCGGATCAATGGATCCCCTTATCATCCCGGCGCGTGCCCGCAACCCTCTCGAAAACGGGGCCGGCACGTTACCTTTTGGGCGGTTGCCATCCGGAAGGTTGCACCGTCAGAAGACCGCCAGCGCTCGCAGGGTGGTCCGGGCCTGAGCGGCATTCAACTCTTCTTGGATGTCACGGCAAAGAAGGAGTGAAATTGCTGCTCGACCTTCAGGCTGGAACATTTCGGACAGCGAACCTTTTTGCTCTCGTGCTCGCTGATCGTCATCACGAGCGTGAACTTTTTGCCGCACTTTCTGCAAATGTATTCGTAGCTCGGCATGTGGGACCCTCGAGTATTTGAGTTTTCGGATTACCAACCCTTTACATTATCCATCGACCTGCTGGCCTAATTCAAGATTGCTCGCGCCGGCAGCGCGGATCCGCGACCGGGGCGCAGGACCCGCGGTCCCGCCCGCATGACAGGGGGTATGCCGCACGTCCCCGAATCTTTTATCCAGTCCGTTGATCCTGAATTAGAATACCCGGTGCGAGGTGTGCGTGACTGTGGCCGCGACATTCCAGGTGCCGCTGTGCGACCCCCTGGTCGGCGAGGAATATCCGACTGCCCTGGCATCGAGAATCGCCTCCCGTTTTGATGCGCCGAGGCCTCTGGAGGCCTTCGATTTCCCCGACAAGGGCAATATCAACCAGCACACGTTTCTCATAGTCGGCGGAAGGCAGCCGTGCACGAGGGAGTACCTGCTGCAGCGCATCAACCAGCAAGTGTTCACGAGACCCGAAACGGTCATGTCCGCCATGGTGGCCTGTCTCGAAACCCAGCGCCGCAGTCTGGCGCGCGGGGTTCTCCCTGCCGGCCGGGAATGGGATACCATCCAACTCGTCAGCACCCTGGACGGAAAGCCGTACCTGGAATTCGAGAACCTGCGCGGGAAGACCCACTGGCGCCTGATGGTCAAGATCCCGGAATGCAGGACCTACAAGAGCCTGAGTGAGGTCTCCAGCCGCGAGGAACAACTGCTGCTCGCTGAGGAGGCGGGCCGTGGCCTTGCCATCTACGGCGACTTGACGGCCGACATGGACATTTCCGGCCTTGTCAGCCCCCTTCCCGGCTATCGCGACACCCGGGTCTATTTTGCTCAGCTGCAATCGGTCTTGCAGGGAAACCGCACACTAAACCAGGCGGAGCCTCTGCTGCCGCGGGACCCGGTGGTCCGCCAGAGCACGGAACAGCATTTCCTGGTCCACATCCCCCCTGAGGAACACCGCAGGCGTGTCGAGGACCCGGACCTCCGGCATTTCATCGAGCTGGCCCGGAACGAAGAGATATTCGGCACGACTCTGCTCAAGGAAATGGAGGCGGCAAGGATCCGCACCGTCGCCATTCACGGCGACACAAAGCTCGACAACTTCCTTTTCAGCCAGCAGACGGGCAAGGTGAAGGCCCTGGTGGATCTGGATACGATAATGCCGCACACGTGGCTGGCAGACTGGGGCGACATGGCGCGCTCGCTGGCGAATGTCGCGGGAGAAAAGGAGAGGAACCTCGCCAGGGTGCTGGTCGACATGGGAATCTACGAGGCCATCGCCCGCGGTTTTCTCTCCACCGCGCGTAAGATAACGGGCGCCGAGGTAGCGCTAATGACCGAAGCGGTGGAAATCATCGCCCTGGAACTCGGCATCCGGTTCATGACCGATTACCTGCGCGGCAACAGCTATTTCAAGCTCGCGCCGACGGATCCTCCCGACCTGAACAAGGTCCGAGGCATGGTGCAGCTGACCCTGTTCGAGAGACTACGCGACAACGCCGCCGAAGCGCGCCGGTGTATCGCGCGGTTTTCTCCGTTCGGTTGCACCGCGAGGTGAGCAGCGCGCCAAACAGGAGACCAAAGCTCTAAGGACCGGCGATCGCAGACAAGAGGGTTCATGGAAGGCCCGGTTGCATCCGGACTCTCTCCTTTTGAAAATGGGATGCCAGGCGCGCACGGGCTGTTGAGTGTTTGCCGACCGCCGGGCGGCGCCAAGGGGGTAAAATCATGGCCGCCCTGAAGATGGCCGCGACAACGGCCCATGGGGGACTCCTGCGAAAATAGGAGCCAGGCGGGCATGAGCGGCCATGCAAACGCCGGTGGTGCTTTTCAGTCATCCCGCGAAGATCCCGCGAAGCGGGACGGCCCGACGGCGCCAGGGAGGAGGATCAAGCTCGGCCGCTTCAGACCGCGCCTGGCGGTCGCGGGCTGCCCCGCCCGGGCACATTCTCATGCGTCATCGGATGCACCCTGGTGCATGAGCGACTGTTTTGGGGGAATCGCAATTCTCCGATGCGAGAACTGAAAATAAGCACATCGTGGGTTCGGGGTGTGGTGGGCGACGCACTGACCCCCGAGCTCGCCGTAAACTTCGCCTGCGCCTTCGGCACCTGGGCCGAGGGGAGCCCCGTCGCATTAGGCAGAGACACCCGGCGCTCATCCGTGATGCTCAGGTCAGCCGTGGTGGCCGGGCTGATGTCCACGGGCTGCGATATCATCGATCTGGGTATCTGTCCCACACCGCTGGTCTCTTTCGCGGTTCGCGAACTGGGTTGTGCCGGCGGCATCGCCGTTACGGGAAGCCACAACGACTCGGAATGGAACGCACTCAAGTTCATCGGACCCGACGGCGCGCTGCTCAACACGGTCCGGGGGGAGGAGTTGCTGGACATCTATCACGCGTCGGTTTTCGCCAGCAAGCCGTGCGGGCACCTGCACCTCTCGCAGGGATCGCCGGGGATGGTGACGCGCTACGTCGAACACCTTTTCGCGGCCCTGGACGCGGATGCTATCCGCGAGAGGAAGTACCGGATCGTAATCGACTTCTGCAATGGAGCGTGCGGAGGGATCACAGCCCTCTTCCTCCGGGAATTGAACTGCGAGCTGCTGCCTGTCAATGACGCTCCGAGAGATACATTTGCTCACCCCCCGGCACCGACGCCCGCCAACATGATCGATCTGCTGCCGGAGATGCGGGTGACACACGCGGACCTCGGCGCTGCTGTCAATGTGGACGGCGACCGGATAGCGTTTGTCACCAACGAGGCTTTTCCGCTCTCGGAAGAGTTCACTCTGCCGCTCGCGGCGCTCGGTCGCCTGGCCAGGCGCCCGGGCGTCATCGTAACCAGCCTCTCCACCTCGCGCATGATCGAGGCCGTGGCGCGCAGCCGCGGCCAGCACGTGATCAGAACCTCCGTGGGTGAGAGCTATGTCATGGACCGTGGGCTCATAGAAGGAGCTGTGCTGGCCGGAGAGGGGTCCGGCGGTGTCGGCGCGCTGCCGTTCACTTCGACCTTCGACGCTTTGCTCACGCTGGGCATCCTTCTGGAAACCATGGCGACCAGGGACTCGAGCATCGGCGAGCTTGCCCGGGAACTGCCGCACCTCGCGATGAGGAAGGGCGAGCTCCCCTGCCAGCCCGATCAGGCTTACCGGGCAGTCGAAAGTCTCCGCGTCAACTACGAATCGCAGCAGCCGGATTGCACGGACGGCATCCGCGTCGAGTGGGAAGATTCCTGGCTGCACGTGCGCGTCTCCACGACAGAACCTCTGCTGAGGGTTATTGTGGAGGCCGAGAGCGAAGACAGGGCCGACGAGCTTTACCAGGAGGCCATGGGCATGGCACGCAGGGCTGCAGGGCGGGAGAAAGGAGTGTAATGACCCACCCGCTGTCGCTGAAGATCGGCATCACGGGCGTCCGCGGAATCGCCGGGCAGTCGCTTACCCCGCAGCTGGTGACTTCCTTTGCTGCAGCGTTCGGAACGTATTGCGGGTCGGGACCTGTAATCATAGGCACCGATACCCGCCCTTCGCGCGAAATGGTGACGCATGCGGCCATCGCAGGGCTGCTCAGTGTCGGGTGCACTCCTGTAAGCCTGGGCATAGTCCCGCTTCCGGTACTGCAACACCATGTGCGAAGAACCGCGGCCGTTGGGGGAATCTGCATCACCGCCAGCCACAATCCCCTGGAATGGAACGCCCTGAAGTTCGTGGGCCCGGACGGCATGGCGCTGCGTCCCAATCAGTTTGCCGAGCTCACCGATCTTTACCACCAGGGCGTTTACCCGCGCGTCACTGCGCAGCGCATCACGAATTGCCAGACCGATGACTCCGCCATCGCCGCCCACCGTGAGACGGTCCTGACCGCCGTGAATGAAGTCGCCATCCGTTCCCGGCATTTCAAGGCGGCCTTGGACTGCTGTAACGGAGCGGCATCGGCAGCCGCGCCTGAATTCCTGAGGGCACTGGGATGCGAGGTGGTCCCGATCCACACTGAGCCTGAGAAGGGCTTCCCGCGTGATCCCGAACCAATAGCCGAAAATATAGACGAACTCCGGCGCCTGGTGAAGGAGGCCGGCGCCGAAGTCGGTTTCGCTCTGGACGCCGACGGCGACCGCCTGGCCCTGGTCAACGAGAGAGGTGAGGCGCTGGGCGAAGACTGCACGATCGCGCTCGTGGCAGACCATGCGCTCGGGCGCCGAGGTGGTCCGGTGGTGGTCAGCATGTCGACCAGCAGACTGGTCGAGGACGCCGCGGCACGGCACAACTCGGTCGTTTATCGCACCAAGGTAGGCGAGGTACATGTGCTGGAGCGCATGTACGCCCTGGGATCGAGAGTCGGCGGCGAAGGGAACGGCGGTGTAATCCTGCCCGCGATCAACCCCTGCCGCGACAGTTTTGTAGGCATGGCGTTCGTCCTCGAGGCGCTGGCAGAGAACAGAGCCAAGCTCAGTGAGCTTCGAAACAGGCTGCCTGCCTACTCGATGATAAAACAGAAACTCGGCTGCCGCTCTCGGGATGTGCTGCCGTTCCTGCGGCTGGTGCGCCACCTGTTCCGGGACGAGGAGATGGACCTGACGGACGGAGTGAGGGTTTTGTGGCCCGACCGCTGGATACATGTGCGGGGGTCAAACACCGAGTCGGTCATCCGCATCATCGCCGAGGCTCCCACAGAAGCCGATGCCCGCCAGCTTGTTCAGCGCGTGATGGAGTATCTTCGCCCTCCAGAGGTTTAAACCTCCTCGACTCGCGAGGCGGCCGGTGGCGTGCCGCGACGCATTCGCCCCACACGTGGCGTGCACCTGACCGCGTAAAGGTATGCACGGATGCGGCAAGTCGCGAACATCGGGCGCGGCAATAGCTCGCGACTGAGAGGCGTAGCTCTCCCGCGGGCCGGATCGCCGGTCCGGCGAACTCCAGCGAAGACCCGCCGACGACTGAGCCGGTGTAGTACACAGCGGCGGCCGGTGATGCGATTCAAGCATCCCGTGGAGGCGGGACGCGGCCATGCTGAGGATTTGGCCACCGCGCCGCCCCGCCGGGGAGCGGCTCTTACGGCCTGTACTTGTCCGTCCGCCGCACCAGCGGAATCAGATCCCGGTCGATGGACGCCTCATCTTCCCCAAGCTTCACACGCTCCAGGATCCAGTGCTCCGTATGCTCCGCAGCACCTTCCGGCGGGAGTCTCTTGAGAGGGCCCAGGGTTTCCACCTCGATCATCTCGGCGTCGGTGAAGGTCTCGGTGTTGCAGCCGAAGTCGGCGTAGGTCGCGCCGGGATCATAGCCGTAACGTTTCAGCAGCACCTCCCCGTTCAGGTAATAAGCCGCCCAGCCCTGGGAATTCAGGATGCCGACCTTCTGCTTGGTTGTCGCGCCGGGATCCTGGCGAAGCTGGACATATCGCGTGCCCCAAGACCAGCGCGGGTCCCTCATGTCGGTGTAGTGCCAAAGGACCATCGGCCGCGCCGGGGCGAGGTAATCGGGGTGCGGGCGGTACGGCTCCTGAGGGAATATCGCTCTCCCGCGCTGAGCCATCACCGTCAGGGTCCAGGGAGCGAGCTCGACCTCCCAGAGGTTCCGGTTTATCAGGCGGTGCAGAAGCCTGACGTGGTTTTCCGAAGCGTCCAGCGATATCTCGATTTCCTTGGCAATGCCGGTGGAAGGCTCTACAGCCTGCACAAGCTTCAGCGTCTTCCCATCCCACAGGTATTTCACAGGGGAATTGTCCGGAGCATATGTGCGGGGGCTCGCCTCCGGGGAATGCCAGAGTCTGTGGCCGCCGTAGATCCGCCATTCGTCACCGCCGGTCTTTCCGATCTGTTCCCTGTATTCCTTGAAGATGTTCTGGCCGCCTACAAAGCCCAGCCGGATGACGCGCGGACCGACGTCAGTCGTGACGATCAGTTCAATGCCGCCGTTGCTGAGCCGGATGCAATTCGGCCATCCGGCGTAGCTCACCTTTTCCTGAAACTGGACCTGCCCTGCAGCGGGCAGCGCCGGAACCAGAACGAGCAGCGACATCAGAATCGATGAGTATCTGGGCATACATTCCTCCTGCCAGCAAAATGGGCATGATGTGCGGGGCAATTGTAGCTGAAGTCCGGTCCGTCCTGAACGTCGATCCGCACGATCATCCGTCTTCTGAAGCGGCGTGCACGCTGCCGCCCATTCCTGTCGCCACCCCAAAATTCGTCAATCGTAACTCGTCATTATCAGTCTATAATCCTCCTGTGTTGCCCCTAACGAAGGGTGACCGAATAGCGCATGATTCCCCTTCACGACGACAATCCAACCCAGACGAGACCAGTCCTGACGGTGCTCCTGATCGCGGCGAACGTGCTGGTCTTCATGTACCAGATCTCTCTCGGACCCAGGGGGGGCCAGGCCTTCGTGTATCAGTTCGGGGCGATCCCAGCGGTCATCCTCGGGACCCGTTCCCTGCCCGACCAGCTCGCCGCCATCCCGCCTGTATTCAGCCTGGTCACGAGCATGTTCCTTCACGGCGGATTCATGCACCTGATCGGCAACATGTTGTACCTCTGGATCTTCGGCAACAATATCGAGGACGCCATGGGGCGGGTGCGCTTTCTGGTCTTCTACCTGGTCTGCGGATTCGCTGCATCATTCCTGCACATTCTCTCGAATGCTTCATCGGTGATTCCGGCCATCGGCGCGAGCGGAGCAATCTCCGGCATCCTGGGCGCCTATCTCCTTCTCTACCCGCACGCCCAGGTCCTTACACTGATTCCGTTGGGGATCTTCACCCGGCTCGTTTACATACCGGCCGGCATCGTCCTCGGCCTGTGGTTCGTCTTCCAATTGATCAGCGGCAGCCTGAGCGGCAGCGAGGCAGGAGGCGTGGCCTGGTGGGCCCATGTCGGAGGCTTTGTTGCCGGCATGGTCCTTGTCGGGCTATTAAAGAAGCGAAGAGTCCGCTTCTTCAATGAGCGCCGCGAGCATCCCAGGTACGTGGAACGCTGGTAGATCCGCGGCCTCGGCTTTTTCTCTGCCGGAGGAAACTTTCCCGAGCAAAAGACATCATTCTTCCTGAACTCGGGCGGTTTTGCAGGCAGCGCATGCCCGGCGGCCGGGGTTCGCACTGGCGAATACTGTTGGACTTTTCACGGTAGCTTGCACAGAACGGAGTCTGAGGATGAAGAGAATCGCCGCGTTGTCTGTTGCCGTAGCCATGATGCTGGCAGCCGGCATGATCGTTCCCGCGCAGGACGTCGAAGAAGGCAAGAAGGTCTACACCACCCTGAAATGCCGACTCTGTCACTCGATCGCCGGTGTGGGCAACAAGAAGAGTCCCCTCGACGGGGTCGGAGCCAGACTGAATGAAGAAGAGATCAGGAAATGGATCAAGACACCCAAGGAGATGAAGGCGGACACGAAGATGAAGGCCTATCCGGATATTTCCGACAGGGATCTGGCCGACCTTACAGCCTACATGAGGAGCTTGAAATAGCAGACACCCGCGCGAAGGTCTCAGTGCGGCCGGCCGCCGCAGGCAGATCCCCTGACCGAGGCTGAAGACCGGCCGCGCTGCGGGCCCAGCCGCAAGCCCGGCAGAGTCGCGACCGCACGCGCATGCTCCGTGCCTACCCGTCAACGTCGTCGCCAAAACATGTGCCTATGTCGCGGGCGGCGGAAATAAGAGAGTGGGAAAGGGGCACGAGCCTCTGTTTACCCTCCGCCTCGGTCAGCGGGATGTGGGTGATAGTCCCCCTCCGCATCACGACGAGCCTTCCGTTGCAGCCGCCCATCAAGAGGTCGATCGCGGTTGCGCCAAATTCGGTCGCCAGCACGCGGTCCGCAGGTATCGGCGATCCCCCACGCTGGACGTGTCCGAGCACGATGGACCGCGTTTCGATCCCTGTGAGGGCCTCGATCTCGCCGGCGATCTTCTGGCCGATACCGCCGAGCCGGATCGGCTCCGGGCTTGTAGGATCGTAGTGGCTGATGACCTGCTGGCCGTCCTTCGGCCTGGCGCCCTCGGAAACGCACACGATGCTGAAGCGCTTTCCCCTCCTTGAACGGTGCCGCACGAAGTCGCAGACCCGCTTGAGGTCGTAGGGAATCTCGGGCAGCAGGATGACGTCGGACCCGCTGGCCACCCCGGCGTGAAGCGCGATCCAGCCTGCATTGCGTCCCATGACTTCAACGATCATGACCCGGTGGTGGCTGGCTGCCGTGGTGTGGACCCGGTCCAGGGCGTCTGTGGCAATGGAGACCGCGGTGAGGAAGCCGAAGGTGATGTCGGTGCCGTGGAGGTCGTTGTCGATGGTCTTGGGCACCCCGATGCAGTTGATGCCGAGTCTCACGAAGTGGGATGCCACGCTCATCGTCCCATCGCCGCCGATCACGATGAGGGCATCCAGACGGTTGGCCGCGATGTGCTCCAGGCACCGGTCGGTCACGTCGCGCATCTCAACCTTCCCGTTCTCCTCCACCGGGTGTCGAAGCGGTGTGACCTTGTTATTGGTTCCCAGAATCGTGCCGCCCAGAGTCAGGATGTTGCTTACGGAATCGTTGGAAAGGCGATGAAAACGGTTCTGGATCAGACCGAGAAAACCATCCTCGATCCCGATAACATCGAGGCTGTAGCGGTTCATCGCCGATTTGGCCACGGCGCGGATGACCGCGTTCAGGCCGGGACAGTCGCCTCCCCCGGTCAGTATGCCGATTCTCTGAATGTCGCTCATGGCAATCCCCGTTTCTTTGCTCGAGAGTCCGACCCTCGAGCGCTATTGTTTAGCACAAAGCGGCCGCAGATCGGACACTCCTGTCGGTGTGCGGGCAGCTTGAAGTGGAACTCGCCGGACGGAAACGGTAGCATGATGCTCGTGCACCGGGTAATGCTTGCGGGATTTATCTCAGTCGCGACAGCGGTTCTGGTGTCCCCTCAAGACGCTGCGTTGCGCTCGTACGATCCCGTAGCATTCAGCCTTCTGAAACCTGAAGGTCTCCGGTTTGTCATCAACAACGGACGGACGCCGCGCAAGCACCAGCCGGAAACCATGGTCGCCGGCGTGGCTTTCTTCGACTACGACAACGACGGCCGTCTGGACATCTATGCCGTGAACGGCGCCTCCATGCCGGGCCTGGAAAAGAAGGACGAGAGCTTTTTCAACCGCCTGTTCCGCAACGTCGGCGACGGGTCTTTTGAGGATGCCACCAGCAAGGCAGGCGTGCCGGGACGCGGGTACAACCTCGGCGTGGCGACCGGCGATTACGACAACGACGGAGACACAGACCTCTTCGTGGCCGGCCTCAGGGAAAACATCCTCTACCGGAACAACGGGGACGGGACCTTCACGGACGCCACTGTGCCTGCCGGTCTGGGCAATCGCGATCCTGAATACGGTACGCTCTGGGCGGTGGCGGCAGCGTGGCTCGACTACGATCGCGACGGTTGGCTGGATCTGTTCGTGTCCAACTACTGCGTATGGGATCCGGATATCGAACCGATCTGCCCGGTCAACAACCTGCCGGACTACTGTCATCCCAAGCTCTACAAGGGACTGCCCAACTCGTTGTTCCGAAACAACGGCAACGGGACATTCACCGATGTTTCCGCTTCCTCGGGAATCCGGAGGTCGATCGGGAAAGGCATGGGACTCGGTGTCGCCGATTTTGACGGCGACGGGTGGACCGACGTCTTCGTCGCGAACGATACTCTTCCCAGCAGCCTGTTCCACAACCAGCGCAACGGAACCTTCAGAGAGATCGCTGTGGAGAGCTTCGTCGCGTACACGGACCGCGGCAAGGCGGTGTCGGGCATGGGCGCCGATGCCCGGGACATCAATAATGACGGGCGCCCGGATATCTTCGAGACCGCCATGGTCAACGAGACCTTCCCCTATTATCACAACGTCGGCGGCATGTTTTTCGAAGAGAGGACCTACCTGAGCGGGATGGCTTCACTATCGATCAGGAAATCGGGGTGGAGCAACGGCGTATTCGACTTCAACAACGACGGGTGGAAGGATTTCTTCGTTGCATGCGGCGACGTCATGGACACAGACGGGTATTTCGGCTCCCGCGTGCCGCAGTCCAACGCCGTTTATGTGAACCTCAAGAACGGCCGGTTTGCGGATGCGGGAGTGGGGGCCGGAGAAGACTTCCAGAAGAAGGCCGTGCACCGCGGCGTGGCTTTCGGAGACATCGACAACGACGGCCGGATGGATGCCGTGGTCACGGCCCTCAACGGTCCGATCGAGCTCTGGCGCAACATCAGCGAGACCGGCAACCACTGGCTGCTGGTCAAAGCGACCGGCACGAAGAGCAACCGCGACGGCGCGGGTGCGAAGATCAAGGTCGTTACAGCTTCCTCCATCCAATACAACCATGTGAATACCGCAGTCGGGTATGCCTGCGCGTCGGACGTGAGGGTGCATTTCGGATTGGGAAAAGAGAGCGTCGTCAGGGAGCTTGAGATCCTGTGGCCCAGCGGGACGGTACAGACGTTGAAAAACGTCAGGGCCGACCAGATCCTCGAAATAGTCGAAGAGCAGACAACCGGTTAGACACAGTGCCCCTGCCTGCGCGCCCGGTTTCCAGAGCAACTTGACCTGCGCAGATCAAGAATTGAGAACCTCGGCAGCACCAGTACCGGATTGCTCGGGACATACAGGATCGGCTGTCACTGCACTGTGCTGCCGGTTCCGCCGGCTGGCGCAAAGCTGGCGATCCCTTCGGCCTCGGAGTTGAAGATCTGGAACGCGGGGATCAGCTTGTGAACCACCAGGGCACTATGGACCATTCTCTGAAGGTTGGCGAGCTTCAGCCGACCGCCTTCCGTAG
>JACADW010000054.1 GCA_013388445.1 Acidobacteriota bacterium | reverse complement strand
TCGGCGCCAAGGGTGTGGGTGAGATCAGCGACAAAGGAGGCGGGTTGCGCGGCGCCACCCCGGTCATGCACTTCGACGATCCGCGCATGGACCCGGTTCTCGAGAAGATTGCCGACCTCCGGCTTCCGATCAACGTCCACGTCGGAGACCCCAGATGGATGTACGAGCCGATGGACGCGACGAACGACCTCTTGTTCGAGGCGCTGTACTTCCGGTTGGATAACAAGCCGGACATCTTGAACCTCGAACAGGTGGTAGGCACCCTGGAACGGGCCCTGCAAAAGCACCCGCGCACGACGTTCATCGCCTGCCATTTCATGAACCAGACCTTCGATCTGGACCGGCTGGGGAAAATGTTGGACAGGTACCCGAACCTCTATTCCGACGTGTCTCAGCGGGAGGCTTATGTGGCCGCCATCCCCAGGTTTGCGAAGCAGTTCATGGAGAAGTACGCGGACCGCCTCATGTACGGCACCGACCAGGGTTACAGCCTGTCGATGTACCGGAACACATTCCACATCTGGGAGACGCTCGACGAGCACTTCTACGCGTGGGATGTCTCCAACACGCGCTGGCCGCTCTCCGGAGTGGGGCTCAGCGATGCCACGCTGAAGAAGTTCTATCGGGACAATGCCCTTCGGATCCTGAAGAAATAGCCGGGTTTCTCCATGCGATCTTGACGTGCATGCAGAGATTCATGACGGGGGTCAGTTCCCGGAAGACGGCGAGCATCGCCTCGATCAGGTCAGGCCCGGTCGAGGCGCCGACTTCCTCTTCGGAGAACGGGTAGTAGATCTGGAATCCGGCCCAGTGGCGGGCAGGAGCGGCGTCGAGAGTCCTGCGCAGCGCGGCCATGGCGGGGAAGCTCTTCTTCGCTATCCGGCAACGCTCCTCCTCCCAGCTGCCCGCGTGACACAGGAAGCCTTCCCGCAGGACCAGGCGCCGCAGGTGTTTCTCCATCGGGCTCCCGGACCTGAGCTGGCGGACGAGCCTGTGCCAGTCCCAGTCGGCAGCCAGCCGGCACTGGTGGTACTCGCGCGGAGCCCTGACGTAGCCTCGTTCGACCTGCATGCCGCACTGGAAGACGCGCTCCTCCGTGTCGACGGCGACGAAGAACTTGGAGCACCCGAAGCTGACGTGCGATGACAGGGGCATCGCGGTCCGGTTGGCGCGGGGCAGGAACCCGATCCACCGCCAGAAAACGCCGCGGCCCCAGCGTTCCGTGACGAAAGGCTCTCCGCAGCCCGCTTCGAGCGCCAGCTTGAGGATGCGGGTGATGCGCTCGTGGTCCTTGAGATTGCCCACGCGAATTCCACGGTCGAAGTCGAGAAACTCCGGACGGAAGCCAATGGACGCCGGCGATACGCCGGCGATCGATCGATCAACCATCTGCGCTCTCCCCTGGCATTCAATAGCACCAAGCCAAGTGGGCGCCCGCGGCCCAGCAGGCTCCGGTTGCCGGACGGAGCCGAAGCGGCAGCATCATGGCCGTGTCGAAGGTGGCCGCGTCGGGCCGACGCGGCGTGCTCGGCCGCGGCTCACTTCCTGCTGTCCGGCGGCTTTACCGCCGAGTCCATTCCTTTTCGCCAGGAAGCCAGTCCCGGGGTCATCTCCGCGGCCTTGAGCGCGGGCGCCAGGCGCGACACATCGACGTCGACGTAGAGTCGCGTGTGCAGAGACGGGTCGAAGTCGGGGTTCGCGGAGTTCTCCTGGGCCCCGACCGACGCCCGCCACGCGGCGAGGTCCCTGCGCATCGCCGCGGCGCGGGCCGGTTCCCGAGCCGCGAGGTCGTTCGCCTCCGAGGGGTCCTTTGCCAGGTTGAAGAGCTCGACCCGCCCGTCTTCGTAGTTCTCGACGAGCTTCCAGTCTGCCTCGCGCACCGCTCCCGCCGGGCGCCCGCCCTGGTTGGTATAGTGGGGGATGTGCCAGAAGAAGGCGCGTCTGCCCTTGTGCGAGCCTCCTGTAACCAGCCCGGCGAAGCTTGACCCGTCCAGGCCCGTGGGTTGCGAGATGCGCACGAGTTCGAGCAATGTCGGCATCAAATCCGTGTTGACGACCGGTTCGGACTCGGCCTTTCCCGGTTGTATGCGGCCCGGCCAGCGGATGATCAGGGGAACGCGCAGGCCGCCCTCGTAGATGAAGCCCTTGCCGGCGCGGAACGGCGTGTTGTGCGTCGGCGGGTCCTCCCGCCCTTCAGGGACGTGCAGCCCTCCGTTGTCCGAGGTGAATATCACGATCGTGTTGTCGCGCAGACCGAGAGAGTCCAGGCGCGCGAGGAGGCGCCCGACGCTGTCGTCGAGCGTTTCGACGACGGCTGCATAGAGCGGATTGAAGGCGCCGCGGTTTTGCTCGACGAGATCCGCACGCGCGGCGAGCGGTATGTGCGGGTTGTTGTGAGCGAGATAGAGGAAGAAGGGTTGGTCGCGGTGCGCGGCGACGAACTCCTCGGCGCGGGCCGTGAGCTCATACTCGCCCTTGCCGCCTTCGGTCGCCGAGGGCGTGGTGTTCGCGTGTCCCGCGAAGGCGGTGTCGAATCCCTGCTGCTGCGGGCCGTAGTTCGCGCCTCCCAGGTGCCACTTCCCGACGCACGCAGAGACATAGCCGCCGTCCCTCAGCGCTTCCGCGAGCGTTCTCTCCTCAAGAGGGAGTTCCTGGCGGATCTGCGGGTGGAGCAGCTTTTGCGAGGGTTTGTCGGGGCGCCCGGGGAGGAAGGTCGTCAGGTGAAGACGCGCGGGATGACGGCCCGTCAGGAGCGCCGCTCGGGAAGGCGAGCAGACCGATGAGGCCGCGTAGGCCGAGGTGAAGCGCAACCCTTCGGAGGCCAGCCGGTCCAGATTCGGGGTGCGATGATCCTTGCGCCCGTAACAGCCGAGATCGTTGACGCCGAGGTCGTCGGCCAGGATCAGGACGATATTGGGCGGCCTTGCCGTTGCAGCCCACGCGTCAGCGGGGAGAAAGAGCAGGGACGCAAGCGGGAAAGTGGCGAATCTGATCTTGCGAATCATATGCCCTCGTTGTTCTTCCGGCAGTATTGCACCCCGGGTGGCCGCCCTGTCAACCCATTCGCGCTTTTCGCGATATGGATTTTTCATTTTGGCCGTGCAACAGATATATTGTGCCCCGGGCGCACTCAAAGCCCCGGCGGCTCGTTTGCGCAATCCATACTGATTGAGATTGCAGGCGGCTCGGACGGCGAGATGGTCGCCGCGGAGTGCATTGATTGCCGGGCACCGGCGCCCATAAATTTCATGGAGGGACTATAGATGTACTTTACACCTAGTGTGAATCCCGAGTATCCTGGTGGTGTCCTTGGAGGCCGGGATGCACGAAAAGGAGGATTTCCGTGACGCGCGACTGGCCCCAGTGAGCGGCGGTCGTTCTGGCGACCGTACCGGCTCTGCGCAGGAACAGCAAGGCTGGAATCGACGCAGATCCCTGTTAGCACACGGCACCAGTCGGGCAGGGAAGGAAAAATGCCCAGAACCCAGGTCTTTGATAGGTATTCCGAGCGGTACGAGAAGTGGTTCGAGAGGAATTCTTTCGTCTACCGTTCTGAGCTCCGTGCGATCAAGTACCTGCTTCCACCTGCCGGGATAGGAATAGAAATCGGCACGGGCAGCGGGAGGTTCGCCGCACCTCTCGGGATCAAGATAGGCATCGAGCCTTCGCAGAACATGGCGAAGCTGGCTCAGGCGCGGGGAGTTCAGGTATGCAACGCCGTAGCGGAGCATCTTCCCTTCAGGGCAGCGTACTTCGATTACGCGCTCATGGTTACTACCATCTGCTTCCTCGATGACGTGCAAACCTCGTTTCAGGAAGTGGCTAGGGTCCTTAAAGCGAGCGGACACTTCATCATTGGATTCGTGGATCGGGACAGCCTCCTGGGTCGCATCTACCACGAACACAAAAGCGAGAATGTGTTTTACCGAGAGGCGACGTTTTACTCAGTCGAAGAAGTGTTGGGCCTTCTTCGAACCTCCGGTTTCGGGTTTACCCGGATAGTCCAGACTGTCTTTGGAAATGTACAAGATGTTACCAGAGTCCAGGAGTTCAAGAGAGGGCATGGAGAGGGGAGCTTCGCTGTCATCCGGTCGAGGAGGCTCGGTGTCAACAGCGCCCGTAGTTGATGTGTCTGGGCATTCCGGACTCCGTTCGGCCCTTGATCGGACTGCGGGCGATGCGGCTCGTGCACTCACAGTGACTCGAACGGACCCCGTCCAGGTGGAACCGGCTGCAATGCTTGCGGGTCACGGAAAACAGACACGAGGCACGGCGGATTGAACGAGAATGTGTTGTCCCCGCCCCGGAACGGGCGGCGTGAAAGGCGGCGTGCCGGCCGTTACCAACCGCGCCCGGATCTTGGTTCCTGCCGACTGATGGAATTCAAGGGGCCCCGGAGCTCGGCGCTGCGGGGAGCCATGCGAGGGCAGCGGCGGAGAATGCAATGGGAGATCTGTGCAGCAGTCCCGGCTCCGGTAGCTGAAGTGCAGGCTAGTGCAGCGCATGACCCGAACCCGATGGATGCAGAACCAAGGAGCCAACTGGCCTGCCCAGATCCCTGGCGACGACCGGGCATTTCACACGAACGAGAAAGTAAATCTGCTTGGACAGCCCTATCAATGTTTCGTAATTACCCTGACCCTTGGCGATGACCAAGTCCGCATCGTTGAAATGAGAACGGAAACCTGCGCTGCAATCGTGCAGGAGGGTACCCGGTGCGTCGGATCCGTTGTCGATCACCCGGACGATGCGAGTCAGACCGGCCACCTCGGCGTCAAGCCGGGTTGCGTCGTTGATGACCGGCGCTCCTCTGACGGCCAGAGTCACTTTGTCCAGAGGCATCTGCTCGATGAGCAGCCGGTCTAAGACGATCTCGCCGGCATTGTCGGCGAGGTATAAAATATCGTGGGCGTGGGCAACGGCATCCGCAAACCTCTGAAGGTCGCCGTACAGACGCTCCTTCAGGCATTCTTCAATCGCCGCGCATACCTGGTCCTCCCGCAAGTTGCTCTTCACGCTGACATCCATGAGATTGCCGGCAATCGCCAGGCGCACAGCCGTTTCCCAGGGATCCAGGGAGTGCTTCACGCGCTCTTCCAGAAACGGATAGAGCTGCAGGGCCAGGCGGTTGAACCGCTCCTTGCTTTCCCGATAGGGGTCGTCGCTGCAGCACAATTCGCGGATGCGCCGGTGGACCATCTTACCTATGGCCGCCGGAGGCAGAGCCATGTCCATTTCGCTGGTGGCTTTCAATATATCGCGAAGGATCCGCTCGTGGATTTGCTTGTCTGGTGTGACCCGGCGCACCGCGTCGAGAGACTGCCGGATCAGGCAGGGGATACAGTCGTAAAAGGTGCTCATGGCGGGAACTCCTCGGGCGTTTCTCGCTGTTGGCGGATTACGCGATTGAGCTTTGTGCAACGATTTGCCTCATCCCCTGCAAGCAGACACTGGCCAGTCGCCTTGTTCTGTTCTCACACCTGTGGATCCCTCCCTGGAACAGCATAACCCGGACAAGCCGGAACCAAAGCAGATTCTGCCGTCCGGTAATGCTGTCGAATCATGCGAGTGCCGTCAGCTCTCAGTCATCAGCATTCGCCAACTCGCCGCTGCGACGGGCTGACCACAGCAAGCTTGGGTGCGAAGCTCGCCGAGCTGCCAGCTTGGTTTGGAGCTGAGGGCTGAAGGCTGGTAGCCGACAGCACCGGCGCAAATTGGCTACATCTCATAACGCACGTCTTGCCAGAAACGGCAATCACCTGATCTCTAAGCGCCTAATCAGCCAGGTCCACGAAAGGGACGGGATCGGGAAGGAGGGATTATAGATGTAACCTACATCTAATTGATTCTCTTGTTCATCTGGCATGTAGCCTTACAGTCGGGAGCGCCCCTGATTTTCAGTCGCCCGCGTCACCACCGAGCTCCGTAGAGATCATCCCGCCTGCCCGGCTTGGCCCGGAGGACCCTTGCTTGAAAGCAAGGATGAAACTGGCGGCCAGGTTGCTGGTTGCTTTGACAAGTCGTG
Source organism: Acidobacteriota bacterium (assembly GCA_013388445.1). Lineage (GTDB taxonomy): Bacteria > Acidobacteriota > UBA6911 > UBA6911 > UBA6911 > JACADW01. The sequence goes on along the minus strand of JACADW010000054.1, from coordinate 11,660 downwards.
GCAGATAATCCTCTCCAAGATCAATCAGATTCCCGCCTCTCATGAAGACCAGACTGTTTGTGGCAACAATGACCTGATACCGCTCTGACATCTTAAGGAGTCCCTTATGGATGGACTCGCTGTTCTCCAGATCTTGCCCGGTTTCAGGACTGTCTATGAGGATGATGGTCTCGCCGGCGTGTGATTGGCTTCCGAGACTGTCCAGCACGCCTTTGCCGTGTGAAAGGAACATGGCTCGAATTCCCTGAACCATTTCTTCTCGGGAAGCGAATGTGCCGCCGACAAGCGGATTGAGCGTTTCCGTAGTTATGTACTTGATAGGGTCATCGTCTGTTTTTTCGACCGTGCAAAGCCTGCACGACGCGATCGCATTCAGCACAGTCGACTTTCCTGAGCCGTTTGGGCCAATCAGCACGTTGTACCCCGATGCTAAATGCAGCGGCGCACCGGTGATGCCAAGTTTGCGGACTCTCGTTGAATGGTTTATGCACAGCTTGATTGCGTTAATCATTCTCCACAGTCCTCCTCATAGCCGTGGCATATTCCGGGGCCGGTGCGGGGCGGACAAGAAGAAACAAGGGGCGGTTTTGGAGCCCGCCTGTTTTAGGATCCATTCCATCCAGGCTTTGACACGGAGCTCTTTTTGTCCCTTGGCCCGTCTGCATACCGCCTTGCGGAGTGCGGGGCTCATTATAGCCCGAAGCACTCTCGCAGCATAATCACTGAAGCAGCGGGTGCGCCAGGATTTGAAGGTGCGAAGCCCATCGGTCAGGATCCTCGTCGATATCAGATCGATGGGCCAGCACTCTGATCCTGATGATTCGACATAGTGACGGAATGATAGCTCTGGGGGCTGCCGAGAACGCTTAGCTTGTGCCTGACCTTCCGGGCAATGCCGGCGTAACTCATCAAGGAATGGAAACCCTCTGTCTCCGGATCGTCCGACAACGAGGGTATTCTGGGCGATACCTCGTGCGTAACATGGGCGGTCCACTCCATGGCGCGGAGATTCGCGGAAGACACCGCCTCAGGTTGGCTTCACCTGGCTCGCCGCCGGATCATTGGGATTGTCCCCGCGGGGTGTCCGGAGCGATGATGTATCCGGAGGCCATCATGAAGCGAATCGGTTCAGATCGAATTTCGAGAGGAAATCTCCACTGTTCAAGTTTCCCTGCACAGAGTGTAGTTTTGGCGATGGCGCTCAATGCCGTGATCCCGTGTGGAAGGCTGCCGGCCCAGGAGGCTTCGCCCTACGGGGTTCCGCAGGTATCCGGTGATTTCGGTGTGATCCCGGACAAGTTCGGCCCCCATGAAGTGATCCTCGGGCCGGACAAGGACGAGGCGGACTGGTGGGCCGGGGCGCCCTCGGTCGTCCGTGACGCGAAGGGCGTCTTCTGGCTGGCCTGCCGCATGCGCACCGCCGAAGGGCCGCGTGGCAGGCGCGGGTACGAGATCCGGATCCTGCGCAGCGAGGACGGCCGGCACTTCCGCAGGATCCATTCCATCCGGCGCGAAGACGTCCCGATCCCGGGATTCGAGCGGCCCTCCATCCTGCTGGACCCTTCGACGGGCAGGTTCAAACTCTACGGGTGCGGCCCCTGGAAGGACGGGCCCTGGGTAATTCTCAAGTTCGATGACGCCGCAGACCCGGGAGCCTTTGTGCCTTCAACGGCCCGGCCGGTAATCATGCCGACTCCGGGTCCCGATCCTCGATCTCCCACGGTCGAGGGCTACAAAGATCCGGTTATCTTCTTCGCCGACGGTAAGTTCCATTGCTTCGTGATCGGGGTGATGCGCAATATCGAGCGGACCTACCATTTCACAAGCGCCGACGGAGAGCAGTGGGATCCGGTGGGTCACCGGAACGAGTCGGTGATGAGCCTCTCGGGATGGCACGACTTCTTCGTGCGGCCGGCCAGCGTCCTCCCGCTCGGGCCCGGGTACCTTTTCGTCTACGAAGGATCTTCGGTGACGTGGAGCGACCCTGTGTACCAGATCGCCACCGGGCTCGCATTTACCTTTGACCTCCATCACATCCTCGACCTCACGCCGCAGTCGCCGCTGGCCGTCAGCACCACGCCTAGCCGTGACTTCCGCACTTGGCGCTACTCCCACTGGATGCATGTGGGCGACGAGGTCTGGGCCTACGCCGAGGTGGAGAAGCCGAACGGCGCGCATGAGATCCGTCTCTTCCGCCTGCGTCGCTGAAATAACTGGTGCCTGGCTATTATTTCCCCAATTTCAGCTGGCAGTCCACATGCGGGCTTACGCCGAAATTGGGTAAATAGTAGCCTGACACCATTTTCACGGAAGGCGAGGAGGGCCGGCGGGGATGTAGGACCTGTATGTGAGCCCCTTGATCTTTTCACGGAAGTCCGCTTTTACTTCCTCAAGGACCTGGGGCTTCTCGTACAGGTCGGCCATGCTCGCGGCGAGTGCCTTGGCCGCCTGGATCATGCCCTTGTGCCCGATTGACATCCCGCCTGCGGCCACGACGTACCAGGAGTGCCACGGAACGCCGCGCGGAGCCGTGGTGACGGAGAAGTGCAGCGTAGGAACGCTGTAGCTCACGTCTCCTACATCGGTGGAACCTCCCTCCGGCTCCTGTCCCTCGAGCGGATGGATCGAGCCGTCCAGCCCGACCGGCCTGACTCCTGCCGACCGCTGCAAAGAACGGGCGAATTCCTCCTCTTCCGCCGTGTACTGGATCGGTCCCAACCATCGCAGGTTGGCATCCAGGAGCCGCGCGCCGGCTGTGTTGATCAGGATCTCGGAGATTCCGCCCTGAATCGTCAACGTGTGCTCGACACCGGCGATGAGCGCGGCTCCCTGCGCGATCGCGCGCACGCGCTCCAGAACTGTCTCGACCCCTGCCATTTCCCAGTCGCGAACCCAACACCATACACGGGCGTCTTCCGGGACCACGTTGGGGACATCCCCGGCTTTCTGGACGACATAGTGCATCCTCACCGAAGGGCGCACATGCTCCCGCAGCAGGTTCACCCCGTGCGTGAAGGCCTCGGCGGCGTCGCCGGCGCTGCGCCCGTTCCACGGGTCGAAGGCTGCATGTGCGGTCTTGCCCCGGAACTCGACTGCAAGGTCCACCAGCGCCTGCCCGCCAAACATATCGGCCTCCGTGCGGTCGGCCGGATGCCAGGCAAGACAGACATCCAGGTCCCGAAACAGGCCGTCCCGCACCATGTAGACCTTGCCGCCCACTGCCTCCTCCGCCGGAGTGCCATAGAAGCGCACCGTGCCTTGAAGTTCACCCGCTTCGATGAGCCGCTTCACCGCAGTGGCGGCGCCCAGGCTTGCCGCTCCAAGCAGGTTGTGCCCGCAGCCGTGGCCAGGCGCGCCCGGCGCCAGAGGGCCCTTTTGCGGCGAGGCCTTCTGCGACAGTCCGGGAAGAGCGTCGTACTCTCCCAGGACTCCGATGACCGGTGCGCCGCTCCCATATGTCGCCACGAATGCGGTTGGCATGCCCGCCACACCACGTTCCACCCGGAACCCCTGGCGCTCGAGGTAGTCCGACAACAACCCGGCAGATTGGGTTTCCTTGAGAGCGGTCTCAGCAAGGGCCCAGACACGGTCGCTGAGCGCGATGAGGTCCGGTGCGAGCCGGTCCACGAGATCGACGGCCCGTCGCTTGGCGGGGCTCGGTGCCTGAGCAGTTGAGGTCGCTGGGAGCAGGACGGCGACCATGAGAACGATGATCGATTTAGATGTCTTCATGCACGGGCCCTCCGGCAAAGTGAGCTCCATTCTAAAGAAGCCGCAGAAGCGATGCCATGCATTTCGCCGGCCGGGGAGCGGCTGCCGGCGCCGGATACGTGGTAGGATGGCTCCATTCCAAGCGAGGGATCTGGATTATGAGGACGCCTTCCGCAGGGCGGTTTCGAGCGTGCTTTCGCCGTATCTTCCTTGTCCTTGCTGTTGCGGTGCTCGCGTTGCTGGTCTTGGCGGCCATTCGTATTGTGTATGCCTTCCGCGACCGCACGCCGGGTTATCACTTGTCGCTGCACATCGCGAGGCGCGCTCCGGAAACCGAGGCGCCCTTTCTCCGCGTGGGCTTCGGCCGCAGGACGATCAACCCCGATCTTTCGAATCCGAACCGTCCGGTCTGGCTCGCGGGATTCGCCGGCGGGCGCGCCGCCACGACCATCCACGACGACCTGTGGGCGGTCGCCTGTGTGATCGATGACGGCCGCACGCGGCTGGGCATCGTGAGCCTCGATGCCATCGGCATGTTCAACGATGACGTCATTGCGGCCCGGCGGCTCCTCCCTGCTGGGTGGAAGTTGGACTACACGATCATCTGCGCGACGCACAATCATTCGACACCCGACCTGCTGGGATTGTGGGGGCCGCGCATCTTTCAGACAGGTGTGGACAGAGCTTATCTGCGTCGAGTTCAGGAATCCATCAGGGAAGCGCTCGGGGAGGCGGTTTCCTCCCTGCAGCCAGCGGACCTGTCCCTCATGGAGATCCCTGTGCATCCCGCAGGATTAGTAGCCGACTCGCGAAAGCCGGAAGTCTTCGATCCGGACATCCGGGTCATGCTGTTCACACGCCCGGACGCCGCGGCCGTGATCGGATCCGTGGTTTCCTGGGCTGACCACCCGGAAACGCCCTGGTCCCGAAACACCGGGATCACGGCCGATTTCCCGGGAGTACTGCGGGATTCCCTTGAACGGGGGATCGTTTACGACGGCCAGTTGCGGATGGAAGGTCTCGGCGGAATTCACCTTTATGTAAACGGCGCGATCGGCGGGCTGATGACGACGGATCCGGAGACGGCGGTTCGCGATCCATTCACCGGCGAAGAGATCAGCCAGCCCTCGCAGAAGAAGAGCCGGGCGCTGGGGAACGCGATCGCCCAACGGATATTGAAGCATGCGGCCTCTGAGCGCATTGCGCCAGCGCAAACGGCAGCCATTTGCGTGCACGCGCGCAGCGTCGAGCTGCCGATCGCCAATTTCAATTTTCTTCTGGCTCCCGTTCTCGGCCTTCTCGATCGCGGGCACGTGCGGTGGAAGACGCTGCGGACCGAAGCGGCGCTGGTGACCATAGGCGAGGCCGCCATTGCCTGCATCCCGGGCGAGATCTACCCCGAGCTGGTCAACGGCGGGATCGAGCGGGCGCCCGGAGGTGATTTCGACGTCGATCCCGTGGAGGTCCCCCACCTCCGTGCTCTTATGCCCGGCAAGGTGAAGTTCGTCTTCGGGATGGCGAACGACTAGATCGGCTACATCATCCCGAAATCCGAGTGGGACGAGAAACCGCCCTGGATCTACAGTTCGTCGGAACCCGTATACGGGGAGATAAACTCCGTCGGGCCGGAGACGGCAGGCATCCTGCATCGCGCGATGCAGCAGCTTATCGAGGAGCATCAGGGACAGCACGCCAGCATGCGGTCCAGGGCCAGGAGATTGAGCATGAGTTGCCGCGGCGGGTGGTAGTTGTCCTGCCGCGCGACGTGGGCCTGCGGCGTCATCCGGCGGTCGGCGAAGAGCATATAGCCCGGTTGCCCGTAGCTCCTTCGGGAGAATCTCCGGTCGATGACTTCCTGCGCCATTCCGAAGAAGCGCGCGGCCCACTCGGCCCGCGTGCGCTCGAAGATGTTCAGGCACGCGACCAGGATCTCGTTCAAAGACCAGAGGGTCTTCATGTAGTGGTACTCGCCGCGGAAGCGGAACTCGAGGTCTGTCCCGACGGGACGCTCCACAGGCCACTCATAGCCGCCCTGGTCCACGTTGACCCATTGCGAAAGGCCGCCGTAGACCCAGTCCCATCCCACCTCGATATGGCGGCGAATACGCTCCGCGCAGACGTCCCAGAGCGCGTGATCGTTCTTGCGCAACGCCTCTTCCATTACCATCCAGAGGGTCTCAATCGAGTGACCGAGGAGTGACTTGGTCTCCTCGCCTTTGGGCCGGCTGAAATCGAAGTTCAGGTTTTCGTTGTTGAGGCCGATGTCGGGGTTGTGGTGCCTGCGCACGACCGCCTCGACGGACCGCTCCGCGATCTCCTCGATCTCCGGGTCGCTTCGGCGCCTCAGCATCTGCGTGGCGATGTTCAGGTTGACCATCCAGACGCCCTGGGGGCGGACGCCCGGGCCGGGAGCGCCGGGGAGCAGTACGCCCGGATTCTGGATGTGCCTGTACAACCGTTTCACCAGCCCGAGCGCCAGGTCATAGGATTCCTCGTCTCCGGCGGCCCAGGCGTACTCCTGCAGGCCCTCTGCCACGAAGTACATTCCGTAGACGTCCCCCTGAAAACCCCTGAGCACCTTGCCGTCCCGGGCGAGCGCTTCCGCCCACCAGCCGTCCGGCTGGCGGGCATGCCGCAGGACGAACTCCCGCGTCTTTCTGGCGATCCCGAGGTAGTGCGGGTCTTTGTCGAAGTGATTGTAGAGAAAGCTGTACACCCAGATCGCCCGTCCCTGAAACCACAACAGCTTGTCGGAGTGGACGAGCCTGCCGTCGTAGTCCAGGCCGTGCATCACGCCGCCGTTCCGGTGGTCGACGCCGTGGGCATCCCAGAAAGGGAGCATCACGTCGAAGAGTTCATGCCGATAGCGGCTGCGGAGTTCCTCGAGTGTCATCCCGGCGAGCCTGACGCCGCCCGGATCCGAGTTTTTGGTTCTCATCCTGTTCATGTCACAGCCTGCGAGCAATCCCGCGCCCGCAGCTCCTATGAAGGTTCGGCGATTCATGGTCGGTGGCCAATCGCTGTCGTGCCGTCCCCGCCGGCAGAAGCGGCCTGAGTCCCAGCCGGTCGGCGGCGCACGGACACCATGTGTTCAACAAACGAGAGTCTCGGCGGCCCCCCTGATCGGCACCCAGCGGCCGAAGAGCAGCGGCGCCTCGATGCCGGAGGGTGCGGCAGCGCCCGGGCGCACCTGGCCCCATATCTCGCCGCGGCCGTAGTTCGCCCTCAAGACCACTCCGAGCCAGCCCGGATGCTCCTTCCATTCCGCCGCCGGCGGCTCGGCTTCGTAGCTGACGATCATGGCTGCGGCGATGCGTGTGGCCGCCGCCGGCAACTCAGTCGCCGCCCGGAAGTGCCACTGGTTTTCGACCTGCTGGTGGTACTCGGGCGGGTTGCCCTGGTTGTAGGGAGTGTCGAAAACGTCGGTCTGGCTGAACCTGATCCCATGCTCGCAGGCGAGCTTGACGCGGAGTGAAGCGCCCTTGCGCAGCGATTCGACCGTTGCCGCCGACGGATCGACATTCATCTTCTCGTATGCGTGCAGCAGCCATTCGAACCGGGATGTTTCAGGGGCCGCCAGCTCGTCCAGTATCATGAAGAACCCGGGTCGCAGGAAGAGGACGTGGCGGAGGAACTTCGTCAGCTTGCCCCCGTAAGCCTCGGTTGCGTCCCCGCAGACATAGGTGAGCGCCTTCCGGTGCCTGAAATCGACGATGCGGCCGCGGGCATGCTGGCTGCGCACCACCTGTCCCTGGCCATTCACCAAGACGCAGTTGTTCGCCTTCGTCGCCCGCGTCCACTCGGCGTGGTGGGGCATCCCGTAGGAAGGGCCGTAGTAGCCGGAGGGGATCGCGAGCGCCCGGCCCCCTTTCATGATCGCGAAAGAATTCTGGTCGGCGTGGCTGTGGCTGACGCTGCCGAACGGGCTGCTCTTGAACAGGAAGAAGGTGTCGTGCTGCGGGTCGTCGAGCGCGCTGTGCAAGGCGGCCCAACCGATCCCGCGGAAGACGGCGGCGGAGGGAAGATCCGCGGGGGGCTTGGGCCGGACGTTGTCCTCGGTGACGAGCGAGATCAGCGGATCGACGGCCCCTTCCGGCGACGCCTGCTCGGCCCACCACGCGCAAGCCGGGTCCTGGAAACGCCGCGCGTGGTGCTTCAGGAGGACGGCTCCCGCTGCGCCCGGCCCGCGGTCCGACCCGTCGCCGAACGGCTTCATCTCACCGACAGGCGATGTGCAATACAGGAAGAACTTCCGCACGTTGCGAAAGAACGGCCGCTTGTAGAGGTCAAACCCGATGCGCCGCAGCGACTCCAGCGCCGCCAGGTAGATCATGTTGTAGGACAACGCGTAGCTCACGCCCTCGGCCCATCCGCCGTCGGCATCCCCCCAGTGAGGGTAGAAGGTCGTCAGACCCTTGAGGGAGTAATCCAGCCACTGGGCGGCGTCCGGGCTTTCGTCTTTCATGACGATGGCATATTCGGCCAGGTAGGCGACGAGGCGCCCGTTATGACTCTCCGCGGGTCTGGCGAGGTAGTCGGCTCTTTTCAGCCGCTCGAGGATCTGTCGGCCCCGGGCCGCGGTGAAGGCGCGCAGGCGTTCTCGCTCCCGCGCGTCGAACAGCGGGTGGAGAGAGTCATAGGCTCTCTGGCCGTGGCGCGCAAGGCTCAGTCCCGGCTCGTCTCCGAAGGGCGAAAGCAGCGACATGGGCCCGTCCACTCCCCAGGGCTCCAGCGTGAGCAGGATCTCCTTGGCGCGCTTTCCGTATTCCTCCCTTCCGGTCAATAGGAAGGCCACCGACAGGGGCGTCAGCGCAGCGTCCACCCGCTGGCGGAATTCCCTGAAGTATACGGTGTATCCCATCCTGGCGCGGTTTTCGCCGGTGAACGTGTGATAGGCCGGCGGTTCCGGCAGAGGAACGCGGAGCGCCCCGTCGGCCAGCGCCTTTACCCTCTCCCAGTCCTTGCGCCGGGTGGTTTCCAGACTCTTCCGGATCTGCGGAAGGTCTTCCTTGAGCAAGATGTATCGGGGGTGCTCGTCGGGCACGCGTTGCAGAATGCGCGCGGGATCTTCCCAGGGAAGAGCCGGCACGTTCGCAGGGACGTTGAAACGGTGTATTCCGCGGCGCGCGATCGTCCGGCCTTCGCCGTTCAAGGCCTCGACCTCCCAGGTGTACGAACCCGGATCCAAGGTTATGGAAGGCAGGTGGACCGGAGCGGCAAGTGCGCCGGCACGATAGACGGTTCTGCCCGAGCCGGCGCGGATACTCACCGCGTACGCTGCGGCGTCGGGGCAGCGCCACCAGGCCAGCCCCGGCGGGTTGATGCCCACCGTCGCTCCGTCGGGCGGGCAAGGGAACAGCGCTCCATCCGGCCGGTCCGCGGGGAATGCCGTTGCGGAGGCGGGGGACCATCGGCCCGCGGATGCGGCGGCAGTTGCGAGGAATGCTCTTCTTGTCACTTTCATCGGTCTGTTCCAATCGGCCCGCACCGGGGATTGTCGGATTCCCGGGTCCCGCCGCTTGGCGACACGCGGGCGGGTGAGCCGCGACCGGGGACCCGGCGCGCAGTCTGTCAGATCAGGAGCTTGCCCGACTCCATGATTTTCCGGTCGTCGAACCAGACGGTCGGAAGGTTGACCATGCCGTCGAGGTGGCTCGCCACCCTGACGGTTCCGCCCATCGACTTGTTGTCGCCGAAAGCGATGTGAATCGTGCCCAGGACCTTTTCGTCTTCGAGGATGTTGCCGGTCAGGATGGCGCGGTCGTTGGTGCCGATCCCGAACTCCGCCACGTTGCGGGCATCCTTCCCATGGGGCTGCAGGAGTTCGACAAGCCGGCCGGCTTCCTCGCCGCCGGTAATTTCGGTCGCGAGGCCATTCTCGACCACGATCCGGACCGGTTCCTTCAGCAGGCCGATGCCTGCCATCGAGCCATCCACGACCACGATCCCGTTTGACCGGCCTTCGAGCGGAGCAAGGTAGGCCTCGCCGGTCGGCAGATTGCCGAACCGGCCGCGCTCCCTGAAGATCCCGGAACTCGCGTGCGCCTCCCGGCCCTCCACGGGCAGGAGGATGTCGGTCCCGGATGGGGACTCCACCCGGATCCTGCGCGCCTTCTCCATCAGCCCGCAGAGCCTGTGAGTGAGCCGGGCGATCCTTTCGTAGTCGGCATTCATGCAGCGGACCATGATTTCCTCGGTCACGCCGGGCAGCGTCGCCACGCGCACTCCCCTGGCGCTGGCCGCGCGGCGCGAGTCGGTGTGAGTCAGCGATTTCGACGTCGGGCAGAGCACCACGTCCACCATCTTCATCAATTCCGCGACTTCCGGAGGCGGTTCCTCCCCGTTGCTCTTTCGGGGCAGGATTTCCACGAGCAGCACCTCGGCGCCGAGGTCTTGGGCCGCCTGGCGGAGGGCGTAACCGATCTTCCGGAGCGGTTCGTCGGTAACCACCAGGACCTTTTCGGATGCCTTCGTGCCCATGCAGTCGCGCACCGCGATCATGGCGGCGGAATGGAGTTCGGGTGAAATGCGCATCTCAGACCCTCCGTGGGGGGCATGCCCGGGCAAGGGGCTCTGCCACAGGACTGGAGAACACAGAATTCAGAATGCAATGGGGTAAGCCCGGTTGTTCAATGGTGTCTGAAGAAACAGTTCTCAGGTCCGCTGTACAAGCATTCATTTCGCGAGCTGCGCGCCGGGCGTGATGCTCACCTCGCCCGTAGAACGCAGCGTCACGTGATAGATCCGGTTGGCTTCCAGACGCGTGTAGGGCGCCTCGCCGTGGATGGCGCGCACTCCCGATTGCCGGGCCAGACCCTCGTTGTTGGCCAACTCCCAGAACCGGCTCCACAGGTTTCTCTCGAAGTCCGTGGCAGCCTTTTCGCGGGCATAGACCTCGGGCGGCTGGCCGTCGCGGTCAAGGACATAGCCCTCCTCGGGCCGCATGAGGCTCGTGAAGATCCGCCGGAACAGCATCAGCGCGCGGCCCTTGAGGGGATCGCCCTGCTCCACGAAGTGATCCTCGAACCGGATGGTGAGCGTGTCGATGTAGACTTCCTGGCCGGTAAGCATGAACTCGCGTGACGCCGTCACGGGGGCCCCGGTCGCATCGATCTCGGTGAAGCGGATCCTGGTTATCGGGGCCCCGCCCCCGTCCAGGCGTTGATCGAGAACCTCGACCCGGGCCCTGCGTTCCGTGAAGCGCAGAAGCTTGAGGTAGGTCTCGAGCCTTTGTTTTTCCTCCTCCAGCCGCGCGATTTGGAGCCTCTGCGCTTCTATCTGCCGCTCGAGTTCTCTTTGGGGAGCGATCCACAGGCGATCGGCCAGATAAGTCCCGACTGCTGCGAGGATGACCGCCGGAACCAGCCACGGTGCGAGACGCTCGGTCCAGGTCCTGACGCTTGACACGTTCCGAAACATCGATTCCTCCAAGAAATTGCCGTGCGCCTCAGCTGCCGCTGTTCTGCCGCGTCCGCCGGGTGTTCCACAACCCGAGCAGAAGGGTCAGGAAGGCCAGGCCCAACTCGTCGACGAAAGGCAGGAAGTCAGGCACGGCCAGATCGATGACCGTAAGGATCGCAAAGATGCCGAACAGAAAAGGGAAGCGCAGGTTGAGGCGCCTGACTATCCGCTCGAAAAGCGCCACGCGATTGCTGTCGGAAGATCCCATGTCATATGCCTCAGAAGCCCTTGTGCGTTCGTCCTGCAGTATTATCACTCCGATTTTGATGCCTGTCGCCGGTTTTCCACCGGTTAGTCAGCAGGCGAAGCGCCGGCCACCGGCCGGCGGCATACTAGTGCCTCTGAGTTCAGGTCATTGCCGTTTCGGGCGAGAAGTGCATTGTGAAATGTGACCGATTTGCGAGAGTGCTGTCGGCTGTCGGCATTAAGTCTTCAGCTCCGAAGCGAGCCGGAACACCACTTGCTTCTGGCTCGGGATCTGGAGGTGC
>JACADW010000122.1 GCA_013388445.1 Acidobacteriota bacterium | reverse complement strand
CGCATTTCCAGTTGCCGAATAGCGTGCATGGGATCCTCCTATTGTAGATGAATATCTACAATAGCAGGTCCATCTTAGGCCTATCAAGTAAAAAACCCTCTTTTATGTCGCAGGCCCCGCCGGCGTACGGCCGTGGACACCCCATGCCGGAGTGCTATAGAATGGCGGGTTGCCTGCAGCAGACCGGGGAGGCATGGGTGAAAAGGCCGTCAACTCCCATAGATATAGGCGAGCCGCGGAAACCTTCGAAGACAGGTCCTGAAACCAATCTGCCGGCCGAGACCATCAGCAGCCAGTTGGACAGAATACTCTCCAGCGCCGAATTTGTACATTCCGAGCGGCTGAGCCGCTTTCTGAGATTTACTGTCGGAAGCTCGCTTGAGGGACATAAGGATCAACTGAAGGAGTACTCCCTGGGCATATCCGTTTTCGACCGCGAGCCATCGTACGATCCACGCATTGATCCTATTGTGCGAGTCGAGGCGGGACGCCTGCGCGCCAAACTCCGCGAGTATTACCAGACGCACGGCCGTGACGATCCGGTCTTGATTGAATTTCCGAAGGGGAGCTACGCTCCCGTGTTGCAGCTCCGCAAGTCGCCGGAACCTGCGGGAGCCCGGCTCCTGGCTCGCCTTGGCGGAATGCGGGTGCTGAGTTGCGGACTGGGTTTCATCGGGGTGACCCTTGCTATCATCGCGGCCTTCCTGTACGTTCAGAATCGCGGGCTCCGGAAGCAGCTGGATGCGGTTCGCCCCGGAGCGCTCGGCGAGGCCTCCCGGCTCGTCTGGGGATGCACGCTGACGCAAGACTCCGAGGCTTTGGTCGTATTCGGTAGTCCTGTATTCTTCAGCGGTCCGGAAGGGTCGGATCTATTCATCCGCCTATCGAGCCTGAACGAGACCTCGAACATCAATGCAAATCCAGCATTTCAGGATCTGCAGAAACGCTTTGGTCCCCTGTTGGGTCCCCGCTTTGACTATGCCCTGATGGGGGATGCGCGAGCGCTGCAAAGCCTCACTGCTTTTTTGTGCCGGGTGAATCCGAGGGTTACGGCCCTGCCTGCGCATCTTGCGACCTGGGACAATGTCAGGGACGGCAACATCATTATCCTGGGCACCCCGCGGATGCTTCCTCTTCTCAAGAGGCTTCCCGTCCGCGGAGACTTCATATGGGACTCGGATCACAACATCGTCAATCGGAACCCTCAGTCGGGCGAGCAGGCCGTCTACGTGACCCCTTCCCACTTCGACAGCATGAGTTATGCCCTCATCGGCCGTTTCCCGGGCCTGCGCCCGAACCGCCAGATTCTTTCGATCACGGCGCATAGTGCACCCGGCATCCGGGCGGCCGTGGACTTTCTCACCAGTGCGGAGAGCCTCCGCTCCATGGTCGACACGCTCAAGATTTCCGGGACCGAGGAATCCTACGAGATGCTTCTGCGGGTCTATGTGGATAGCGGAAACGCAGTCAAGACGGAATACGTCGCCCACCGTCTTTCCCGAAAACAGCAGGCCAAGTAGCGCCGGCGGTGCTTTGCAGTCATCCCGTCCGGCGGGACGGCCGGACGGCAACACGGCGAAGAGTTTTTGCCCGGCTGCGTTCCGGCCGCATCGCGCCTTCTCGGCCCGGCCGCGTTTTCATACGCTTGGGCGCGCCCTGGCGCATGAGGGACTGCTTCCCAAGCGGGGATCTGCGAATCCCTGATCTGCTCTGAGATCGGCTCATGCTGGAAGATCTTCCGGCCCGCAAAGCAGGCGTCTGCGTGCACACGGACAAAACCTCCGGGATGCGAGCGATCTCCGACAGGTTCTTCATTTGGCCTGGCCGCTCCCCGAGCAGGAGAGACCGATCCGGGTGACGAAAGTCGATCCGACACCGTTACTTTGCGGAAACATACTTGGATCTGCTGTGGCCTGGTGCGACGCTTCACTCGTGGGAGGAATCTTATCATGAACCGCCTGATCGCTCTCCTGTTCCTCGGTTGCATCGCGCTGAAGGTTGCCTCCGCTTCCGCCGACACACCGACGGCATTCGCACGGGTGCGGGACGGCTCGACACCTGCCGCCTTGATCGATCTCGGCGGAAAGTGGCAATTCAAGGCCACCGACCAGAGCGAATGGCTGGATGCCAGGGTACCCGGGACGGTCCATACCGATCTGATCAGATACGGAAAGCTGGAAGATCCCTTTTATCGGGATAACGAGCTTAAGGCGCAGTGGGTCGAGGACAGAGAGTGGGAATATCGCCGTTCTTTTCAGGTGAGCCGCGGGTTTCTGGATCATCATCGCATCTTTCTTGAGTGCCGTGGACTCGACACCATCGCAGAGGTTCGTCTGAACGACACGCTCGTGGCCGGCACCGCCAATATGTTCATCGAGTATGAGTTCGATGTGAAGCCTCTGCTGAGGGAGGGCAGAAACGAGCTCCACATAGTATTTCGATCCATCGTGAGCTGGATCCAGCGTCAGAAGGCCGCCGATCATAAGGCCAGCGTCCTTTGTCCACAAGGACACCCCGACAACGACTGCCGGAAGGGTCTTCTGTTCTTCGCCCGAAAGGAAGCATCGGATTTTGGCTGGGACTGGTCGCCTCGCACCGTAACCTGTGGCATATGGAAACCGATACGCCTCGCCGCATACAAGTCGGGTCGAATCGCCGACATGTCCTTCAGGCTTGGGCGGCTGAACCACAGCGAAGCGCTTCTCGATGTGCTGACCGGCATTGAGCAGTTCGGCGGCGGGGATCTGACCCTTCAAGTGCAGATCATGCTTGAGGATAGGATTGTCGCCGACGCGTCCAGGCGGGTCACCGACCGTCAGGTTCGCCTCTCGCTCTTGATCAGAACTCCCCGCCTGTGGTGGCCCAACGGCTGGGGCCAACACCCTCTATATCATGTCAGGGGTACGCTCAGGGACACCAAGCAGATCGTGCACTCCAGAACCTACCGAATAGGTTTCAGAACGGTCGAGCTCGTGCGAGAGCCTGATGAACGGGGCGAGCACTTTGGTTTCAGAGTGAACGGACATCTCATATTCTGCAAGGGAGCGAACTGGATACCGCTCGACGCCCTCCCCGACCGTGTCACCATCGAGCATGTTCATTCTGTACTGCGCGCCGCCGTGGAAGCCAATATGAACATGCTCCGCGTCTGGGGTGGCGGGCTCTATGAATCCGACGCTTTCTACGATTACTGCGACGAGAACGGCATCATGATCTGGCACGATTTCATGTTTGCCTCCGGCCCCTACATCGCCAACGCAGGATACCTGGAGAATGTCCGCCGGGAAATCGAGAACGTGGTCAGACGGAGGCGGCACCACCCGTCCATTGTTCTCTGGTGCGGGAACAACGAGCAGGAAAGCTCCATGGCAGGAGGGTTGAGCTGGCTCGAGAAATACGAGACCGTAACCTGGGCGGACTATGACAGGATTTTTCACGAGGTTATCCCCGAGACCGTCTCGCTGCACGATCCGGACCGGCCGTACTGGCCCAGCAGCCCCCACCACCCGCTGGATCGCGAGCGCAAGAACGCCGACTGGGAAACGGCATCAGGCGATGCCCACGATTGGGGCGTCTGGCATGAAGGCAGGTCTTTCGACTGGTTCAACGAATTGCACCGCTTTCGCTTTGTAAGCGAGTTCGGGTTTGAGTCCTTGCCGCACATGGAGACGATCAGGGGTTTCACGTTGCCGGCAGACCGCTGCCTCAACTCCTATGTCCTGGAACACCACGAGAAGACGGGCCTCATGACAAGGGAGTGGATGAGAAGCTGGGGTCACAACCGTGGCATCTCGCGCATCGTTCGGTACGCCGCCTCGCTGTTCGGGATGGCGGCCACTCTCGAGGAGTGGGTGTATGTCTCGCAGGTAATGCAAGGTGAGGGGTTGCGGTTGGCCGGCGAAGCCCTGCGCCGGAATTTCCCTGGTTCCACCGGTGCGCTTCATTGGCAGCTGGGCGACAACTGGCCCGCGATCTCCTGCAGCAGCATCGACTACGGCGGCCGGTGGAAGGCGTCGCATTACATGGCGCGGAGGTTCTTCGGCCCGGTCCTCCTCTGCTCACGGTTGGAGGGAGCTTCCGTCAGGTTCTGGGGGATCAACGACGGCCTCGCCGAGAAAAGAGCCCGCTTGGAATGGGGGCTGGCCCGTTTTGACGGTAAGGAGGTGAGGCGGGGGGAAGCGAAGATCACGCTGCGCGCAAATCAAAGCCGCCCGATCGCCGAGATATCCTTCGCCGCGGACGTCAGCGAAGACACGGGCCTGCGAACCTACCGCAACGAGAGCTTTTCCAATTCAGGCAAATACTACCTTTGGTACCGCCTCATGAGCAACGGGGAGGAACTCTCTTCCAATGTTGCTTTCTTCGCGCCGCACAAATACCTCCAACTCCAGCATCCCGGTTTCAAGACGCAAGTCAGCCGGGACCAAGGCCGCCTGATCGTTACGCTTTCGGCTCAAAGGTTCGCCGCCTTCGTGGAACTGGGCCTGAAGAACGGATACGTGCGTTTTTCGGACAACTACTTCCATCTGCTGCCTGGCGCCCCCCGGAGGATCGAAGTGGTCGAGCCCAATATCACGGAAAGCGAACTGAGAGGGCAGCTCTATCTCCGGAGCCTGGCGGACCTGCTTCCGCAAGGCCGGTAAAGCAAGCCGCCGCTCCTCCCAACTTGATCAGCGGCGTAACGTGACCGTAATGTAGCCGCAACATACTTCCTTCACTCTACCATGGGTTGTAGCTTCCGGTTGAAAACGCCGGAGGTCTTGTATGAACAGCATCGTAAAACAAATCGTTCTCACCTCTATTTGCCTGCCTGTCGTGCTGGCCTCATCCCCGGCCCCAGCAGCGGGGCAAACGACAGCCTCTATTTTCGGAACCGTCACCGATGCCAGCCGAGCCGTCGTGCCTGGCGTGACCGTAACAGCGACCAACACCCTCACCAACGACGCGCGCACGACTACGACCGGGGACCACGGTGCGTACAGTTTTCCCTCGCTGGCCCTGGGAGTTTATCGTGTCCAGGCGGAGCTGGCCGGCTTCCGGACGAGCGTGCGCCAGGGAATCGAGCTTTCGTTGAATCGCAATGCCAGGGTGGACTTCGAGCTGCAGTTGGGGAACATGGTTGAAACGGTAGTCATAACTGCGGATGCGCCCCTGGTGGAGACGGCCACCAACGAAATGGGCACCCTGGTCGATAAACGCCGCATTGTGGAACTCCCGCTCAACGGCCGCAACACGCTCAGCCTGGTGAGCCTGATACCGGGGGCGCAGCAGCTGACGTGGGGGCCGGAGCAGGGATTCAATGTAAACAGAGCCGTTTTCAACGGCACCCGACCCGAACTCTCAAACTGGTTGCTGGACGGCGGAGACAACACCTCGACACTTCGCAATTACGGCAATCCGGTTCCCAACCCGGACTCCGTCCAGGAGTTCCGTGTCATCAGCAACAACTATAGTGCGGAGTACGGCCGCTCTGTGGGCGCCGTGGTGAACGTGGTCACAAGGTCCGGCAGCAACGAATTCCACGGGAGCGCCTTCGAGTTCCTGCGCGACGACAGCCTCAACTCGGACGACTTCTTCCTTGGAGCGCCGACCAGGCTGAATCAACACCAGTTCGGAGGCACAGTCGGAGGGCGCCTCATGAGGGACAAGTCATTCTTTTTCGCTTCCTATCAGCGATTCCGTCGTAAGAGGGAGGCCTTTCTGAACAGTGCCCTTGTGCCCACGGCTTTGGAACGTCAGGGTGACTTCTCTCAATCGGTCTTCCAGGGCAAGGCGGTCGTAATCACCGATCCGGTGACAGGCTCTCCGTTCCCTGACAAAAAGGTCCCGTCTGCCAGGGTCAGCCCCATTGGGGCAAAGTTGCTTGAGAGTGTCGTCCCGTTGCCGAACAACCCGGATCGGGGGCCGAATGGATACTCGGTCACGCTGCCGCTGGCCGATCCCAGCAACGAAGTGATGGTGAAGATTGACCACATACTCTCGCAGAATCACCGGCTTTCAGGTTCTTACTTTGTGACCGACTCGGTCACGGAGGAGGCAGTGAGTCAGATACCGTATCAGTATCGCGACAACACAAACACCCAGCAGAACGTCAACCTCCACGAATACTGGACGCTGCGGTCCAACCTCCAGAATGACCTCCGCCTCGCTTACAGCCGCAGCGCGGGCTCACGTGCGCTGAGGGCACAGCCGCCGATCTCCGCCGCGGACTTGGGGGTCAATTACGGCAACCTTCCTTCAGGCCCGCGTGTGTCCCCCGATTTCTATGTGACCGGCTACTTCACGGCAGCGGCGGCGGCCGGCGGGCCGAAAACCTCAAACAACCACACGCTGGCCGAAGGCCTCGACTGGATCAAGGGGCGGCACAACCTCAGGTTCGGTGCCGAGGTGTGGTTGCGTCGCCTCTTCGATATCACCCAGGATGGGCGGAACGGGGGCGACTTCCGCTTCAACGGCTACGTGACCGGCAACTCGGTTGCCGATCTGCTTCTGGGACAGGTCAGCGATCGGTTCCGGTACCGGGATTCCACTTATAAGAGCAACAATCAGTGGGCGTTTTACTGGTTTGTCCAGGACAACCTGCGCATCTCGCGCCGCCTTTCGCTCAACCTCGGCGTGCGCTACGAAGTCGACATGTATCCCGTTCACCCGGGAGACCTTCTGACTGCTTATGTTCCGGGCATGCAATCCACGTGTGTGCCGCAGGCGCCCAGCGGTATTGTCTTCCCGTGCGATCAGGGCATTCCCCGGGCCGGCCTCAACAACGACTACAATAACCTGGGACCCAGGCTCGGATTCGCCTACGACGTCAACGGCGATGGCAAGATGGTCGTGCGGGGGGCTATGGGATGACATTCGCATTTCAGATATTCAACACGCTGCAGGGAGGACAGATCAACATCCCCTGGACGGTCATAGACGAAGTACGCAATCGATCGGCCAAAGGAAAACCCTCTTCGATATCCCTCGCAGATCCGTGGGCCGCAGTGGCGGGCGGCAATCCCTTCCCCACCAGGGTCGATCCCGCAAGCCTGAAGTTCCCAGCAAGCGGGAGCTACACCGCGAATACACTCAATCTGCCCGTCGGCTACGTCCACCAGTTCAATCTCTCGATCCAGCGCCAGTTCGGGGCCTCCATGGTGACCGAGCTCTCATATGTCGCGAACCGCGGCCATGACCTGGTCGGCAGTTACAACATCAATCAGGCGGTTCTGAGCCCAACCGGAACAGCCGCCGACATCGACAGCCGCAGACCGCTCGGGGCTGCTCCCTTCAGAGACATGACTCAGTTCCAGTCGAACGTCCGGAGCTGGTATGACTCTCTGCAAGCCCGATTTGAGAAGCGCTTCAGCCGGGGGTACAGCATTCTCGGTTCCTACACGCTGGGCAAAGCGATCGACTATGCCTCCTGGCACGATTCAAGTTCAACATGGGCCGATCCCCGAAAGCCGGAACTCAACAAAGCCCTGGCGGATTACGATCGAAGGCAGATCCTTTCCGTGTCTTTCCTCTGGGATCTCCCCATATTCCATCACGCACCCGGACTCAGGCAGACCCTCTTAGGGGGCTGGCAGCTCAGCGGCATCGTCAGCTACTATGCGGGCGCTCCCTTCCTGGTTTCATCAGGCCAGGACCACAATCTGGATGGGCAGTCCTCGAACGACCGGCCGAACGTGACGGGAGACTGGACGAGGTCGAGACCTTCCAACGCCGAGATCAAGGCTGGCGCAACCTGGTTTGACACCTCCGCATGCCTGGCGAACAAAACAGGCGAGATCGGGACACTCGGGCGGAACGTGCTCGTGGGGCCGCCAAGGCGAAACTTCGACCTGGGTCTTGCGAAGAGCTTCCGGTTCAGGGAGCAGCAGTCCATCAGCTTCCGCTTGGAGAGCTTCAATCTCTTCAATACGGTGAACCTCAACAACCCGGAGGGCAGGCTGAACAACGGCAACTTCGGGATGATAACCGGCGCCGATTCACCCAGAATCCTGCAAATCGGACTGAGATACTCGTTCTGATCCGTGATACTGTCCGCTTCCGGTCTCTTCGGCGGGACCGGCGGCCATGCTCGCCCGCCTCTGCGGCGGCGAAGATCCCCCCCTGTGCCGGTGAGATTCGCCCCCCTTGGATGAAAACGGCGTTCTGACAAGCTTTTGTGCGGGCAACGAACGAAACCATGCGGGCAGATTGTTGCCTGCCGGCCACGGGGCGCGTCTCGACGGGCACATAGGTCGGAGGGTTTCACCGGCGTTCTTACCTTGAGCTTGCGGCGGCAAGAACACCACAGCACGCAGCACGGATCCCGAAATGCCGAAGAATCCCGGGCCATTCGGGCGAATCTGCCGCCCGGATTGACGGGTGGATTTCCTGCTCGTCGCCCGATCCCGCTGCAGCAGTGCGCCGCAACGCGGATCTCGCGTTCAGGATCGTATCGGCGTGGTGGTGACTTGCATCACACGGCGCGCCTTCGGCGCCTGTTACACTCGGAGCGGTATGTGATTGAGAGGTGCACTTGAGATTCAGAGCCCGCAACATGGCCGCGCTTCTCCTCGCGAGCCTCCTGCCCGGGGCGGTGATCGACGCACGCCAGGGCGCCGATCCGGACCTCCGAGATCTTCACCGCCACCTCAGAGACTACGAAATCATCCGAATGGATCCCGAACGCGCAGAGGAAGATGTGCGTCTCAGAGGCCGGCTCTCCCTTGCTCTCCGGGACTGGACACTCGACATGGTCCTCGAACCCATCGACCTGCGAGCGCCTGGGTATGTCGCGGAAGAAACGGGCGACGCAGGCCCCGCCAGAATCCCGGAGCGGCCGGTCGCTTCGACCTACAAGGGAATCCTGGTTGGTATGAAGGATTCGCAGGTGCGATTTACTTTTGACGGAAGCAGGATCGAAGGGCTCGTCCTCACCCCGGCCGACTGGTTCTATGTCGAACCGCTGCGGAACTTTGTCCGCTCGGCGGTGCTATCTGACCTCATCGTCTACCGGAGATCCGCGATCCGGGAAGAAACCTTCGGCATGTGCGGAACCACGCTGGCGCACAGGATCGGTCAGGCGCCGGAGCGGCTCCAATTGCGCGCAATGGCGGCGGAGGCGGGCGTCCGGGTGGCACAGATCGCCACCGAGGCGGACTACGAATATGTCACGGCGCTTGGGGGCTCGACCGCCGCCAACAACGAGATCCTGCAGATCCTCAACCAGATCTCCGGCATATACGAAACCGAGCTCGGCATCTCCTTCCAGGTCGTCTACCAGCACGCCTGGGCCACGACCGGCGACCCCTACTCGGCGACGTCCGCCGGCAGCATACTGAACGAGTTCACCAGCTACTGGGTGAACCATCCTCCCGGCGTGGGATATGACCTGGCCCACATGTGGACCGGCAAGGACATGGACGGCAGCACCGTGGGTATTGCCTGGCTCGGGGTCGTCTGCAACGCGCCCCGCAACAGCTACGGTGTTTCGCAGCGGCTGACCTCGATCCCAGCGAAGTACATCGTCACCGCGCACGAGATCGGACACAACTTCGGAGCCTCACATCCCGACCAGGCCAATCCGCCGCAGACCACCTGCGCCAACACGATCATGAACAGCTCCATCGGCACCGGGATCTCCTTCTGCGAATTCTCCAGAGACGAAATCGGCGAGCACGTTTCGGCGTATTCCTCCTGCCTCGCGGCGGGCAGCATGCCCTGTGACGTTAACAGCGACGGCTTGCGCAACATCGCCGACGTTCAGGCTCTCGTCAACGTCATCCTTGGAACTGCGAGCCCTTCCGGCGCCTGCGACATAAACCATGACGGCCGCGTCGATGTGCTGGACCTCCAGGCGCTCTGCAACGTGATCCTCGGCCTTTGCGGCTGCCCTTAGTCTCCCGCCACTCACGGACCCGCCGCTCCGCGTCCGCGGTTCCGACCTCGCCCGGGCCCTGACGTTCCTTGAGCGTGAATAGCAGACGACAGGTCCTGTTATATGAGCGTGTCTCCTCCCGGACAGTTGACACCGGAGGGCCACTTGCTTAATGTCTCAGACATGTTCCCGGAATGGTTGTCGGGCATCCGGAGCCAGGTGCCCCGCGGCGCAGCGCTCGTGCTCGGATTGATCCCGATCCTGATCCTCCTGACATTCTGGTGGGGACTCACGCGCGGTGCCCCGGAAGAGCGGGTCGTAGGCCCGACGATCCTCCCCAGCCCCTACGAGACCGTCGCGAGCCTGTCGGATCTGCTGGGTACGCCGGATCTCGACAACCGCGACATTTTCGACCACATCTGGATCAGCCTCCGACGTGTGGGTCTGGGCTTTCTCCTCGCCCTGGCGATCGTTCTTCCTCTTGGAATCCTCATCGGTTCATTCGGCAGCATGCGGGCCCTGTTCAGCCTGGTCATGACGGCGAGCGGCTACATTCCCATTGCGGTCCTTGTGCCCCTGACGCTTTCCTGGTTCGGGCTGGACGAGATCCAGAAGGTTGTCTTCCTGGCAATGGCCTTCGGCATATTCCTTCTGCCGATGGTGGCCAAGGCCGTCGATGCGGTTCCGGATGTCTACCTGCGAACCGCTTATACACTCGGAGCCTCCCGCTTCCAGATCGTCTGGCGTGTTCTTGTCCCGACCGCGCTGCCGGATATCTGGCATTCGATGCGACTGGCCTTCGGCGTGGGATGGAGCTACCTGGTGCTTGCAGAGGTCGTGGTCAAGACCGGCGGCCTCGGCGATGTGATTGACACGGCGCGCCGCCGCGCCATGTCGGGACGCGTATACCTGGTCATCGTCATCATCACGTTGATAGCCTGGCTTGCCGACCTGATCTGGGAGCGGCTGTCAGGCGTACTCTTCCCGTACCGTGGAAAACAAACCTGATGCCAACCGCCGAGCCCAACCAGAAGGCCGTCGTGGAATTCCGGAAGGTGACCGTGCGTTTCGGCGCGTTCACTGCCGTGACGGAGCTGTCGTTCTCGATCGCCGACACGCCCGGGAAGGGAGAGTTTGTAACCATCATCGGCCCGTCCGGCTGCGGCAAGAGCACGGCGCTGAACCTGATCGCGGGTTTCCTCAAACCGACCGAGGGGGAAGTGCTGGTCATGGGCGAACCCGTGCGCGGGCCCGGCCGCGACCGCGGCATGATCTTTCAGCAATACAGTTCCTTCCCCCATCTCACGGTCTTCGAGAACGTGATGTTCGGGCTCAGAGTGAGCAGGCACGCTCTGGGCATGGATGAGGCCGCCATGCGCTCGAGGGCGGAGGCACTCATCGCTCACGTGGGACTGGCGGACCACATGCGGAAGTACCCGAGCCAGCTCTCCGGCGGCCAGCAGCAGAGGGTCGCGATCGCCCGGTCGCTGGTGATGGAGCCGAGGATCCTCCTGATGGACGAACCATTCTCGGCGCTCGACGAGCCCACGCGTCTCGAGATGCAGGAGCTGCTCGTCGAGTTGTGGCACCGCGTCCACCCCACGATCCTCTGTGTGACTCACAGCGTCACGGAGGCGGTCTACCTGGGCGAGAGGGTGTGGATTTTCACGCAGGCACCCGGACAGATCGCCTATGACATCCGGGACGTGATCCCTCCCACCACAGGATTGCCGCCCCTTGTCGCGCAGGAAAGTCCCGAGTTCAAACACGCCGTATATTTCGTCACCGAAGCTTTCAGGTGCGTCTCTACCGGGCCTCTCTCCGACTCGGCAGCCGGCACAGGTGATTCCGGATCGGGAGGTCCAGCATGAAGCCGGCATTCTGGGATTACGTCCGGGAGGCGTTTAACGCACGCCCCATCGGCATGTTTGTGCCGCCGAACTGGGTCGGACTGGGAGTCATCGGCCTGCTCGGCCTTCTCAATCCCGGCTTCCTCGTCCTCGGCGCCGGCGTCGAACTGGCTTACCTCGGTTTGCTCGCGAACAATCCCCGGTTCCAACGCTGGGTACAGGCTGTCTACCAGAGCAGGGCTTCCAGGAACTGGCAGGCGAGAATCAACGACCTCGTCGGGCAGCTCAGCCCCGAAGGACAGCGCCGGTATCGCACGCTGGAGGTCCGGTGCCGCGCGATCCTCGAGCACCAGTACCGGAGCGGCACGATTCAATCGGGTCTCGAAAGCCAGGGCGAGGGACTGGGACGCCTGTTGTGGGTTTACCTTCGAATGCTGCTGATGCGGCATGCCGTCGAAAAGATCGTGCGCGAGAGCACGGAATCCCCAGAAGACTCGGAGCAGCTGGGAGAACGGCTCCGCGG
>JACADW010000138.1 GCA_013388445.1 Acidobacteriota bacterium | reverse complement strand
TGATCTACATCGGCGACACCAGCACGTTCAAGAAGCTCGTGGAGGAGGACGACGCGGGGATAACGCTGGAGGAGGATGCCGTGGCCGGATCGCTTTTCGAAAGCATTGGCGATCCGGGTACGAGCATCGACATCCTCATAGGGGCGAAGAAGTTCATGGAGGGCTGGAATTCCTGGAGGGTCTCGAACATGGGCCTCTTGAACGTGGGCCGCCAGGAAGGTTCGCAGATCATCCAGCTATTTGGACGCGGCGTGCGCCTCCGGGGCAGGGGATTCAGCCTCAAGCGAAGCGCGGCGCTGGACGGCAAACACCCGGATCACGTGGGGCTGCTGGAGACGCTGAATATCTTCGCGGTGCGAGCCAATTACATGTCCCAGTTGCGGGAGTACCTGGAGAAGGAAGGCGTCGAGACCGAAGGGTACGTGGAGCTGCCGCTTTTCATCCGGACCAACAAGAGCTTTCTGAAAAAGGGGCTAGTTGTGCCGCGTGTGCCGGAGGGTCGGGATTTCGTGGTGGGGGAAGACATTGTGCTGGAAGCCGATCCATCAGTGAATGTGCGGGTAGACATGTCGCTCAGAGTGCAAGCCCTCGAAAGCAGTCCTTCCGGCATCACAGGGATTGACCTAAGTGCGGGGCGCGAGCAGGTCATTCCGGAGGAGGCCCTCGAGTTTGTGGATTGGGAAAAGGCATACCTCGACCTGCTTGAATATAAGGTGCGGAAGCCGCTTGCCAATCTGGTGATTAGGCCTCTTGCGATCAAGAGGATTCTCCTGCACTCCGAACCTGTTCAGCTCTACAAGCTGGTTGCCGACGAGCCGGTAGTCCAACCGCGGTCTTTTGCGGAAACCGCGTTGCTGCAGGAGGCCGTCGTTAACATACTCCGAAAATACGCAGACGTTTTCTATCGAAAGAAACGGGAACAATGGGACTGCAGCCAGATGGTCTATCGTACCGTGGACGAGACCGACCCTAACCTGAGCTTCAACAAAGGGCTGGTGAGGGAATGCGCCTCAGCTTGTTACGTCGTCAAGGTCAAGCGTTCCGAGCACAGGCTTGTATCCCAGGTTGCCAGACTCATCGCTGATGTTGAGCGACTGTACCACAAAGAGACACGCGAGTTGCCTCGGATTCATTTCGACCGGCACCTTTACCAGCCTTTGCTCGTCGAGTACGGGGACGAAGTCGGGATGACTCCCCCGGGGCTGAACCAGAGCGAAAGACAGTTTGTGCAGGATCTGAAAGACTACTGGTTACACGAGAGGACAAAATCTCTGGCCAAGGTGGAAGTTTTCCTGTTGAGGAATCTCAGTCGAGGAACGGGTCTCGGTTTCTTCGAGGAGAGAGGCTTTTATCCGGACTTCATCCTTTGGATCAGAGAAAAGGCGAGGCAACGCATTGTCTTTCTGGAGCCCCACGGAATGCTCCACTCGGATGCCTACGCGCATGACCAAAAGGGCCGCCTCCATCTGAGATTACCAGATCTTGCCAAGGAAATCGGTGAAAGAACCGGGCGGAAGGACGTAACGCTCGATTCATGGATTATCTCGGCGACCCCCTTCGAAGAGCTCCGAAAGAAGTATGACGATGGTACATGGAACCGAGAGAGGTTCGCCGAGGCACACATCCTGTTCATGGACCGCAGCGGAGAATACGACTACGTGAAGCGTATATTTGCAGGACAGTTGACACAGACATGCCATTGACGACTGCTCTGCTCTGCTTGGCGCCCTACAGTATAGTCTGAGCCCAGGCGGTGACAGATGAAGGATTATCACATCCACATCTCGTTTAGCGAGGAGGATGGCGGTTACATCGGTGACATACCCGACCTCTCTCACTGCTCTGCGTTTGCCGAAACGCCGGAAAAGGCATTGGCGGAAGTTCTCAAAGCCAAAGCCGCTTGGATCGAGGCTGCCAAGGCTGAAGGGAAACCAGTTCGTCTACCTTCCTTCAGGCCAGTTATTTATCAGGTGCCCAAGATCCCCGCGTGACTCCTGGCTTCACCGGACGCGCCTGGGCATATGCGGCAGTCCCTCTAGGTTTGGTGGCCGGCGGAGGTGCGCTCAGCCGCTATAGCCGGCGTTGCTCTGCTGTACTCCGAAACGCGGCCGAAACCGATTGTTGAACCAGCACGGGATAGTGCCACCAGGGTGGTAAAATGAAAAGGTGCCGGAGATCAGTCGGTTTTTCGGGATCATTATTCGCATGTTTCCGGAGGCAGGCTCGCCTCATCACGTGGCCCACTTTCACGCATTCTGCCAGGAGGAGGTGGCGATCTTCAGTGTCGACCCAGTTGAGATGATCGCGGGGTCTCTCCCCAAGCGCCAGCGGCGGCTGGTTGAAGCGTGGGCGGAACTCCACATTCATGAGCTCAAGGCAGATTGGCAAAGGTTGGAAGAAGGGCGCAGGCCCCTGCCAATCGAACCATTGAGGTAGGTTGCTTATGATTCACCCAATCTATCAAGTCCGGTGGTTTCGCATCGTCGCCCCCTACACGCTTCGAGTCGGCTTTGATGACGGCACCGAGCAGACAATCGATTTTCGCTCAATTCTTGCGGGCGAATTGTTCGGACCGCTCCGGGATCTGGATCTTTTCAATCAGGTTCAGATCGACCCTGAAGTCCACACATTAGTGTGGCCCACCGGCGCCGATCTGGATCCGGCAACCCTGCATGACTGGCCTGCCCATGAACCTGTCCTGCGAGAGCTCGCCCGCCGTTGGGAGCCGGTCCAGGCTTGAATCACCGCAGGCCAGAGGCGTCCCGAGAACGACCCGGCAGGGTGCCGAAGGCCTGCATCTTGCGATAGCGGCAGCTTCGGCAGTCAGCACATCCTGGAAGCCTGGGGCGAATGGCGTCGTGCAGTCATAAGCAGCTCGGAATCGAAGGTCAGGCCCGATCAAGCTGAGCCAGCGGCGCCGCTTGCCCGGGACTCAGCGTCTTGCCGACACGGTCGATTACCAGAGGGCGGCACATCTATGCAGCCTGCTACTGAGGCTGCTTTTCCCAAAATCTGTTGATGGCTTCCAGCGATCGTTCCACCAGAATCCGACCTCCTTCGGGCCCCACGAGACCGCTCTCGGCGACGGCGCTGTATCCGCCGCCCGACACGGCCCTCTCGGTAGGGAGGTAGCCGCCGTCTCCGCAGGCGAGCTGGATGACAAACGTCTGGAGGGCCCGGCTCCGCGTCTTCATCTGGATGCCGTAATCGAGGAAAAGCTCAAACGGGTTGGTCGCGACCGCCACGTCTCCCAGCCGGAGGATGTGGAGCTCCGCGGCATAGGAGGCATGCTGCTCGGGGTGCTCATACCTGTCGACCACCTCCTGATGCCAGGCCAGGCGGGCAAAATCCTGGCGGCTCCACTGCTCGCGGGATTTTAGCCGGATGCCTTCACAAGCGGCCCTGGCCGCCCGGTATTCGCTCTCCGTGACTTTCCGGGCCGGGAGCTGTAGGACCTGAACGTGGTGGGCAAAGGGAATTCTCGTCAGGATCCCGTTCCGAACGGCGTTGTAGGCATAGGTCGCCGCGCCGGCGATCCGGAGCGCGATGGCCCGGGTTTCAGGGATATCGCCGCTCATCTTCCTCATGCGAGACTCGGCCGCCCGGCGTATCTGGGGATGCGGCGACAGGTCGCCCGATGCCCCTGTCCATGCCAGGACATGCAGGTTCTTGGAGAAGCGTTCCCGCAGGACGACCCTGACGTCGTGCCAGAAATCCGAGGAGATGTAACTCTCGCCTTCCACGACCTGCGAGGGACAGGCCACATTCACCGCCACGCCGGAGAGGCGCCGGTTCGCATCAAAAAAGAAAATCGTTTCGACCACGGAATCCTCGTACCCCTCCACGTGCCGGAAATCACCCACGTCGTTGCGCCCGTACATGGCTGCGCGGCCGTCTGCGTAGACCATTCTCCGGTTGAATCCCACCGTGGCGAATCCCAGGCCCCAGTTCACACCTCCCGGTTTCCTCGCCTGCCAGGCCTCGATGACGGCCTCGGCCAGCCGCTCGAGCAGAAACTCGATATAGTCGCCGGGTTTCATCACCCCTTCCTCCGTGACCTCGTACCACTTCTCGCCGGTGACGGGGCCGGTATGCGTATGCGTGGCGTTCAAGATCAACCTGCGCAGGTCGAAGCCTTCAATCCTGCCTGCCAGTTTCCGGCGCAGGCGCGGGGGGATCGTGTCGTCAATCCCTATGAGGTCGCAGGAGGCGAAGATCGCCTGGTCGATCGGGCGCTCGCCATCGCGGGTCTCGAGCGCAAGAACCGTAGCCCAGAGAGGGGCTTCCACGCGCGTGGAGATCCGCTTGTGAAACTGCCCTGAGAGAGCCACGGGCTTGTCGGGTGTTATGTCCCGGTCCGACCAGCCAATGTAGAGCATGCCGGGAGGGACAGGGGAATCAACCTGAGATCCCGACAGCGTGAGACAGCACAGCAGACAGAAGGGAGCGGTCAGCGCCCTCTTGATCATTGTATTTGTCCTCCCGACGGTATTTGGTGGGGGGTGAAGCCGGAGCGCTCTTGCATATGTTCAAGAGCCGGCGTTTCAAATCGAAACACCGATCCAAGACCGTGTGGCCCGGCCTTCAGGTCGGACACTCAAACCATGGCCCGCCGGAGCCCGCCGAAAGCAAGTCCACGGATCGTATCTTCACGGCATTTGCTCATGCGCGTGCCGTGCACACGAACGCATGAAGATACGCCCGCGCGGAGCAGGCGGTATTCTGCCGCAGCGGCGGGGGTGTTTCTCAGCCAGTATCACAGACGGCGCCAGAAATCTCCGCCATCCCTGGAAACCATCCTCATTATTCTGAGTGACGGTCTGTGGAATGTTCTCCATGCGCATCGACCGGCACACAACCCGCGATAGCCCGTTGTTCGCGAAGCCGGACTTGGAATGGGAATCGCCGTGCGAGTGCCCGGGTCAGCCAGTGACGTACCCGAGCTTCGTGAATACCTCCTTCACGCGCGGATAGATGCGCGCTGCGTTGCGCCAGTAGATCTTCTCCAGGACCTCCCGGGGCAGGGCGAGACCGCGGGTTTCGGTGCGGCCGAAGAAACCGCCCTGAACCATGCTGTCGGTCTCAGCCAGCTGGAAACAGCGGTGGTACCGTTCTACGATATCGCCGACGGCATCGGGTTTCACGTTGCTGATGTCCGTGCCGAAGAGGATTCGGTCCGAGTACTTGATGATGAAATCCCTCAGCTTTTCGCGGCTCATGCGATGGAACTGCTGAAATCGGGCCGCCAGGTCGACGTTGAGGTTCGGATAAGTTTCCAGCATGTAGCCGAGATAGTCGAGCTGCTCGTCCGAATTGAAGAAATCCAGCATGTGCGCGTTGACGACGATCAGGCGAGGGTGACGGTCCAGCACCGCCTTCCAGGCGTGCTGCGCCTGCCAGAACTTGACCGGGTCCATCACCCAACGCGTCGGATAGGGCTGCGCGATATGTACCGAAGCCCCCGGAAATCCCAACTGTTCCATCTTGGTCAGTGTGGGATCGTTGGCCGGGTGGTCGATCGCGGTGCTTACACCGACCCAGATCTTGTAGCCGACGACACCGCGCTCCATCCATTCGGCGATCTCCTCCGGCGAGAACTTGAGGCCGCGGGAGATGTTGTGGTTGGTGAGGCAGCTGAGGAAGCGGCCCTGGAACTTTTCCTCCGCCTCCTTGAGCCACGGCAGCCCCTCGCCGCGCGGACCGAGCGGGGATTGTACGTTGATCCAGAGCGCGAGGTCCTCGCGGTACTTTTCGTGGAGGGCCTTTCTGACGGCCATATACTGCGACATGTTTTCGATGGTTCCGACGTGGGCATGAACGTCGATCCTTGGAATGGATGAGTAGTCCGGCTTGTCCTGCACGCCGGAGCAGGGAACTGCGGCCAACAGGAGGAACAGAAGTGCAGGCTTCGCAATGCTCATTTCTCCCTTCCTTGTTCGAAGCCTGATCATAGCATCCCCCAGGCCGCGGGAAGAATAGACCGCCGGAGGCGTGCCCGGCTCGCAGGCCGGGGCGGATCTTGCGGCAAGTTCGCTGACCGGAGACGCGGTCCGTCGGTGTGCTCGGGCGGCCTTGCGTCGAGATTCGATCGCCTGCTCATCCCGGAGGCAGTCCGCTGATCTGATAGTTGCGCAAGTCTTTAGAGCACGTGAACTTCCCCCAGGATCGCGCGGCGCTATTCAGCTTGCAGAACAGCCTGGACGCGGATTGGCGTTGCCTGAGGGGCAGCCGGCGGCAGCAGGTTGCCTTGCACCTCGATGCCATCCACCACGAGCTGCCTCACGCCGCGGCTCAGGGAAGAAGGATTTGTCACCTCAATAACATAGGTATTCCCGCGAAAACGCCGCGTAACCGTGAAACCCGGCCAGTCCGCGGGAATCACGGGATCTATGCGGAGCCCGTCATACTCGGGGCGGATGCCCAGAATCCACTGCGTGATGGCGACGTAGTTCCACGCCGCGGTCCCCGTCAGCCAGGAGTTCTTGGCCTCGCCGTGAGTGGGAGCGTCGCGGCCGGCAATCATCTGCGCGTAAACGTAAGGCTCGCACCTATGAACTTCGCTGATTGCTTCCCGCGCCGAGGGGTTGATGCGCAGGTAATAGTCGAAGGCCTCACCGGCGTGTCCCAAAATCGCCTCGGCGATCATGATCCAGGGGTTGGTATGGCAGAAGATGCCTGCGTTCTCTTTATAGCCGGGGGGATAGGAGGATATCTCGCCCAGGTGCAGATAGTAGCGGGAGTAGGCCGGTTGCTGGAGGATGATGCCGTGCGGCGTGGCCAGGTGTTGCCCGACCGAGGCCAGAGACTTCTCGGCGTGACCATCGTCCAGTCCGATACCCGCCATGATGCAGATGCCCTGCGGCTCGATGAAGATCTTGCCCTCCTCACTTTCAGAGGAGCCGATCTTCCGGCCGTAGTCGTCGTAGGCCCGCAGGAACCAATGGCCGTCCCAGCCGCTCTGGAGCACAATTGTCTCCATCCGGCGGGCGGCGTCCATATTCCGCTCGGCCTCCTCTCTCAGGCCCCCTTTCTGTGCGATGACGGCCAGCTCGCGCGCCGCCATCACGAAGAGTCCCGCGATAAAGACGGACTCTGCGGTCCTGCCGTCCTTGTTGGTGGTGGTCTGAAACGACTGGCCCGGGGTGTCTGAAAAACAGTTCAGGTTCAGGCAGTCGTTCCAGTCGGCGCGCCCGATCAGCGGGAGACCGTGCGGACCGAGCCTGTCGAGCGTGTAGCGCAGAGCGCGCTGGAGGTGTTCATAGAGCGGCGTTTCAGTGCCCGGCTGGTTCTCATAGGGGATCCGTTCCTCCAGGACCGACCAGTCTCCGCTCTCCTTGAGGTAAGCGGCCGTGGCCAGGATCAGCCATAGCGGGTCGTCGTTGAAGCCGCTGCCGATGTCATTGTTGCCCCGCTTGGTGAGCGGCTGGTACTGGTGAAAGGCGCCCCCGTTCGCGAGCTGCGTCGCTCCCAGGTCCAGAATACGCTCCCGGGCCCGCTCGGGGATCATGTGCACGAATCCGAGCAGGTCCTGGCTGGAATCGCGGAATCCCATCCCGCGTCCGATGCCCGACTCATAGAACGACGCGGAACGTGACATGTTGAATGTCACCATGCACTGGTAGGCATTCCAGACGTTGACCATCCGGTCAGTGTCCGGGCTTGGGGTTTGGACCTGGAGCGCCCCCAGCAGGCGGCTCCAATGAGCCCGCAGCTCCTGAAAGGCCGCGTCGGCGTTCGGCCCGGCCAGGTACTTGCGCATGATTGGCCGGACCGTCTGCTTGTTGATCGTCTGGGAGTCAGGGGGATCGAACTTCCGGTCCGCGGGATTCTCATGGTAGCCGAGCAGGAAAATGACCTCGCGCGTTTCGCCGGGCGCCAGGATCAGATCGATCTGGTGGGAACCGATGGGAGCCCATCCGTAGGCCAGGGAATTTGAGGAACGTCCGCGCTCGACCGCCGCCGGCGACTCCCAGCCCCGGCAGGGACCGAGAAACACGTCTCGCTGAGTGTCGAATCCCGAGAGCTGTTCCGAGCAGGCGAAATAGGCAAAGTGATTGCGGCGCTCGCGGTATTCCGTCTTGTGATAGATGACCCCGTCTTCAACCTCGACCTGCCCCGTGCTGAAGTTCCGCTGGAAATTCGTGGCGTCGTCCCACGCGTCCCAGAGGCAGAACTCGATGCATGAGAACACGGAAAGCCCGATAGGATGGCCGTGTTCGTTCTTCAGCCTCAGTTGCCAGATTTCAAGGGTTTCCCCGAGCGGGATGAAGTACCGGACCTCGGCCGCGATGCTCAGCTTCCTGGATCGGATGACCGTATAACCAAGGCCGTGGCTGCATGTGTAGTCATCCAGGTCTCGCCGTGTCGGTTGCCATGTCGGGGACCAGAACACTCCGGTGTCCTGATCACGCAGATAGATGTAGCGGCCGCCGAGGTCGAACGGGACGTTGTTGTAGCGGTAGCGCGAGACGCGCCGCAGGCGCGCGTCACGGTAAAAGGAGTAGCCGCCTGCGGTATTCGAAATGATGCCGAAAAAATCCTCGCAGCCGAGATAGTTGATCCAGGGCAGCGGCGTATCGGGCCGGGTGATCACATATTCGCGCAGGTTGTCGTCGAAGTATCCGTAACGCACAGTCGTCCTCCCGATGCCTTGGCCGGCGCGTCATTCTCCATTTTGTCGAGCCAGTTGAACTTGAGAAACGCCGAGGTGATCAACAGGACGAAGATGGAGATCCACAGGGCTTTCCAACTTCGGAAGACTACATATATCGGGATCACCCAGAGCGGCACTTGCCAGATCAGCCCGACCGCGCAGTTGAGCATGTCGCGACCGAAGGCGGTATTGCGCTTGAACGACGGGTCTTCCCTGACCACGGCGGCGTGCACGGGCCCCCAGAAGCCCCAGGGCCGGACCTGCCTGTAAAACGATCTGAGGATGTCCTCTTCCTCCGGCCTGGTCAGAAGGCTCCCCGCGATGCAGCCGAGCAAGGATATCGCCAGGATGATGGGGAAGCCTGCCAGGGAACCGAGGCCGGAACTAGGGAAGAAGGTCGGGACGATGAGCGCCGAGGCGATGCCGGCGAGCATGCCCCAGAAGTAGCCGAAGCCGTTGAGGCGGTACCAGTACCACTTCAGCACGTTGGCCGCGGTGTATCCGCCCCACAGCCCGTTGACGATCCACTGCGTCATCTGGTTGACCGACTGGGCCATCAGCCCGAATGAAAATCCGACGGCGAGGATCAGGACCTGGGCAATGTAGCTCGCCGCCACATAGTGCCTCTGGCGAGCGTCCGGTTTGATGTAGCGCTTGTACAGATCGTTCACCAGGTAAGCCCCACCGGCGTTCAGCGTGGCTGAGAATGTGGACATGAACGCTGCCAGCAACCCGGCGAGCAGCAGCCCGATCAGGCCGACCGGGATGAATTCCTTGATGACGAAGGGGAGAACCATCTCGAAATCGATCCCGCCGGTCTGCCCTTTGAACGCCGGGCTCAAGTACTTGAGACCGATGGCCGTGATACCGGCGACGAGGATCCAGCGGGGCAGGAGGCACATCGACACGATGCCGCTCATGAATCCTGCCTCCCTCGGCGTGCGCGCCGCGAGGATGCGCTGCATATCGTAGTTGGGGGCCGGACCCGCGATGCTTACCAGCATTCCCTTGAAGACCATGGCGATGAAAAAGAAACCGAAGAAGGAATATCCGTCAGCGGCAAGGTTCTGCTGCAGAGGAGGTATGAGCTGCGACCAGTCCAGGTCGAGCTTCCAGCCGAACGACAGTTCACTCCAGCCGGCGGGGAGGAGCGCCTGGAGGTCGCCAGGGAGAACCCGGTTCATCGCGATACCGGCGATGATGACCGCGCATATCGCCATGATGAAGAACTGGGCGAGATCCGTAATGACTACACTGATCATGCCGCCGAGCAGCACGTAGACCGCGGTCAGGCCCATCACGATGATGGCGTACTCATTAGCCGAAAAGTCCCAGGGCAGGAATGTCTTGGAGAACTTGCCCATGCCCTGGAAATCGTATGCGATGAACCCGACGACGCTTACAAGGGCGAAAATGACGATGATGATGCGCGAGAGTTCGCCTCCGCGGCCTGCGCCGAAGCGCGTCGTGATCCACTCGGCTCCGGTGAGCACGCCCGAGCGCCGGACCCAGCTCGCAAGGTAGATCATGAGGATCACCTGGTTGAACGTGGGCCAGAGCCATGGAAGCCAGGTTCCCTTGAGCCCGTATACAAACAGGTTGTAGACGAGCCACATGGTTCCCGTTATATCCCACATCGCTGAGGCGTTTGAGATGCCGAGAACCCACCACGGCAGCTTGTTCGCAGCCAGGAAATAGGAGTCCATGCTCTTGGACGCCCTCTTCATGACCGCGACGCCGATGGCGATCATGGCGGCGAAATACAGGAAAACGATGCCGATGTCGATCCAGTTGAGGCTGAACATGTTTCTCCCCCTGGGAATAGATCTGTGGCCGTGCAGGATGGCGCAACAGCAGTCTTTGCAGCATGCGTTTCCGGCTTGCCGAACTGAAAGCGACAGCTCCGGCATGGCCGTGGCTGATCCGCCCGTGCTTAAGACGGCGCCTCAGTCCGGACGCCTCTTCGGCAAGGTCGGTCGATGTGGGACGACACTCACTTTCCGGGCTTCCCATCACAGGGGCATGGACGAGCGGCCCCTTACCCGGGGAATCGCATTTCGGCGCGGATCATAGCACGGGTCCCGGCAAGGGACAATCCGCGGCCCACGGTTTCGGCCGACTCCGGAGCTGCTCCTCAAGGCGCAGCCGTCTTCAGATTCACCCAAAACAACATCGTCGTGATTGAGATCGGGGTTCCCGCGTCACCGCTTACAGCCGCCGCACGCATCTTTGTCGACTGTCGCTCCGGAGTAGTGCCGGCCCCGGCTCGATCAGCCGCGGGATCGATCCACACCGCCACCGGAATAGCGCCGGCGAACACCGGTGCAAAGGCCGCGGTCCTCACGCTTGCGCTGCGGGCACTCGATGGCACGACTCCAGCGTCCGGGCATGGGACGCTCGCGGGAGGAGCCCACACGGCCGGGTTCGTCCAGCAGCTCAAGGAGATCGCACCGGATTTCAACCTGCCTGCCGGTTTTGATGCCTCCACGGGCTTTGGTCCGCTCGGGGTGGCGAGCGATCAGCCGGTGTCGGCCCTCGCCCTGCGCATGACCGTCAACCAGCGTCAGGAAGTCCTGCTCACGAGCGCTCCGGTTGCGGACCTCGCGAGCACGGCGCCGGGCGCATCCCCGTACTTCCCTCATCTGACTGACGGCGGCTGGCACGTCACGACCGTCATCCTGCTCAATACTCCCGACGCGACCGAAGCGAGTACGCTGAGGACATTCGCGACAACGGCTCCCCCCTGAGCTGGTGCGCAGCGGCGGAAGCCGCGGTTCTTCCTTCGCCTATTCGGTCGCGCCGAGAGGAGTCTTCGTCTTTGAGACCGACGGTTCTCCCGCCGATGTGAAGGTCGGTTCGGTCCAGGTAATTCCCGATGGAGGCTCGGGCACGCCGGCCGGGGCGGGCATGTTCCGTTTCATGCGGGACGGGATTATCGTGGCCGGATCCGGAGTGCCGGCGGCTGATCCCACCAGGCGGGCTCGCATCCATGCAGACCGGTCGGCGGGGCATGATACCGGAGTGGCTGTGGCCGCGGTGGACAATTCGGCGCTCTCCGTAACGCTCCGGGCCTTTCGGCCTGATGGAAGCGCCGGCGCGGGCGATGGTCCTGGGAGCACCTCGTTGTCCGGCAACGGGATATCGGGCGGCCTTTGTCGGCGAGCTGATATCGGGGCTCCCGGACGGCTTTACGCGCGCTCTTGAGCTGGCGTCTGCAACTCCTTTGGCCGCCCTGACAGCGCGCCGGCTCGACAATTCGCGCAACGACTTCCTGTTGACGACCCGGCCCGTTGCGGGCCTGACCAGGCAGCCGCCGCCTGTCGTCTTCCCGCAGATTGCCGATGGTGGCGGTTACATGACCCGGTTCGTTCTGGTGAGCTCCGGCGGCGCAGCGGACGTAAGCTCGAGATTCTGCGGTAGCGCAGGGATGCCGCTCGCGATTCTGAAACAGCGGGTACGAGGGTGTAAGGATCTGCTCGGACAAGGTTCCTGCCGGCTGAAACGTGAACCCGTTCGCGAGCGGTTGCTGCTGCGTCCATGTCTGCCTGGCCTGGACTCAGCCACTCTCCCGGCATCGCAGCCGCGAGTACCCGCACATGGGCGTGCTGGGGGTGCCTGCCTTCGGATGATGCGGTGCAAAAGAATAGCTTTGCCTTCGCCTAAGTCCTGCAGTATTTTGTACGCTGATCTTTCGGTCTGGCCGGATCCTCGGCCTTACGATTTCTCAAGGAGCGATGGCAAGAATGATGAGGAGCAACGCGGCAATCCTAGTATGTGTTCTCGCAGGGTCTTTCGTCATGGCCCAGGAACCGGATACGAAGACTCTTTTCAAAGAGTTTGGGCGGTCCGTGAAGAGCGACGATATCACCCTCAGCTTTGTGCTGCTCAATAACAGGACCGTGGACGTGCTGTTTCAGGCGCCGGGCAAGTACGCCGTGCGCGCGCGAGCCAACCAGTCGACCACATTCTACGTTCAGGGTATGCCGGAGAAGGACATGGTGGTCGACACCAAATTCTTTGTGGAGCAGGACGGCCACACTTACGAGGCAAGCAGTCTCAACATCAAGAACTTCGACGGTAATACCGTGACCAAGGGTACCCGAGTGGATGGAATGATTCAGTTGGGCACGAAGCTCGACCTTACGCATCCATTCACTGTCCGGGGATCCCACGGCTCGGTGGAATTTGTTCTTTCGCCGGAAGCGTTGAAGTTGGCGGAGCCGGCGCCTGCCGCTGCGCCACCGCCCGAGTAGCGCCCGGAACCTGGATAGCTGCATTTGTAGCCGGCGGGGCGCCGGTCGCGAGGCCGTGCCCTGAGTTCGGTCCGCCCGGCCGCGACTCAATTGACTCCGATTCAGCCTCGTAGAGCACTGGTGTCCGAGAACCGGACCCTCAGACCCGGTGCGCGAAAACCAGAGCCGCCATGAAGGCCGCCGCGAGAATTCCGTTCTCGGTTTTTCGCATTGCGATCCAGGCCGCTGGATGAAGCCGGCCGGCTGTTGCGGGCGTGTGTATTGACGATTCTCAATTCCCAGGTTCCCGCGCGCGATGAATCGCGACCCGTGGATGAAGCGGGTGGCGCGTGGGGATTTCAATAGCGAGAACCCTTGGCTAGTGAATCGCGAGCACCACGACCGATTTCGCCGGCAGGGCCAGTGTGATGGAATCGCCCTCGATCCGTGCATCCTGGAAGGGCGCCGGCTTGACAGCATCAGGTCCATCGAAAGTGTTGATCGCGTTCATGGCCTGGGCGGTCAGAACCCGGCCTGCGATCTTGCCTGCCTTCGAGCCCGTGATCCTGGCAGCGACCTTCGCGGGCCGGTTCGGCTCAAGGTTTGCGATCGAGAGATGGATGGCCCCCGAAACGTCGCGTGATGCAGAGGCGTGCAAGGCCGGTACGGCGGCGTCCCCCAGCCGGTATTCCGGCGCTGTCAGCTCCACGGGGACCGACGTTGCGCCCTGGTGCACCTTGTACATTTCAAAGACGTGATACGTGGGCGTGAGGATCATCTTCTCCTTTTCGGTCAGGATCATCGCCTGCAGGACGTTGATCGTCTGGGCGATATTGGCCATCTTCACCCGGTCGGCGTGCCGGTTGAAGATGTTCAGGTTGACCGCGGCGACGATCGCGTCGCGGAGACTGTTCTGCTGATAGAGGAACCCCGGGTTCGAGCCCGGTTCGGGGTCGTACCAGGCGCCCCACTCGTCCACGATCAGGCTGACCCGTTTCTGCGGGTCGTACTTGTCCATGATCGACGCGTGTTTCAGGATCATCTCGTCGATGCGCAGCGTGCGCAGCAGCGTGGAATGCCACTGGTCCTCGCCGAACTGCGTGGCCGAGCCCTTGCGCCCCCAGTTCCCGGTCGGGACGGTGTAGTAGTGGAGCGACAGGCCCTGCATCTGTCTTGCGGCCTGGGACATGAGGACCTCGGTCCAACGGTAGTCCTCGGAGTTGGCCCCGCAGGCGATCTTCTGCACGCGGTTCCCCGGGTAGTTCTTGACGAAGGTGGCATACCGGCGGAACTGGTCGGCATAGTACTCGGGCCTCATCGAGCCGCCGCAGCCCCAGCTCTCGTTGCCCACGCCGAAGTACGGTAGCTTCCAGGGCTTGTCGCGCCCGTTCCTGCGCCGCAGCTCCGCGAGGGTGGATTGAGAATCGGAGGTCATGTACTCGACCCACTCCATCATTTCCTCGGGAGTGCCGCTGCCGACATTGCCGCACACGTAGGCATCGGCGCCGATCATTTCACACAGGTCCATGAACTCGTGCGTGCCGAAGTGGTTCGTCTCGATGACGCCGCCCCAGTGGGTGTTGATCCGTTTGGGCCGCTGGTCGCGCGGACCGATGCCGTCGCGCCAATGGTATTCGTCGGCGAAACACCCGCCCGGCCAGCGCAGGACCGGGATGTCGAGGTTTCTCAGCGCCGCCACGACGTCGTTGCGTATGCCGCGCGTGTTCGGGATCGGCGAGCCTTCGCCGACCCAGATGCCTTCGTAGATGCAGCGTCCGAGGTGTTCGGCGAAATGCCCGTAGATGTTGCGGTTGATCGTCTCGCCCGGCCGGTCGGCCCGGATCGTCAGTTCCGCGCTGAACGGCGCGGTATCCTGGGCCGGCGCAGGGCACAGAAGGAGCGTAGCGGCCGTTGCTGTGGCCGCCACAGCCTTCAGGACAGCGCGCCTGCCGCTCCGGCGTGCCCGGGTCTGATTCTCGATCGGACGACAGTATCGGTTGCGGAAAGGACCAGGTTTCATGGGAGGGCCTCCTTTTGCCAGCCCCATTCAAGATGGGTTGCATCATTATCGCCGTTACGGGGGTCGTTGCGAGAGTTTTGTTCTTGTTTCTTTGCGCTGCGATCCGGGCTGTTGGATGAAGTTGGCCGGCGGCCTGGCGGATATCGCGCCGCGGAATCCTCCGGTTCAGGACTCTGATAGAATGCGGCCTTGCGACCCATCGAAGTCCCGGCCGAGAGCGCTCCGCCCGCGGCTTCGCAGTTTCGGGGTTTCCCGGGCTGGTCCGGCGCGGCCTCCGTTGAAGCGGCCCCGATTCCATGCCTTGGGCACCGACGGCCCGACGGCGCCTGCCCGGCATCCTGTTTTTGCAGGAGGAGGAGAGGCGGCCGGGAAGGTACGGATCCGAGTCATACTGGGAGGGTGCGACATGATGAACCGAGCCGTTTTACTGAAGGGTTTCAAGGCAAGGAGGATGGGCGCCTCGGTCGGTGCGGCTCTTGTTTCGCTTCTGCCGACCTTCTGTCTTCCGCCCTCCGTTTCGGCGCAACCGGGAGTGTTCTCCAAGGAGGCCCTCATCAAGTACACGCCGGAATGGAAAGGTGAGCGTATTCCGGACGGCCGCCCGAGAGTCCCGGACGGAATCCTGAAACGGATGGGAAGCGTGACCCTGGAAGAGGCGTGGGCCGTGCTCCGAAACGCCGGCTTCTACCACCAGTATGAGGACGGCTGGCTCTGCATTCACCCCGAGAATGTTCTGGTCGGCCGGGCACTGACGGCCGTCTGGATGCCCGGACGCCCGGACATTCACAAGGTCATCGAGGAACAGGGCAAGAAGGACGGAAGGATCGGAGCGCAGAACGCCTGGCCCGTCGACATGCTTCAGCCTGGGGATGTATATGTCTGCGACCACTTCGGGCTCAAGCAGGATGGCCCGTCGATCGGCGACAATGTCGGCAACGCGATTTTTGCGAAGAGCGGCAACGGCATCGTATACGACGGCGCTGTCCGCGACATCGCCGGTCTCAAGGAGTTGAGCGGCTTCACCTCGTTCGTCCGTTCCTACGATCCTTCTCACCATTTCAGCTCGATCGGCGAGAGGCTGAACTCGACCATGATCGGCATCAATACGCCGATCCGCATCGGGCATGCCCTGGTGATGCCCGGGGACGTGGTCCTCGGCAGGGACGGTGGCGTGATCTTCATTCCTCCTCAACTTGCGGAGAGGGTAGTGAAGACGTCCGAGGTGATCCGGCTGCGCGACATGTTCGGCCATCAGCGGCTGCGCGAAAAGAAGTACACGGCGGGCCAGATCGACACGCGTTGGTCGGACGAAATCGAACGCGATTTCTCGCGGTGGCTTAAGGACAACATCGAACGTCTGCCGGTTCCGAAGGAGCAAATCCAGGAGATCCTGAAAGAACGGACCTGGTGACGATCGAGGGTGCCGCCGGCATGTGGGGTGGTTGCCGGGTCGGGGAAGTCGCGCTGCGACGGATGAGGAACCGGACCTTTGCTACTACCGGATCTATCACGAGGGGAATCGGATCGGCTCCACGGTCGCCACTCAGTATTCCGATGAAGGACCCACGCGAGGGAAGCCCGGAAAATACGCTGTAGCTGCCGTCGACCGATCGGGGAACGCCTCTCGCCTGCAGTGAGTTCTGCTCCGGCGAGCGAGTTCATTCCGCCAGCCACTTGTCTGCCGCAAGCACATCGAAGATGAACGTGGCGGCCCCGCTGATCACGTACTCGGTCTGGTACCAGAGGTGAGGATACAGCTTCAGTTCCATGAAATCCGGCTTGATGAGAGAAGGGCCGGAAATGACCCCACCGGGGATATGGGTCCAGTCGTCGCGGTTGAACCCGTAGGCAACCAGCGCGGAATCCAGTCCGACCCCCGAAACAAAACTCCGGTTGTTCGCCGGGTGGCAGCCCAGCACGAAGTTCACCACGTTGAGGAGCAGATCCCGGCCGAAAAGGCCGGGGAGGCTACTGCGGAAGTAGTAGGAGCGCAGCGCCTGTTCCTGCAGGTCCCAACCGTGCCCCCAGACGAAGAACGAGTGAATTCCGGAGCGAGATTCCAGTTTCCAGTCAGGAGTGGAAACCCAGGAGGGATAAGGAACCCCATACGGATTGGATGCCATCCTGGATTCCCAGCGCGGCTTCCACTCGCCGGCAAGAGAGATAATCGCTTCCTTGAGTCGGGCGTCGGTAATCCTGGGCAGAGCCCGCAGCAGGGTCCAGCCGGGTCCCTCTCCGAATTGTTCCGGTGTCAAGGACCGGACGGTCTCGACCATGGCCTGAGATTGCAGCCGCTGCTGGTACCTGGGTTCCCCGGTGGTCAGGAGCAATTCGACGGTGGCCGCAATCTCTTCGTTGCGGTATCCGCTGTCACTCGGGCAGTAGGCGTTGGGCGCGTAAATTGGCGCATGGGACTGCTCGTAATCCCACAGCTTCGCAGCCGTCCGGAGGCTGGTTTCGGCCAGATCCTTGTGCGTGTTCCGCAAGACGCGGCCTGCGGCTGCCAGCGCCTGGGCTGTCAGATACTGCAGGCCGGTGTTGCGGTTCGTGAAGACCCAGCGATCGTCGAACTTCCCGGATCGGCCGTGCTCCGTCTGGTCCGGCTTCAGACGCGAATCGTAAACGCGGTTGTCCGTAATGTTGATGGTGTCTCCCACGTGGACATAGGACGGAACGCTGTTTTCGATGATGCCCGGAAACACGTGACCCTCGGGGCGGCACACAGCCAGAAGGCTCTCCGCGCCAAAAGCGATCTGCTGGAGCAGATCGGGTTGCCCGTCGGGAGTATTCAGCAGCACGAGGCGTCGAGCCCTGTCAATGCTGGTCAGGTCGATATCGGGATGGAACTCCTCCTGCGCGAGGGCCAACGGCAGCGTGGTAATGGCAATGCTTCCGGCCGGAAGGTCGCTGTCGCCTGCGTCGTGCCAGCCGCCCCAATCCAGCCCGCTGATGTGTTCGTTGTCGGCATAGCGGGTTTCGCGTTCCCCCTGACGGTACCCGTCGATGTGAATCTT
>JACADW010000103.1 GCA_013388445.1 Acidobacteriota bacterium | reverse complement strand
GTTGCGCCTCGACCCTGGGATCTCGAACTGGGAACCTGGCTCGGAGTGGCGCTCCTCGGAATCGCGGCAATCATCTGGGTGCGCGCGCCGGCCCGCGGAGTTCAGGAAATGCTCCGCGCCTCGTTCTGGATCATGACCCTGGACCTGTGCCTGGCGACCACCGTTCACCCGTGGTACCTCGCCTGGGCTGCCGGGCTGCTGTTCCTCTTCCCTTTCGCGTTCATGACGTGGTGGACGGGGGCTGTTTTCCTGTCGTATCTTGCCTATGCCTATCGTCCGGTCTACGAGGGGCACTGGCCCCTGCTGGTGGAGTATGTTCCGATGTATGGCCTCATGGCCTGGGAGTTGCTTCGCGGCCGTCCGCTGCTGCCGGACATGATCAGGCGAGGCAGGACTTGAAATGAAGAGAAAAAAGCTCTGTCTGGAGATCGAGCTGAAAGACGAGATCGTCGAGGGGAGACCAGAGCACTCTGTTTTTTCCCGAAGGGTGAAGACCTCTCTGCACTATCTGCTTGAGGTGCTGAAACGGGCAGCTGAAAACCCGCGTGTGGCCGCCCTCCTCCTGACGGTTGACCGCCTGGATGCGGGGTGGGCGAGGCTCTGTTCCATCCGCCGCGCCCTGCTCCGGTTCCGTGCTTCGGGGAAGTTCGCCTGCTGCTACATGCCTTCCGCGGGAAACGGCGAATATTTCCTCGCGACCGCCTGCGATGCACTTTACATGGCGCCGGCCGGCAGCCTCAATCTTGTGGGTCTGGCGGGAGAGGTTTTCTTCCTTCGCGAATTGCTGGGGCGCTTCGGCCTCAAAGCGGAGCTGCACTCGGTCGGCGAGTTCAAGTCGGCCGCAGAGATGTTCACGCGGACATCGATGTCGCCTGAAGCGCGTCTGCAGCTGGAGGAGTTACTCGATGACTTTGTCGATGAGTTCCATTCAGCACTGGCTTCCGGCCGATCCATGGAGAAAGATAAGGTCAGGGAGCTTATCGACGCCGGCCCCTACAGCGCGCGCGAGGCGGTGTCGGCACGTCTCATAGAGGGCATCTGCTATCGGGACGAACTTGAGGCAAAGCTCGAGGAGAAGGTCGGATGCCCCCTCCGCCTGGTTCCTCCGCCGCGCATCTTCAAGGGCGAGGGTTTTATCCGGCGGCTCCTGACCTGCCGCAGGCCGAGGATCGCCGTCATCGACGTTGTCGGGCAGATCGTCACCGGCGAGAGCCGCCGTGACCGCGCCGGGCGCCACCTCGCCGGGTCGGAAACGATCGGCCAGTTCCTGGATCATGCCCGCAAGTCGAAGCGCGTGCGCGCCGTAGTCCTCCGCGTCGATTCACCAGGCGGCACGGGAGAGGCGTCGGATGAGATCTGGCGAAAAGTGGCGCTGGTCAAGAAGGCCAAACCCATCGTCGCCAGCCTTGGAGACGTAGCCGCCTCGGGCGGCTACTACATCTCCGTGCCGGCTTCACGCATCATCGCCGAGCCGACAACGATTACCGGCTCGATCGGAGTGCTTGGGGGCAAGTTCGTCGCCCAGGAGCTCATGACACGATTGCTTGTCCGCCGCGAGGTCATAAGCCGGGGTCTGCACGCCGAATTCGACTCCCTCTTCTCGCCCTTTTCCAGCGCGGAACTCGAGAACCTGAGGCGGCACCTGGAGGAGTTCTATCGCGAGGACTTCCTCAAGAAAGTCGCCGATGGGAGGAGTCTGCCGGAAGACGCCGTGGACCGTGCCGGCCGCGGGCGCGTCTGGACTGCGAGACGCGCGGCAGGCCTGGGTCTCCTCGATGAGCTGGGCGGACCGATGGAGGCGTGCAACGAGGCCAGGCAGCTTGCGGGCATTCCGGAAAAAGGGAAGATCCGCATTGTCCATTACCACCGTCGGCCACGGCTGCGCGACCTGTTGACCCCCGAATTCGCATCGCCGTTCAGGCTGGCCGAGCCGGCGCCGCAGGTGCGCGAGTCCCTGGAACTGCTCTCGCTGGTTCGGGGCGTGTCGGTCCTTCTGTGGATGCCCTTCAAGATCAGGATCCGGTAACTGCTCCCCGGCGCGGGGACACCAGGGGTTTCAGGTTATTCCCTCTGTTTCATGATCAGGTCCAGGAACTCCATGCGCGTCTCCTGCCGCTGGAACGATCCCAGCATGGCACTGGTCGT
Source organism: Acidobacteriota bacterium (assembly GCA_013388445.1). Taxonomy (GTDB): domain Bacteria; phylum Acidobacteriota; class UBA6911; order UBA6911; family UBA6911; genus JACADW01. The sequence goes on along the minus strand of JACADW010000103.1, from coordinate 13,704 downwards.
TGCGCGGGAGTTCTGCTTTTCGACGCCGCGCATGATCATGCAGAGGTGTTGGGCTTCGACAACCACACCCACGCCCTGCGGCTGGATGGCACCCTCGATCGCTTCGGCTATCTGTGTGGTGAGACGCTCCTGCACCTGCAGCCTGCGGCTGAACACCTCGACCAGACGCGCGATCTTGCTCAAGCCGATCACTTTCTTGTTGGGGATGTAGGCGACGTGCGCCTTCCCGAAAAAAGGGAGCAGATGATGCTCACACAGGCTGAAGAAGTCTATATCCGAGACGATCACCATCTCGTCGTACTTCACGTCGAAGAGCGCGTTGTTCAGTACGGAATTCACATCCTGGCTGTAACCGCTTGTCAGGAAGCGCATGGCCTGATCCACACGGACGGGCGTGTCTCTGAGGCCGTCGCGGTCCGGGTTTTCACCCAGTTCGATGAGCATCTGGCGGATGAGTTCCTGCATTCAAGCCCCCCTTGAGGCAACAAAACCTCTCGAAAACCAAATATGCTATCACAAAGCTGCCGGTCGGCCGCACTACACACAGCGTCGCGGGCTTGCCGGTTCCGCCTTTACATGGGGATGCGCCGCCTTTACACTAGCGCTCATGGCGGCGAGGGGAAAGCGCGTGCTGCGCAGGGTGGGTGCCACAATCAAGGACGCACTCCGGGCGATGGTCCACACGGATACGCCAAGAGACGCCGGCGCCATATCCTACTTCGTGCTCTTCACGCTGTTCCCCTCCGTGCTCGTTATCGTCGCCGTCGTGGATGAAATGCTCGGCTGGATCGATCTGCATGGATGGGTCATCAACCAGATAGGGGCGGTCTTTCCCGGATCGGCCCCATCGCTGGCCGGGCTTTCCAACCCGTCGCCTCCGGTCCTTATTTCCTGCCTGCTTCTATTGAGCTGGACCTCAACGTGGGCGTTTACATTCGTCGAGAACGCCCTCAATCGCGCATGGGGGGTGCGCAAGCAGCGCTCCTTCTGGCAGAGCCGGGCCCGGAGTGTGAGCCTGATGGTGCTCGGTGGTTTGATGCTGCTGATCTCGACATCCGTAACGGCCGCGGTCAGCTCTGCCCGCCTGCGTGCAGGCCTGCGAATTGGGGCTGCGGCGAATGTCCACGTCTTCAGCTGGCTCTGGTCGGTAGTCCTCGTTGGGTTCGGGTCCATGGTCGCCGTGGTGGTTTTCGCGCTGATCTACAAACTGCTGCCGGACCGCAAGGTGAGATGGTCCGAGGCATTCTCGGGCGCTCTGGCTGCGGCTCTATTCTGGGAGATCGGAAGCTACATCTTCGGCATGCTTCTGCCTTTCCTCGATTACCAGAAGATCTATGGACGTGCGGGAGCCGCTGTCGTGCTGCTGACCTGGATCTATACATCCAATATGATCCTGCTCTTCGGCGCAAATTTCTCCGTCCACTGGCACCAACCTCGCTCCGTCCGCCGGGGTGAACGCACCGGGGAACTTCGCCCTGCCGAGGTGGCGGCCCGTGATTCAAAAATCCGATCTTTCCGGCCCCGCTCGGACAGACGCCTGTGAAGCTGAGCGATTTCGATTTTGAGGTCCCCCAGCGCCTCATCGCCCAGCGTCCCCTCCCGGCGCGCGACGAATCGCGGCTCATGGTGGTACGGCGCGGGACCCGATCCTACGAGCACAGGCTCTTTCGTGATCTGCCGGACATCTTGCCGCCAGGTTTCTTCCTTGTCCTCAACAACACCCGCGTTTTCCCGGCCCGGCTCCGGGCGCACCGGCCTGGCAAGGCGGAAAGCATCGAGATCCTGCTCGTGAAGGAACAAAGGCCGGGGCGCTGGGACACACTGGTCAAACCTGCGCGCAAGGCCGGCCTCGGGCAGCGGCTGGAGATGGGAGATCTCCGGGCCATCGTCGTCGAGGTTTCGGGCGAGGGACGGAGTGTGCTCGAATTCGAGGGAAGCCCGGATGTGGTGGCCGTCGCCGAAAAGATCGGAGAGCCGCCGCTGCCGCCCTACATCCGGCGCAAGGAGGGGGAAAGCCTCGCGGAGGACCGGCTGCGCTATCAAACGGTTTACGCAACGCGAACCGGTTCCATCGCTGCACCGACCGCGGGACTCCACTTTACGCCTGCTGTCCTGGAGCGTCTCGATGCGATCGGCATCGAAAGATGCGAGATTCTCCTTCACGTCGGATACGGCACATTCCAGCCCGTCCGGGCGGAGAATATCGAGGATCACCGGATGGAGCCGGAGTACTTCGAGGTGAGCCGGGACACGGCCGTTCGCATCCGCAACCTCAGGGCTGCCGGCCTGCGGGTCGTCGCGGTCGGAACCACGACGACCAGAGTGTTGGAACATCTGGGCCGAAGCGGGAGCTTCCCGTCGGAGCAGGTCTCAGGTATGTGCGACCTGTTCATCTACCCCGGCTTCCAATTCCGGATGACCGACGCCCTCGTGACCAACTTCCACCTCCCCCGCTCGAGCCCCTTTCTGCTCGTTTGTGCCTTTGCGGGCAAAGATCTGATGCTGGAGTGCTACCGGGCCGCATGCGAACGGGAGTACAGGTTCTTCAGTTACGGCGACGCCATGCTGGTCCTCTGAAGGAAGACAGCACGTGCGGATCGGCTCTATGTTCGAGATCTGCCCCATTCCCTCACATCGGTCTCTGCCCCCTATATAGCGTCGGAAGACATTATTATTCAACATGATAGCCGTGAATCCCGGCGGAATCTGACTGCCTGCGGCCCGTCGCTCGCTGGCTTGCCTCCGCGCGGGGCTCTTTAGCCGGCCCTTGCTTTCCGCACCCCGATCGGGCGACACTATGTAAGTGATACTCCGTTGCGAGCGCGTGCCGATAATTACCTTAAGGAAGAATGAAATGCGTGGACGCAGGCGACGTAGATACAGATAGCCGGGAATAAGACCATGAATTGCGTCGAAGTCGCAGCAAAGCTCTTCAGGATGATCGACGGTGAACTGCCGCCGCAGGAAGTCGACCGCATCGACGCGCACCTCCGGGTGTGTCCTGTGTGTGCGCGGGAACTGCGCATGTTGACCCTGCCCAGGAAAATCGCGCGCCTCTTCCCCATTGTCGAGCCTTCCCCCTATTTCTATCGGAGGCTCAAGGCCGGCCTGGAATCCGAGTCCCGGGGCGCCGGTTTCTGGCAGACGGTGATGGGACTCTCCCGGCAAGTTGTCCCGGCACTGGCGGCACTTACGCTGATCGTGCTTACTGCGTTCGCTTACCTTCAGGTCGCAGCTCCTCAGAACGACTTTCCCCAGGCATACGAGAGCATGATCCTACCGGTCAGCCAGCCGGAACAGTTCGTATTCGCAGGACGCGGCGAAATCACCGACGACGTGGTGCTCGGCATGCCCGCAGAGACAGAACCGGGCGCGGTATCGGGCAACGGCGCATCCTCCGCGGAACCGAAGTGAGCATGGCGGCTGCCGACGAGGGCGACGATGAAGACGAAAACCAGCGCGGCGCTCATCCTTTTGCTGACCTTTCTTCTGGGCGTAGTCGCAGGGGCGCTCTGCTACCACATATACCGGGGATACTCCGTCGACGCGGACCGCAGGAGCGGCGCGAAACCCGGCAGACGCGACGTGGTCCAGGAGATGGCCAAGGACCTGAACCTCGACCCGGCCCAACAGGAACAGCTGAAGCGTATCATGGAAAAGAGCCGGGAACGGTATCGCGTCCTGTCCGAGCAGGTTCGCCCTCAGTTCGACGTGATCCGCGACGAAAGCAGGCAGGAAATCCGGCAGATCCTGCGTGATGACCAGAAGAAGCGTTTCGAGGAACGCCTCCAGGAGCTCGAGCAACGCCACCGTAACCGCCCAGGCCGACCGCCTATGCCCGGCAAGGACGGGCCCCCAAGGTAGTCGTCGACAGGGTGCCCACGCACAGTACGGATCCGCCGTCCGGTAGCCGGCGTGCAGTTGGCCGCTCAGGACCGGTCTGTGCCCTGTTTTCGGAAGAGTCCCTCGTGGGCCAGTGGCGCTTTCCAGGCATCCCGCATGGCGGGAAGCGCCGGTCAGGCACCCACTGAGCATCCTGTTTTCGGAACAGCGCGAGGATTTCAAGGGGCGAAGCCCATTGGCCGGCAGGACATCACATTCCCGGAACGGTTCGAGCCACGGTCAGTACCGCAACCGAAACGGCGCCGGCCTTGCGCAGGGCTTCTGTCGCACTTGCCGCGGTCGCACCGGTCGTCATGACATCATCCACAAGCAGGATCCTGCGGTCGGCAACGAGTTCGCGACGACCGCATGTGAAGGCGCCCCGGATATTCAGGGAGCGTTCGGCATCCGCGAGCCCTACCTGGGGCGGTGTGTGACGGACGCGGGTCAGCGCTCCTTCCGAGCAAGGAATAATCAGGTACATCGAGAGCCGGGATGCGAGAAGAGCCGACTGGTTGAACCCGCGTTCCCGCCGGCGACGCGGATGAAGCGGCAGAGGCACTACCAGATCGAAGTCTGTTCTCGACCAGGTGCTGCCGAAAGCTGCTGCAAGCAGAGGCGCCAGCAGAGCCGCCAGGTTGCGCCTTCGCTCGAACTTGAAGCCCTGGATCATCCGGCTGATTTCCGCGGTGTAGTACCCGAACGATCGGGCGGCAGCGTATGGCGGCATCTCCACCGTGCAGCGGCCGCACAGATGTTCTTCCGCCGGCAGCTCCATCTGGAACGGGAGCCCGCAGCACGCACACCAGGGGGGACGGATATCGAGGCTCAGCACCTTCTCCCAGCACAGCCGACAGACGCTTTGCTCCCGCGTGCGTGTGACCGCAGTCCCGCACAAGAAGCAATCACCGGGATAGAAGAGGTTGAGGAGGGCATCAAGACCACGGCGCAAGAAAGAATCCGGGAGTTCCCTTGACGCCGGGACGGCATGGAATGAACTCACATTCGGACAGTCGGGATGTGTCAACCCTCGTCTTGCAGCAGTCCTTTCTCCACGAGGGTCTGACAATCACGGCAGTACTGCGTCCATGGCACTGCGTCGAGCCGCTTCGGCTGGATCGGACCTTCGCAGTGCAGGCACTCGCCGTAAGTCTTTGCATCGATACGTTCGAGCGCATCCTGGATCAGCTGAAGGATGCGCCGGTCGCCGGAGCTCTTCCCGAAAAGAAACTCCTTTGTATAGGACTCCACCGCCATATCGGCAACATCCTGGATGGCCGGCTCCTTCTCGCGCCCGTATCCTTCGATGCGCTGCACCGTTGCCATCAGCGCTGCCTGTTTCTCGAGGAGTCTCTGCTTATAGTGAGCCAGCTTCTTGGCATCCATTCTTCGTCTCCGCCATGCTACTTATGATACGGGATGTTGCGGATGATGCACATCGCGCGGTAGAGCTGCTCCAGCAAAAGAACGCGGCACATCTCATGGGTCCAGGTCATCTTGCCCAGCGAAAGTCTCAGCCGGGCGCGCTCCCGTATTCTGCGATCGAGTCCCTCCGGGCTGCCGATGACAAATGTCAGCGCGCGCGTACCACGGGTGAGCTCATCCTCCAGATACCGGGCCAATTCCGGCGAAGACATCTGTTTCCCGGCGGCATCCAGAACGATCATCCGGCAGCCCTCGGGGAGATACCGCTCGATCTCCTCGGCCTCCGCGGACAGCAGCGCTTGTCCATGCAGACTGCGACTCCTGGCGAGATCGCGCGTTTCGATGATTTCGCAGCCCAGGAAGTGGCCCAACCTCCCGGCATAGTCTGTGCAAAGCGCGCGGATCGATGTGTTCTTCGTCCTCCCTACCCAGAGGATGCGCAGTCGCATGCCGTCTCAGCGACCCTCTCCGCCAAAAAAGCGAAGGGGATTTTACCGGACAGGCAGGGTCAATTCAACATATGCTCGAGGGCCGACGCAGTCGTCGGCAGGCACGATGGGAATGGGCGCGAGAATCAGCTGCGAGGGCCTGCAGCGCGACGCCTGACGGCGGTCTTCCCATCGAGCAGCCTCTGAACATCCATACGGCGGCCGTCCCGCCAGAGCCGTTCCAGGTCGTAAAAGGCCCGCGCCTTCTTCGAGAATATGTGCACCACAAAATCCAGATAGTCGAGAAGCACCCACTCGGCATGCCGGTAGCCCTCGATGTGGTTTGGGCAAATGCCTTCTTTCTTGAGTCGGATTTCCACCTCGTCGGCAATAGCCTGGATCTGGCGCGAGGAATCGCCGGAACAGATAAGAAAGAAGCTGGCAAAGGAGGCGACTTTCGAGATATCAAGAGCGACGATATCGAGTGCTTTCTTCTCCTCGAAGGCCATCAACGCCAGTCTCAACGCATCTTTCATCGGTCACCATACAATTGAAGTTTCTTGATGTACTCCTGAACCGGGGTCGGAACCAGGCCATCTATGTTCCTGCGCGCCGCGAGGCGGAGCCTGACCACCGAGGCGGAGATGTCCGGCGCCCCCACGTCCAGCAGGTAAATATGGCGCCGCTTGTCGGCCTGGCTGCGGCGGATCGACCGCCGGACAGATCCTGAGGCGCCGTGGCGAAGATCGATCACACGGTCCATGACTCCGGACGGCAGAAATTGGGAGGGATCGCCTACTTCCGCGCCCGGCCTCATCACGAAGATGAAATTGAACGCAGCGAGGAGCTGCTCGCTCTCGTGCCAGGTACGGACATCCCGCAGTGAATCTCCTCCACCGATGAAGTAGACACAGCTCGCGCGCGCCGCAACCTTCCGGCTGAGCTTCCGCAAGGTGTGGATCGAAAAAGGACTCGCCGGAGGCTCAAGTTCCAGCAGCGAAGGGACGAAAGCGGGCGTGCCGCTCAGCGCCAGAGAGATCATCGCATAGCGGTGGATCAGCGGGACGATGCGCTCGGGAGGCTTGTGCGGGGGAGTGGCCGCGACCACAAAATGAACCTGCGACAGGCCGAAAAGCCGCTGGATGCGGCGGGCGACGTGAATATGCCCGATGTGAATGGGATTGAAGGTTCCGCCGAAAGCCCCCAGCCTGGTTTCCTGCAACAGGCCAATTTCCTCCGATGACACATCCATCTTATTACACTGGTACCCTCATGCGATAGCGTAATTCTGCCCGCCTCAGAGTCTGAGCATCCTGGCAAGCAACGCGATCAATTCCGGGATCCCCTTGCCGCTGACCGAGGATACGGCATGGAAGGGTATACGGCGCCTTGCGCACATGATCTTGAGCCGTGTGATCTTGCGCGGATCGTCGAGCGCGTCGAGTTTCGAGGCCAGCACGAGCTGCCGGCGACGCGCGAGGTCGGCGTTGAAAAGCGAGAGTTCACGGATGACGGTCTTGTAGTCCTGAATCGGATCCCGCGGCTGCGAAACATCGATGAGGTGCACCAGCACCTTGGTTCGCTCGACATGTTTCAGAAACCTGTCGCCGAGACCCTGACCCTGATGCGCGCCCTCGATCAGCCCGGGGATGTCGGCAACCACGAAGCTCCGAAAGTCCGCCAGCGCAACGACACCGAGGTGCGGTTCAAGGGTCGTGAAGGGATAGTCAGCAATCTTGGGCCTGGCGGAGCTGATGCGAGATATGAGAGTCGACTTGCCGACGTTCGGCAAACCGACAAGTCCGACGTCGGCGATCAACTTGAGCGTCAGCGAGAGCTCCACTTCGTCGCCGGGCCGGCCCGGTTCAGCGATCCTCGGCGCCTGACGCGTCGGGGTGGTGAAACGGGCGTTTCCGCGTCCTCCGGACCCTCCGCGGGCGACCAGAAGGCGTTCCCCCACTGTGGAAAAGTCATGAAGCAGGGCGCCTTCCGGCAACTGGAATACCTGGGTTCCCGGAGGAACCGGGATCACCAGATCGGCTCCGTTCCGCCCGTGCCGTTTTCCCCCCTCTCCATGCCTGCCACGCTCGGCCCTGAAGAGGCGCTTGTACTGGAAGTGGAGCAGAGTGTTGACGCGATCGGAACACTCGACGTAGATGTGACCGCCGCGGCCGCCATCACCGCCGCTGGGGCCTCCCCGCGGGACGAACTTCTCCCTGCGGAACGCCACACAGCCATTGCCTCCCCTGCCGGCGATCAGGTGAATTCGGGCCTCATCTATCAGCATACGATCATCGACCAGCCGCTGTCGTTCCCCCGCAACCGTCCGGTCGGCCCTCACCCGGCCCGAAGCCTGAAGGCGCCGCCATGAGATCCGGCGGTATCGGAAAACAAAAAGGACCCCGGTGGGCGGGGTCCTTCGCAATGAAATATGCCGGATCGTGAATTCAGTTGGTATCCGGATGCACGTGCACGAACCTGCCGAGCCTGCCGCGATCCTGGAACGTCACGATACCCGCCATCTTCGCGTACAGAGTGTGATCCCGTCCAATCCCCACGTTGAGGCCCGGCTTGATGCGTGTCCCCCGCTGCCGCAAGATGATCGAGCCACCCGTCACCAGCTGGCCCGAAAAGCGCTTGACCCCCAGCATCTTGGGCTGGCTGTCGCGACCATTTCTTGAACTGCCCACTCCCTTTTTGTGCGCCATAGATTCCTCTGTGAACCCGACGTTGTACCCGCAGCTCAATCCCTCCGGTTCAGCTCAGGGCGATCTTCCCGATGCGGACATCGCAGAAATTCTGCCGGTGTCCCCGGGTTCTTCGGTACTGCTTTTTCTTCCTGTACTTGAAGACCAGAACCGTATCTCCACGGCCGACCTTTTCGACGATACCCTGCACGACGGCGCCTTCCACTAGCGGCTGGCCTATATGTGCCCCCTCGTCGGTCTTCACCAGGAGGACTTCCTTGAACTCGACTTCGCTCCCGGATTCAAGCCCGAGGTCTTCAATCCTGACCAGATCCCCCTCGGAGACGGTATACTGCTTCCCGCCGCTCATCATGACCGCGTACACGATTCCATCCTCCTGGCCAAACCATAATTTATAGCTGATCGGCATCGGACGGGCAATCCCGATTTTCGGCCCGGCCAGCCACATGCTCTGATCAGGCGCGCCCGCTCCGGCGCCCTGTCTCGCATGGACTCGACAGGCAACGGCGGGTCGCAGGAACTGGGTAGCACCTACCGGAAGCGGCGGCGAAACCGGAAGTCCAGGCCGAACCCTCCCCTCTCATCCTGGATCGCAACGATCGAGATGTTCCGCGTCAGATCGTACTCCAGAATGACGATCTGCTCCTCGGTTTTGGAAAGATTGCGGGAAAAGGTCACCCTCAGGTCCTTCGAAAGACGCTGGGTAATGGTCACACGCGCCGTCGGATCCTTGTCCGCCCCGGCAAGGAAGGGATCGACACGAAAACTCTGGAACCCAAAAACCCGCTCCACCTGTTTCGTGAGACCTCCGGTGAGGCCTTCCGACAGGAGGCCGGCAGCGCTGATGCCCGCGACTTCCGCCTCGCCCCGCGACGTTCCGTCCCCGGCGGTGCCGGTGGTACCCGTGGTGAGCAGGGAGACCGCATCGACAGTCGACAGCGGCGGATCTGACGAGAGGTTCACCGTGAGCTTGTCGAGCGGGCCTTTGGCGTCCAGGATCAGGCGGTAGCTCTTCAAGTCGACTTCGGCGCGTGCATCCAGTACCGGGTTGATCTGGTTTCTGTCAAAGAAATCCGCACGCGCGTAAACGAACTCAAAGCGATTGCCCCTGAACAGGACCGATCCCTCGTCGGCCTCGATGCGTCCCAACAGCGAAGGATATTCGGGCGTCCCGCGCAAACGCAGCCGAAAACCTGCAGTCAGCTTGATCGCTTCGTCATCGATGACAAGGCCTCGGCTCGATTGCAGCTCCAGGTTCAGCCTCAGCTGTGCCAGGAGCGGATCCATGACCCCTGATGATGGACCGGCCGCGCCGGCGGCAAACTGCTCAAAGACGCTCAGCGGCCGCAGGTACTCGGCTCGCGTTACATTCACATCACCCGACAGCACCTGGGACTCCGGGCTTGCCGCCAGATTCAGGTTCGCGTCGAAGGTGGTCCGAAAACCCCTCGGAAAAGGCAGGCGCACCCTCCGGACAGTCATGCGAAGATTCGCCGACCGGAATTCGCCTGCGCGGAGCTCGGTAATGCCTGTGACTTCGAAGGATCCCGAAGCCATGTTCCCGCGCACGCTCTCAAGACGGGCGATGTTGCGTGAGAAGACGAAACGCCCCTGTACCGAGGTGAAATTGAACGGAAGGTCGCCATAGTCGAACTGGGCGCCGTTCAGATCGGCCTGCCCGATCACCTCCGGATCGCTCCGGGAGCCCGAGGCGTGCACATCCAGCCGGCTGGAGCCCGAGACGCGAAGCTTCTCGACGATGCGGTCCATTATCCTGAGATTCAGGTCGCCCGCCAGCCTGAGGTCCAGTCCGTAGTCCTCACCGACAGGAATCTCCCCGCCCAGTGTGAAGTCGCTTCCATCTCCGACGATCTTGGCCTCCTCGATTTTCAAGCGCTTGTTCGCGACCGTAAACCGGATCCTGCCCGAATTGCGGAACTCGTAGCCGCGGATCTTCAGGCGTGCCCCGTCGAGCTCGGCCCGGAGCTTCAAGGTCGAAGGCTCGGCAAACCTGCCTTCGACATCGAGCTTCCCCTGCAGCGCCGTGCTCAGGTCACTCAGGAGGCGGGGCGTATCCGCGGGTACGAGCTTCTGGACATTCCAGTCGCGGAGATCAAGAGAAGCGTGGCCGGGAAATCCCGAATCGGTGGAAATGCGCGCCTGCCCCTCGAGCGAGCCGAACTCCGACCGGACGCTTCCCCGCAATTCGAGCATCCGCTCGACAAGCTTCAGCGTCCCGCTTCCCTCGCCGAGGTCCCAGGAGGAATAGCGCAGATTCCGCAATTGAAAATTTCCGTCAAACGAAGGGTTACCGGGTTTCCCCGACAGTTCACCCGAAGCCGAGAGGTAGCCGTCGATTGGGGGTCCGTCGCCTCCGGATCCGCGGATCTCTCGCAACGGAAGCCCTTCAAGGCCTACCGACAGCTTCATGACCTGGTCTGGACGCTCCACATTCCCTTTGAATCGCAGGAGGGCGGAACCGCGACGGATCTCACCCTGGAGGACCTCCAGCACGCGCGCATCGAGTTTTACCCGTGCGTTCAAGCCGTCAAACTGCTGTTCAGCCACCCGGAGGTCCCTGACTTCCAGTGCCCCGTGCCCCGTCCACTGGCCGTCGGCATAGACCGCTGAACCGTCACCGCTCAGGGTTCCCCCGAGATCCGGCATCACGTCAATTCCAAACTCCGACAGTGACGATAGCGAGACGTCTCGCAGCTTGCCGCCAAACTGCAACCGGGCCTGATCATCCCCGCCGGCCGGAGTCTGCACAGCCAGGTCCCCTTCAACGGTTTGTTTCCCGAGCCTCGCTTTCATGGACCTCAGGGTCAGGGTGGAACCATCCCATGTGGCGTGGGCGTCCAGACGGTCTGTCCTGTAGGAGCGCCAGCAGCCATTTTCGACGGCCAGCCCGCCCTCATAGGTGGCGGGACCCGACGGCAGCAGGCGGACCAGACCATCGAGCTCAAGCCGGCCCGTCGCTTCCACAATCCCGGGTTCCGCCCGGACAAGACCACGGAGGTCGCTGGAAAATGCCCGCAGAATGGCAATCGGTTCAGCAACACGTGCCGTGACCAACCGAACCCTGAACACCGAATCACCGGAACCTGAGGCCGTGATCGAAGTCGCCGATGACTGGAAGTCGGCCTTGGACACGCGCCATATGCCCCGCTCGTAACCGACGTCCGCCGATCCGTCCAGCGCAATCCGCCGCTGGTCATGGCTGTCCCCCATAGGGAGGCCGTGAACCGCGACGGTTCCCTCGAAGCTCAGGTCGCGGATGCCGCTCCGCCATGCCACGACAGCCCTGGAATCGACGCTGTTCTCGAACGATATTTCGGGAATATTCAGCAGCACGGCCGCCTTTTCGAGGGGCGCAGATTCCGCCTCGAAGCGAAACCGGTGGGGGACCGGCCGCCTCCCCAGATAGAAAGCGCCGTCGGCACGCACCGAACCTTCGCCCAGTCTTGCGCTGACCTTGCGAAGTGTAAGGACGTCGCGCTCGTATTCGAACGTTCCCTTCAGGCCGGCGAATTGGACGGTCCGGTACTCTCCGGCGGCGGCCGAGAAAGTCCCTGAGGCGCGAAATCCCTTGGAGTCCCAGGTCACATTCACGACGGCATCCGTCCTGCCTCCGGCCTCCTCCAGCGCCGAATGGAAAAGCGTCATGTCCCTCGCCTCGACCGGCCCGGCAAGGCGAAGCGTCAGAACGGCGGAGCGCCAGTTCTTGAGCGAGCCGCTGCCAGCCAGGAGACTGGCCTTGTGGCGGATGCCCAGCGAGGTGAACTCAATGCCGGCCATGCTCACGGACATCCTGGTCTCCAGGTCGTAGACGATGTCGCGTCCGGCCCAGAGGAAACGGCTGTTCTTGTAAGAAAGCTCAACGTCATAGCGCTCGGGAGCTTCCCTGAATCGGATGTCGCAGACCAGATCCTCCAGGGCCACGCTGAAAGGCACTCTGCGGTTGTCGACCTCGACCCATCCTTCCTGGACATCAACCTTGGCCGCCGCAAAGTCGAGCGACCGCCGGAAAACCTTGAGGAAACCTTCGGGGTTCCACCCGCCTCCGGTGCCGGTCAGAAGGGAGATATGGGGCCGTACGAGCACCAAGTCGGAGATCCGCGGTTTGGGGTGAATGAGTCGCCCGACGCGGAAGCTTCCGCGCGCCTCGTCCAGGCTGAGTCGAAATGTTCCCCTGGATCCTGGTCGTGGAGAGAGCGTCAGGCCCCGGATCAGGAATCTGCGGCGCAGCAGGTCCACCCGCAGCTCATCCAGGCCGACATCCATTCCCGTCCCGGAGCGCAGCCGCAAGAGCACTTCGGACCGAAGCAGGGCGCTGAATGAATCGGTCTGCAGGTACCAGAGGACGGACCCCGTGATTATGACCAGGACACCTGCCAGAGCCGGCAGCGTGATCAGGATCGCACGCCTGCGGATTCTCATCGTGCCCCCTCCTCCACCGGAGCCTTCTCATCACTGAAGATCTCGATCCTGGAATGACGGCGCACGTCCCTGATCCACTCGTCCAACTGCCGCCCCACCTTGTCTCCCACGAGCACACCCTCGATCTGCGCGGATACCTCCTCAAGCTTCGGGACCGGCGACCCGGACTCCCTCAATCTCGGCACCAGCTGCTCATCGTAATACTTCCGGATCTCTTCCCGAGTGACGGTGATGAAGGGACGGAAGCGCAGCTCGATGAACCTGAGCATGGAAGCCTGCAACTGGAGGTAGGCCTCTATTTCCTGCTCCTGCAGGCCGAGCCGCCGCAGGACAAGGTTGATGCCGCCGATCTCCGCATAGCCCCGCTTCAACTCCTCCAGGCGCTGATCCGCCCGCCCCTGATCCTCCGATTGGAGAGGAAAATTCTCGAGCTCCTGGCGAAGGATCTCGCGGTTGATCAGCCTGTCAATCTCCTCCTGCCGCGATACCGTGGGCGCTGCCCTTCCGAATCCGACCAGGACATTGAGATTACGCGCCAGTCCCAGATCGCTATCGGTGATGACCTTGCCGTTCACCGCCGCAAGGAGCCGGTCGACTTCCTCCGCCCGCGAATAGCCGCACAAACGCAGAAGAGCCAGGAAAAAAACGGCAAAGCGTATCGAGAAGGCCGGGAATCTGCAGATGCCCCGGGCAGGTGCACGAACCGGGCAGAATCTGTGTCTCCGCGCGCAACGAGTGGACGACAACGTGCCGCGTTCAGACACCGGGCCGCCGGAAGCATGCCGTCGAAGCCCGGACGCGGGATCTTGCCGGAAACGGAT
>JACADW010000010.1 GCA_013388445.1 Acidobacteriota bacterium | reverse complement strand
GCAGCCCGTCCGATGCGACAACCCGCACGTGAAGGCCCCCCTTCTCTCCGTACAGTGCGAAGTTTGCCCCGCGGCCCACGAGTATCGCACTTCCCTGGCCGGCAAGCCCGGCCAGCGTCCGCAATAGCCCCTCGTGATACTCCTCCAGTCCGAACGATCCGCCTTCGGCCATCCTCAAGAAACGCCGCACCGTCTCGTGCACCAGGTTCTGGGCTTTCTCGTCCAGCTGCTCCACGAGCCGCTGCCGGACATGGGCACTCCGCGCAATGCTGTCTACGATCTCCCTGTCGTAGACCTGCCAGCAGAGATTCCCGGCCAGTTCCTGAACAATGGCTCCGCCAAGGCTCCCGATCTGCCGGGATATCGTCAGGAACCGGTAACGCGCCGAGCGCGCACCCTCCGCTCCCGGACGTTCCACTCTTTCGCGCGCGTCGCGAAACAGCATCTGCCGCTCCACGAGGTGCGCCGACTCGTAATGCTCACCTGTCTTCGAGTGCTGCATAACCCCCTCCCCAGAAAGAGTAGGAAGGATCTCTTCTTCTATGTTAGCACTGAACGACGGGCGAGGTATTGGGTATCACGCTGGGAATTGGCGATTAAGCATTGACGATTGACGAATGTAGACACAATCCCCAGGGTGCAATCGTCAATGGTCAGTCCCGTCGGGCCCGCGGCTGAGCGATACCTCTTCGAGTATGCTATGATCGAAGTGCGCTCGAGATCATGGGAATGACAGTGCTGGTTATTGACAAATGATGATTTGCGAATGACGAACACAGACACTGTTCCCGGAACGCAATCGTCAATCGTCAATCGTCAATCGTCAATCCCGCCGGCTATTGGGCATATCCGAGGTGAATTTCCAGCCCTGGCTCGGAAGACGTTTCTGGATGCCGCGTGCGTAAGCCTGGCGCCGCAGTCTGCTACCCGGGCGATCCGAGAGTTTCTCAGGATGGCCGAGATGTGTCCCGCGTCCTCGTCGACGCAGCACCATATCGACATGGACCGGCTTAGGGAGGCAGCGCGGCCCGAAGCTGCTCGCCTCATCAACGCCGAGCCGGGGGAGATCGCGCTGGTCGAGAGCACGACTCACGCCCTGACTCTGGCGGCCGCCTCGATCCCTTTGAAACCGGGCGATCGGGTCCTGATTTGTGACCTCGAATACCTCCAGGTTGCGATTCCCTGGTACCAGAGGCAGCGTTCCGAAGGTATCGAGGTCGAAGTCGTCCACAATCGCGACGGCAAGGTTCTCGTTGAAGATATTGCCAGCCGGATCACGCCGCGCACGCGCGTCGTGGCAATCAGCTCCGTCCAGTGGAGCAACGGTTTCCGCTGCGACCTTGCAGCCCTTGGACGCCTGTGCGCAGAACGCGGTGTCTGGCTCGTCGTGGATGCCGTCCAGCATCTCGGATGCGTGCCCCTGGACGTGCGCGCAACGCCTGTCGACATCCTAGCCTGCGGCGGCCACAAGTGGCTCAACTCGCCCTTCGGGACCGGCATCCTGTATATACGAAACCGCGTCCTTGGGCGATTGCGCACTCCCATCGCCGGCTACATGAGCCTCGAGCCGCCTGAAGGGGGCTGGGGCAACTACTTCCAGACGCCCTCCATCTCGCCGGAGCGCGAATATCGCTTTGTGGACGAAGCGCGGAAATTCGAGGTCGGAGGCACATCCAACTACGCGGGTGCGATCGGGCTGGCAGCGTCGCTGAAGCTGATCAACGGGCTGGGCAGGGAAAACATATGGCGGCATGTTGTCGGCCTGACCGACTATCTGATCGGTGGGTTGCGCCGTCTCGGCCTTCGCGTGGTCACTCCCGGCGAGCCGGAAAACCGCTCCGGAATCGTGACCTTTTCGGCAGGCACGGCCGGCGACAACGTAGCACTCATGCAGAAGTTGCTGGACCGCCGCATACTGGTCTCTGTGCGCTATACGTCCGGCGTAGGCGGCGTGCGCGTCTCGTGTCACTTCTTCAACAATCTGGAAGACATCGACCGGCTGCTTCATGGTATCCAGTCGTTCTGATCGCAAAATCCCGCCGACACCGACGCTCCGATTCGAGGGCGCCCTCCGTCGCCGCGGCATCGACCTGATCGCCGGCGTCGACGAAGCAGGCATCGGTCCGCTCGCAGGCCCGGTCGTGGCTGCCGCCGTGATCCTTCCTCAAGGCTATAAGCCGCGCGGCCTGAACGACTCGAAGAAGATCACGAACGAAGAAAGGCGCGAGGATCTCGCGGCGGGCATCAAGTCGGGCTGCATCGCCTGGGCAATCGGTCAGGCGGACGTGAGGGAAATCGACCTGTACAACATCTATCACGCCGGGTTGCTCGCAATGCGTCGCGCCGTGGAAAACCTCAGCGTGAGGCCCGACCACCTGCTGGTCGATGCCCGCCATGTCCCGGCATGCGCGGTTCCCCAACGCGCGATCGTGCATGGGGATGCCTTGTCAGCGAGCATCGCGGCCGCATCGCTGATCGCAAAGACCGCCCGGGATGCGATGATGCGCGAGCTGGACCGTCTTTACCCGCAGTATAGATTCGCTTCACACAAGGGCTACCCGACGCAGGAACACCTTCGGATCCTCAAGGAGCTGGGTCCTCTCCCCGTCCACCGCCGCACCTTCGCTCCCGTGCGCGTCGCTCTGGGCCTTGCCCCGGTGCAGCGCACGCTCTTTGAATTCAAAATTTGAAATGTCGAATTTTGAATTCCCGCCTCCTCAGCGGAATCTGTGGGTCATCGGCGGGGCAAACAAGCGCCAAGCCCAGCAAATGCTGGGGGTTGGGAACCTCGGGAAGAGGCCGAAATTCGGAGTCGAAATGT
>JACADW010000357.1 GCA_013388445.1 Acidobacteriota bacterium | reverse complement strand
GGCCATTGGTCAACAGCCACACAACGTTTGTTGAACATATCGCCACGGTGCGGTATAATGGTCGTTGAGACAAGGCTGCCCGTTGGCGCGCTCGATAGGACTCGTCGAGTCCTGGGATGGCGTGGCATGGTCAGCGCGGGACCGCAAGAAGACAACAGGTTGTATGGCCGAACCACATGGCAGGAGTGGGCGAGCAAGGCTGAGGCTGATTCCGGCGGTCTGCGATCACATGGCGGCGAGATCGGCCAGGCTGATGCCGTCGAGTTCTCTTGTCACGATGTCTTGCAAGCGCGAGGTGACCTGGCGCACCGGGCAATTGGGGCTATTGACCGGGCAGTCGTGGTCTTGCTCGATCAGACAGCGGCTCAGGGCGATAGGCCCTTGGGCCGCCTCGATCACCTGGCGCACCGTAATCGCCGACGCATCGCGCGCCAGGCGCACTCCACCGTGCGGGCCGCGCTCCGTGCGCACCACGCCGCCCCGTGCCAGAGCCTGCACGATCTTGCCCAGATAGGGCAGGGGGATGTTCTGCCGACGGGCGATGTCCTTCAGCGGTGCAGCCGAAAAGCGAGCCAGATCGAGGGCGATACGTAGGGCGTACCCTTCCTGTTTCGACAAACGCACAAGATCCCTCCGCAAAAGGGTCAGACAAATCGAGACAAGATTGTGTTCTTTCTCCACAATATCAGATGGCGCACCCCTTGTCAAGGCCGTTCTCGCCCAGGACCAGCACGAAGTCAGCGCCAAGCTCTCGTAGCTTAGCTCGGCGATGGGGCGGGGCTGTTGGCGGCTGTTTGCGGGACAGCCACAAGCAAACTGCCAGAGGTCAGTGCTGACTCGTCACGGTATGGGCAATCATCAGGCGGGAGGATGTTACACCATGCGCAAGAACACGGTCAAGGCAAGCCTGGTGGCAGGTGAACCTGTCGTCGGCTGCTTCGTCACCATCCCAGCACCCACAGCCGTGGAGGTTGCTGCCGCGGCGGGCTTCGATTTCATCATCATTGACGCCGAGCACGGTAGCGCCGACCTGGAGACAGTGGAGAACATGATCCGCGCCGCTGAGACGTTCGATTGTGTGCCCATCGTGCGCATCGCGGTCAACCAGCCCCAGGTCATCTTGCGCTATCTCGACGCAGGAGCATTAGGCGTCCAGATGCCCCAGATCCAGAATGCAACCGAGGCAAAGCGGGTAGTAGACGCGGTGAAGTACCGCCCTTTCGGCAGACGCGGCCTGGCTTCCATCCGCGCCGCCCGCTATGGCATCGGTGTGCCCTTGGGCCGCTACGTCCAGGAAGCCAACGAGGAGACGCTGGTCGTTGTGCATGTGGAGACCCCGGAGGCGGTGGCCGAGGCTGAGGCCATAGCTCGCGTGCCGGGTGTGGATGTGGTCTTCGTCGGCCCCACCGACCTGTCCTATTCCCTGGGCTATCCGGGTGAGCCGATGCGCTCGGAGGTGCAGTCGGTCATTCATAAGGTGTTCACGGCCGTGCTGGCGGCGGGGAAGGTGCCAGGCATCTGGGCGGGCAGCCCGGAGAGCGCCCGCAACTATGTCGCCCGCGGCGCCCGCTACATTGCCGTCACCGAGCGCAGTCTCATCGTGCCCGCGTTTCAGGCGTTTGTCAAGGGCATCAAGGGAGCGTGAGGCATTCCGCCCTCACCCCGTCCCTCTCCCGGGGGGAGCGTATGAAGAGGGAGGCGTATCTACTCCCATGGCCATTCTAATCAAACATTAATGCGAAAATACTTGACAAACTGACTGCAATCAGCTATGATCACGCTGCTTGACAAGGGGGAGTAGCATGCGGCGCGAGCCGACGGCGTGATCGTCAAGACGGTTCACTGCCCGGTCACGTCGGCCAGAGGATGTTCTGGCACAGCAAGACCTTTGGTCCTGAGCGTTCGGGATCAGAGGTCTTTTTTGGTCATAGGAGGACAAGCATGAGATCATGGTCATGGAAGGTCGGCGAGGTCGCCGGTATCGGCGTCTACATGCATGCCACGTTCCTGCTGCTCATTGGCTGGGTGGCATTGAGCAACTGGCTGCCGGGGCGCAGCCTGCAGGCTGCCGTGGCCGGCGTCGTCTTCGTGTTGGCTCTGTTCGTCTGCGTGGTTCTGCACGAGCTGGGCCATGCCCTGACCGCCCGCCGCTACGACATCAAGACGCGCGACATCACATTGCTCCCTATCGGCGGCGTGGCGCGGCTGGAGCGCATGCCCGACGATCCGCGGCAGGAGTTGTGGGTCGCCCTGGCGGGGCCGGCCGTCAGCCTCGCCACAGCGGCGGGTCTGTTCCTGGTGGTCTTGCTCACTGCCGGTCTCGAGCCCTTGACGCAGCTCAGCGTTGCCGCTGGTTCCTTCCTGGGCCGCCTGATGATGGTGAATCTCTTCCTGGCCCTGTTCAACATGATCCCCGCCTTCCCCATGGACGGCGGGCGCGTGCTGCGCTCCCTGTTGGCTCTACGCCTCGAGTATACACAAGCCACTCAGCTTGCCGCCAGCTTGGGACAGGCGATCGCCTTCCTGTTCGGCCTGCTTGGCCTCTTCACCAACCCGTTCCTTGTCTTCATCGCCTTGTTCGTATGGCTCGGCGCCCAGCAAGAGGCGGGCATGGTGCAGATGAAGTCGGCCCTGGGCGGCATCCCGGTGAGCAAGGCCATGCTCACTTATGTCCAGACCTTGACGCCCCAGGATACCCTGGGGCGAGCCGTTGAGTCTATCCTTGCCGGCTCGCAGCAGGACTTCCCGGTAGTAGACGACAGCCGTGTCGTGGGCGTGCTGACGCGCCGCGACCTGATGGTGGCCCTGGCGCGGTTTGGCCAGGAGGGACTGGTGAGCGACGTCATGCAGCGCGACTTCCAGGTGGTGGATTCGTCCGATATGCTGGAGACAGCCTCCATGCGCCTGCAGGAGTGTGGTTGTCACACCCTGCCGGTCACACATGGCGGCCAGTTAGTCGGCCTGGTGACCATGGACAACGTGGGTGAGTTCCTCATGATCCAGTCCGCCTTGGCCAGCGCACAACGGGCGCGAGCGTAGCACGCTCCAAAGTCTTGGCGAGATTTCCAGCCCAGGGCCTTTTCACTGTGTTGTCATTCTGAGCGAACGTTAGCGAGCGAAGAATCTCTTCCTCGGCTAGCGCTGAGATTCTTCGGCGCTGCGCGCCTCAGAATGACACGCCAGAGTCTTCTTGCGCACAAACTATGAATCATATCCCTTCGGATGCGAGCGATGCCAGTCCCACGCCGTGCCGATGATGGCTTCCAGCGAAGCGAATTCCGGTGCCCAGCCCAACTCGCGCTTGATCGTCTCGCTGCCCGCGATCAACGTCGCCGGATCGCCGGGGCGGCGTGCGCCGATCTAGGCTTTGATAGGCTGGCCGGTGATCACACGCGCCGCATCCACCACTTCTTTCACCGAATAGCCCAATCCATTGCCCAGGTTGTACGTGCGGCTGCCCTTGTCCAGCGCCTTCAACGCCAGGATGTGCGCCTGCGCCAGATCG
>JACADW010000157.1 GCA_013388445.1 Acidobacteriota bacterium | reverse complement strand
CGGACGATTTTCCTGTGCAGGCTGATGGACATGATTAGGTCATACAACATTCTCTTCCGATTGTCAAGATGTTGTGGGGCGCCATAATTAAGATCGCAAAATACGGTATATGAGCGACCAGAAGGACTAAAAGCCCCTGCGAAATAGACTATTGATTTTAGGTCATACACAAAAGGCGTCGGCATCGGTTCGTTCTCATGGGTAGCGCTGGCCTGAAACCAGCGCTGGGAAGGGATTTGTGGGGTGCTGAGGTATCAGGCTGTGGAATCCGGCGCGCTAACTCGGTAAACTCGGGCTAGATGTTGTTGCGGTGACGAATCCCAAGGACATAAACGACACCCCGTTCGATCTTGAAAACGATGGGATAATCCCCCACACGGAGCTTCCAATACCCTCTCAAACTCTTTCTGAGGGGCATTCCGTACTCCTGGGGTGCCGTCATCAGGCGGGACTCGATCGCCTTCCGGATACGCTGCCGCATTTTCGCATTGATTCGCGGAAGGTCGACGTCTCTTACGTCGGGGTGATACTTAACCGTTAACGCCACACTACCCCCAGACATCCTTGTGAGAGATCGCCCTGGAAGGTCTCAGGGTCCTTTCCCGTGCCTCCGCAAATCGGGCGAGATCGATGTCCTTCCGGATCTCGATTGCCTGCTTGACAAGGTCCCGTACTGCCGTCGACAGCGATACACCTTCCTCCTTTGCCAGGCGATCCACCGCCTCATAGAGCGGCCATTCCAGCACGACGTTCACCCTTGGGTTCCTGGCAGGCATGGGCCTCACCTCCTTTCGCCGGAGGAATGTACCACTTTGGACACACCGATGGATAGGCTGTTTCACCCCTTGTAAGCATTTCTATCCGGGGAGGCAAGAGGAAAAGGGGGTGAGAAGGGGGATGGCAGGAGGGAAACCGGGCGGTAGGCACGGGGCGGGCTCGTGAGCGTAGCCGCTCCTGGCCCGGCGCAGACCTCGACCGGCAGGTCGTCGCGCAGCACGCGAAGGAAGCCGAGGTAGAGGTTGCCGCGGACCATGGGCTTGAAGCCGTAGAATTCCTCGATGCCGATCTCGGTGCGCGATTCGAGCTTTACCTCCGCATCGCCGCTGGCGAGCGTGTAGAACCCGCCCATCTCGACATAGGTCACGGCGCCGACTTTCTTGAGCAGGTCGACCGGGCCCGGCTCGACGGCGGAGAGCCCGGCCAGGTTGAACGGCGCATTCCGGCTTTACTTGTACTGGTGGGACAGATGCAGCATCAACGGCACCTGCTCAGGCGTCCGCCCCTGGTGCACCGCCCGCACACGTTCATTGGGTCTCACACGCTGGCTCCTCTTGTATTCACCCGCACCCACTCAACGCTCGTGCCATCCGTGCTCGGGCCGGCGTAATAGACCGACAGGAAATTGCTATCCAGCAGGGCCGCGGCGGCCGGCAGGCCGACGGAGAGCTTGCCCATCTCCGGCCAAGCGTCCGCCATGGCGTCCTTGCGCACGATCTGGCTGGGCAGAACGCTTTCAAGGGGCGGCCCGCCCTGGGCGCTGCGCCACGGCCGCGTCCCGGTATTTCCCCCGGAAATAGCTCTTCACGGCCTCGACCACCCGTTCCGGCACCCGCGAGCGGAATGCCGCCACCAGCGGGTCCGCCTCCCGGTGCGCCTTTTCGCAGATGCCGGGCGCGTAGGGTTCGTACGCGCCGCTGAGATCGAAATGCCGGCTGTCGAAGAACTCGTCCGAACGCATCCGCTCGATCGTGAGCTCTTCGGTCATGAAGCTGCCGCCGGGCCCGACGTTCCGGATCGACTCGCAGGCCGGGGCGTGCTCGGAAATCTCCGCGCCCCGGGCGATATACTCGGCCATGTCGATCAGCCCGCACTGCATGATGATCTGTTCCCCGCTCATGCCATTGGCGTTGTCCATGCTGCCGATGCCGCCGATCAGGTTCTGCCCGCCCAGGTGGGACGCCAGCAGGTAGGCCATGCCTTCGGCGCCGTTCTGCACGTCGGGCCGCCAGGTCATCGCTCCGCCCGCCTCGCCGCTGATGGGCAAACGGTAGAACTTGCCCCTCCAAGGATAGGAGGCTCAAGCTTCCGCTCTTCCACCCTTGTGGCTTCGGTCACCCCCGGTCAACTCGGCGGGCGATCTCCATTCTGGCTTCCGATAACTCGCAATTATGTCAACTTGCCGGCCTATGCCCCAGCCTGGCGGCATTATATGGCCAAACTGGGGTCCCGGATCCGGCTTTATCTACACACCTGTCTTGTTGCAGTCTCTCGTGCGAACCGCTCCCGCAGAGCCGTGCAAACCTCCCAGGCGCACCACGCAGCGCAAAGTCCCGCCAGCAGCGTTGCCAGGAGGAGACTCGGGGCACGGCCACTTCCTCCCCCGGCGAGCGAGCTGATAGCCTCCGCCAACCAGGACACCGGCTGGAGAAAGACCGCCGCCAGGGGCGGCCACAACGCGGCTCCCAGTAGCAGCAACACAGCCGCGACGGCTGTGGCCGCCCAAGCCGGCGGGAAGTCGGCCCACCCCCACGGCCTGGCCGGGTACAGGTCCAGTTTGAGCGCCTGCTGTGACACATGGAGCGTAAACTGCGGCGACAGGCCTGAAGGCGGCTCCTGGGTGAGCCCTTTCACCAGCTTGACCTGTAACAGCAGTTCGGCGCGGCAGCGCCCGCAGCCGCGGAGATGCGTTTCGAGTTCGCGGGCTTCCGATTCCGAAAGCGCGGCGTCTAGCTTCCGCGCGATCCGGCTAATGTACGTCGCGCAATCCAGGTCTTGGTTCTCAATCATGGTCTCGTCACTGCTCCGATGCCGGTTTCCTGCAACACCAGCTCCCTGAGTCGAAGACGGGCGCGGTGGATGTAGGCCTTGACCGTGCCCAGGGGCAGGTCCGTAATCCCGGCTATTTCTTCATAACGCATCCCATTGAGGTAGTGCAGCGTCAGGAGCGTCCGGAAACGCTCCGGCAGGCTATCCAGGCACGCGCGCACGATTCGCGAGAGGTCTTGCCGCTCGATCTCTTGTTCCAGGTCCGGGGCCGCCTGCGGCAGGAGACTGCACTCGAGGTCCTCGGTGTCCCTCTCTATCGGGAGCGGTTCGCAAGGCCGGCTTCGTTTGGCGATTTCCGTCAAGCAGCGGTTCCGGGCGATGCGGCAGAGCCAGGTGGAAAAGCGGCACTCGCCCCGGAACCTCGGGAGGGCCTGGTAGGCGCGAAGGAAAACGTCCTGAGTGAGATCTTCGGCCTGCTCGGCGCCAACCATCCGCCGGACCAGCCAGTAGATTCTGTTGCTGTGCCGCTCCACGAGTTTGGCGAAGGCCTCAGGGTGTCCGGCACGCAACAACGCCGCCAGTTCCTCGTCATCCTGGTTTTCCCGGGGGCGTTCGCGCATTACAGTCTTCCTCGATATCGCCGGACATGCTCACCACGACCGGCCCGGAAATGCGCCTGCTCCTTGCCTGCCGGTGTGCCGGCAGGGTCACTGGCCACCGCTGTCGCCGGCCATGGTACGCGACTCCTGCTTTCACGGGTAACAGACCTCGCCCGCGCCCTGATTGTTACAGCCGCGGGCAAGGAACCGGCGCGGACTGTAACAATCTGGCGGTCAGGCGAGTCTGTAAGTGGCGAGCGCATTGGAAAGGTTGGAAAGGAGCGATCAGCGATGGCGATCGAGTGGGTGTACCTGGTAGTCATCACGGTAATTCTAGGCAGCTTTGCGACAGGCATCACCGCGATGATCTTGAAGGCCAGGGCGCGCGAGCGCCTGCACCGCGAGCGCATGCTGCTGGCCGAGAAAGGGATGGACATTCCCAGAGAACTCTACACGGCCGAAGCGAATCAGCCCAGCGATCCCGAGGCAACACGGGAGTCGTTGCGGGTGATCGGGACGGCACTGGCCGTCGTGGGGATCTTCCCGATCGTCATAGTCGCGCTGAATGCCGGACTGTCTCGAGCGGCCAACGGGGCGGGCCTGTTTGTCATTGGCATCGGGATTCTGCTGGCTTCGCGCATGATTGGCCGTCGGAACACTCCATCCGGTGAAAAGTAGTCTGGCAGGCAAGGCCCTGGTTCCCGCTCCGAGGCTGCACCCGGCCGGCGGGCGGCCAAAGCAGACCGCCCTGGAGGATGCCGGGTTTCGCGGGCTTGCGGTGCGGCTGCTTCCCGGTGCCCAGGGCCAACGTGCCGCGCGCCGGGCCGCGGCGCTCACTGGTCATCAAGGCCGGCGGCGGCTGCGGCACGCGCTCAGGCCCTCTCCCCTAGCCGGCCCCCGGGGGCGCCCCTGTCCAGCGACTTGGCTAGCGCGGAGATGAGCAACGCCAGTCTCTTCATTTCGCGCCTGTTGCTCTTGTGGTTCGCGATCTGCGAGGACACAATTTTCGATATGCTGAGAATCACCAGGCAGGCGATGAAAAATGGATAGGAAGGATTGGCTGCCGTCTCTCGGGTCCCTCCTTGCAGCTCGCCGCTTAAATCCCCTTCTCCGGCTTCCGATAAAAAGCAACTCTCTGGTCCAGCCGGCGGGGCGCCGGCGCCACCCCGCGGGAAGGAAGGGCGTTGAAAACGAAGGTTCTGTCCAGCCGATCTGACGTCCACGCACCGCGGCCAGGCTGTTGCACCGCTCCCTCCCCGTCGAAGTGCGCTCTTTGCGCCCACTCCTTTTCCATGCGCAGAAGGCCACCGGCTTGCGAGGTATTGACACGGCGCTGCTTTACGCCTCTGGCGCTGACTGGAGCAGCGTCCTGCAGGTCAGACAAAGCTGCTCGACCAGGTCAAATCATCCAGCCTATGATCCCCGGCATGACGAAGATGACCATCTCCGAATTCAAGAGCAAGTGCATCGGGGTCCTGAAGGATTGCCGGCGCTCCGGAAAGGCAGTCATCGTCACCTTGCGCGGCCGGCCCATTGCGAGAGTGGGACCGATCCTGGAGTCCGAGGAGCGGCGCACTCTCGGCATCCACCAGGGCCGGATGGAGTTGCATGGAGATGTCGTGCGCTCTGAAACCACGCAGGACTGGGAGGTCCTGCGCTGAGATATCTGCTCGATACCCACGTCTGGGTCCGGTCCCCGGGAAGCCCGTCAGCTATTGAGGTGCCTGTCGATGCGCTCGATGGCTTCGTCGATCTCGGCGGTCGATTTGCAGCCGATGGTCACGGCGTCCACTGTCCCGAGCTTCATGACGAACTTCAGCGAAGCGTCGCGGTCCTCCGGGGACGTGAAGCGCCCCTCGCCGACGAGCTTCATGCCGATGATGCCCGTGCCCTGGGCGCAGATCTCTTTGATCCTTGAAACCACCTCGTCCACGTCGCCCTTTTCCTCTCCCTCGCCTCCCTGCAGTGTGTCCATGCGCGTCCCGTTGTGGTTGACGCGAAGCAGGGCGACGTCCAGCCAGCGGGTCCCCGGGAAAGCCCGCAGCGGCAGGAGGCCGTGGCACGAGGCGCCGTGCGCCAGGATGATCTTTTTCTCCTTGGCTTCGGACAGCGCGTCGCGCAGGCGTTTGTGCTCCTCCGGCCAGTCCGCCGTCCGCACGCAGTGAAGCAGGAGAATGTCCAGGTACTCCGAGTCCAGATCCTTTCGCAGGCGGTCGATGGTCGCGGCCGGGTCGTCGGAAGCCCGGAGGCGGTACTTGGTCATGAGTCTGTAAGAGTCGCGCGGCAATCCCTTGAGCGCCTCCGCGAGCATCTGCGGCATGCCGCGGTATGCGTCCGCCGTCTCGAAGAAGCGGATGCCGCGGTCGTAGGCGTGGCGGACGAGGCGCGTGAACTGCTCCTGGCCGAGCTCGCGCTGGATCTTGCCGCCGAACGTTCCGGTTCCGAATGCCAAGCGCGTGACCTTGACGCCGGAGTTGCCGAGCGCCACCCAGTCGGTGGCCGACCTGCGCGCCGCATGCAAGGGAGCGAGCGAGCCGCCGGCGGCAGCGGCACCTGCGGCGATTGCCGTCGCTTTCAGAAAGTCGCGTCTCGATACCTGTGCCATGGTTCATCCCTCCATCCGTGCACGCACGGTAACACTACCACAGATCTGGCCCGGCAATAGCATCGCAGGAAATATGGCGGCGGGCTTCAGCCCGCAGGCAGACGGGTCATGCTGCGTGATTCACCTTCAGGATATTCCGGCAGCCCTCGGCGGCGAGCCGCGCGATGTTCCCGCCCAGGTACCCCTGCACCGATTCCGGCGTAAACAGGCGCGGGTCAGCCCGGAGGCGCGGGTCCGGATGGCTAGATCCTTCCATGAGGCTGCGAAACATCTGGCGGTAGCCGCCGAAGTTCCAGGTCATCCGGCCGTAGGGGGCGTCGCTGCCGCAGCACAGGTTGCGGCAGAAGGGCTCGCCCGCCGACTGATAGGCGATCAAGTCGGATTCCGTGTGCGCATCGCGCCGCGTGCTGAGCAAGAACCGGATGTTGGGACATCGCAGCCCGAGGGCACGCGACTCTTGATAGAGCGGTTCTGCGTCAGAATATCCCGCCCCGCCTCCCCCCATGTGGGCCGCGACCAGGGGATGATCGGGATGCCGCAGGGCAATCCGTTCCAGCCCGCCCGCAGGAGTGAACGGAGTGTCGGCTCCATAATGGAAGGCCGGAATCGCGCCAAGTTCCACGATCCGGTCGACGACCGCAAGGACCGGCTCGCTATCGATCGGGTACCGGTTTTGGGCCGGGTTCATCTTCACGATCGGAAACCCGTATTCGAGAACGAGGACCTCCGCCATCTCGAGCGCGCCGTCGATTCCGCAGGCCTTCGGGTCGACCCAGCCGGCCGGGAGAAAACGGTCGGGATAGCGCTCCGCCGCGTCGCGTATGTACCGGTTTGCGGCCAGCAGGCTTTCGTAGTCGGGATCGGCATCGCCGGTGTAAGGGGTGGCGGCCGGGTTTTGCCATATCAACGCCATATCGACTTCGGCCATGCGCATTTCCTCGAGGAGATCCTCGGCCGAGGCGGGACGCCCGTGGTAGTAACCGACGGCCGATTCGAACCTTACGCGCTGCTCGCCGCTGAGACGGGCGATGTCAGTGGCGTGCGTGTCCGCATCGATGACCAGCCGATGCGCGTTTGTCTCAAGGAACTAGGCGCGCCGGCGGATGCCGGCGGCGACCTGCTTGTTCATCTAATGAGCCTCCGGACGTGGATGGTTCCGCAAGAGAGCCGCGCGTGCGCATCGCCCAACCCGATTCCGGATTCCGCATTCCGCGAGCCACGGCAACGGGACCGGCCCGACACTCCGTCAGCCGGCATGCACGCCCTACCAGTTCGTGAACGAGCCGTCGGGGCGGCGGTAGATCGGCATCGGAGCGGCGTGCTCCGATATGACCGAGATCTCCGTCAATTTGGCGCGGTCGAATTCCACCCCGAGGCCGGGCCGGTCGTTCGGCCACAGCTTGCCGTCGCGGAAATCGAAGCACCGGGGCAGGTGAGGCACAGGTGCCGTGGCGCGCGGCAGCATCTCCATCAGGACCGGCCCCGAGAAGGAGGCGCAGGCATGGACCAGGGCCGCTTCGGATATCGGTCCCGTGAAGTGGGGGATCAGGCCGACGTAGTGCGTCTCGCACAATGCGGCGATCTTCATGAACTCGGTGATGCCGCCGACGTTGGGGATACTGACGCGCGCGTAGTCGATGAGATGCCCCTCGATCAGTTCATTGACGTCCCAGCGGGCGCCGAACTGCTCGCCGACGGCGATGGGCACTTTCACCTGCGGGCGCAGCGTCCGGTAGACGGCCGGGTTCTCAGAGCGAACGAGATCTTCGACGAAATAGGGTCCGAGCGGCTCGATGAGCCGGGCGAGGCGCACCGCGTCCGACATGTCGAGGCGCGTGTGGAAGTCTATGGCCCACGCGCCGTCCTTCCCTACACCTTCCCTGACCTCCTTGCACCGCTCGAAGGTTTTCTGGACCATGTCGAACCGGTCCCACGGGTTCGCGTCCGCCGGGCCGATCCGGAAGGCGCGGTAGCCCGCGTCCACGCATGCGCGCGCCGTCTCCTTGAGCGTACCGCGCGAGGGATAGCCGGTGGCGTAACATTCGATGTGCTCGCGAGTGGGACCGCCGAGGAGGCGGTAAACGGGCACTCCGAGCGCCTTCCCCTTGATGTCCCACAGCGCCGTGTCGAGCGCACCGATGGCGTGCAGCTTCTCCCTGCCGGCCGGATAGAAATAGCCGCGGTAGAGGATCTGCCAGATCTCCTCGGTCCGGAACGGATCCATGCCGATGATGGCGGCGGCGCACTGCTCGATGGTGTCCTTCGCGCCGCCTTCGCCGATGCCGCTGACCCCGGCGTCGGTCTCGACGACGACCACGTTGGTGCTCTGGTTGAAAAGGCCGGGCACGCTGCTCTTCCTCTGGGCTGCGTCACCCGTAGACTGGTAATACCGAACGCGGCTGATCTTCATTTTGGACGCGGAGGCCGCGGGAACTTCCGCGGCCAGCATTGCGGCGCCCCCGCCCGCAAATGAGCGAAGAAAGTGTCTGCGCTTCATTGGTCCCTCTCCCCGACCCGGACGAGCCGGAACCAGAGTAAATTGTGCCGGCCGGTAATGTTGATGAACTGTGTGAGTGCTATCAGCTCCTGGATCAGCTACCTCGGCAGCCGCTTGCCCGCCGCTACGTCTCTGTCCGGTTTTTCTGAGCCGCTACGACCGCATCGCTATCCATGGCGCGTTGCCGCTACCGTGCAATTCCCGGGGGATGACGGCCTATCTCAACGCACGCTACATCCGCATCTTTGACCACCTGCGATCCGCCGAGCCCTAAAGGTAGGAGTCGCGCGAGAATGCCGACCAGCTTGGGAGCTAAGGACTCAATGCTGACAGCGGTTGAGCAGGTCGGTCGCATTTCATAGTGCACTTCTTGCCCGAAGCAGCAACGACTCCAGGGGAATAAGCCGGTCTTCGGCCTTAAGGTCCTCGACGACGGCCTCACAATGGTTTTGCCGCCATAAACCTGACTGGGCCGGCCTCCACGCGCAACGGGTTCCGCAGCGGGCGGCCGAATCCTTGAAACTGGATTTCCATGACGTCTCCCTCGCAGAGGCGGATGCCTTCTCCAAAGCTGAACGCGTCGGCACCGAAGAAGTGGATGTGAAGGTCTCCGGGCCGGCGGTGAGACTCGAACTTGAAATGGTGATGCTCGAGGTTCGCCAGGCTGTGGCACATTGCTTCCTCGCCGGTCTGGATCTGCCTGGACCAGAGCGCTCTGCCATCCCTATCGATCGACATCCTGCCCGCGACGCGTGTGAAATCGGGGTCCAGAACGAGTTCGGGTCCGATGGCGCAGGTCCTCAGTTTGGATGCGGCGAGATAGAGATAGTTCCGCTTTTCTAGGCGGTGGTCGGAAAATTCGTTGCCGGCGGTCATGCCGATGCGGAATGGATCTCCGGACGGGCCGATGATGTAAACGCCGGCGATTTCGGGCTCCTCTCCTCCGTCCTCGGCGTAGGCTGGGATCCAGAGCGGTTCCAGGTGGGCCCGGAGGATGCTGCCCGGGCCCTTGTAGAACCACTCCGGCGCTACACCGGCAGTGCCCGGCGCAGGACGGCCGCCCTCGACACCCCACCGGTACATCCTCGTGCTGTCGGTGATTTCCTCTCCCGCAGCGTGCATTGCCTGGCGGGTCTGGACGCTTTTCATGTGGGTGAGCCCGGTGCCGCTCACCAGGCACCGCGCAGGCTCGTCAGGGTGGTCGGCTGCGGGCAGGATACGCCAATCCGAATGGCCGAGGTAAATGGCGTCGTATTCGAGCTGTTCGAGGCTGAGGCTGTGTTCCACCAGCTGGCGTGTGCGGATTCCGGACTCGAGAGCGGCGGCGGCCAGCGAATAGACGGAACAGTAACGGTCAAGCAGCCGGAGGCTTTCGCCGTCCACGAGCGCGAGCCGCCGGTCGTTGTTTCTGGCAATCTGGACGATTCTCACCCCACCGATTGTACAGCATTTGGTGTCGGGCGCCATCTGCGCCAATTCGGAAGGGCGGGGAAAGGCGACTGGACTCTGACGCGCTCTCGACTAGCGCCTGGCTTTCTTCCGATCGGCCTTCGCCTTTCCTGCGCCTGATCTCTTCTGTCTTCCTTCCGGCGGCCTTGCCTTTGCTGCGTGCACGGGTTTCGCAGCGTCAGCCAGTTCAAGCCCGAACAGCCCGGAGAGATCCTGGTCGGCCAGCACTTTCCTTGCCGCTGGCTTCTTGGCGGCAAGGGGCAATCCCTTCGTGGCTCCTGCCAGCAGCTGCTTTTCGTCCACCTGGCGCAGCCGGAACAGCAGCTCGGGTTTGTCATCGAGCCGGGCTCCGACGCCGTAGAGGACGGCGGCGACGTGCTTGCACATCGCGGCCCAGTCCGGGCAGCTGCACGAGAATCGTATCTCCTCCGGTGCCGGGAACAAGCCGCTGCGTTGGCGGCAGAGACGCTCCATGACGCCTTTGGAGAAGCGCCCCTGAAGCAACTCCACGAGCGAGTCGATGCCGCCGGCGCAGTCTCTGCAGATGGCCCTCCAGCGGGCCTTGGGCACGGGCGAGACCTCCACCTTCAAAATGGATAGGAAGGATTGGCTGCCGTCCCTCGGGTTCCTCCTTGCAGCTCGCCGCTTAAATCCCCTTCTCCGGCTTCGGATAAAAAGCAATTGAACTAAACCGCTTCGCGGTAGCTTTGATGTTCCTGCTTTCCCCTCAATGACCTCCCGAATACCGGATCCGTTTTGCTAAAGACAAAAGGCTCCTTCCTGAGGCAGGATGTTGGTGTCGAAGCAACATTCAACTCAGAAAGGAGCCTTCTATGACTGTCACACCCTTGCGTCAACGCATGATCGAAGACATGCGGGTGCGTAACCTCAGCGTCAATACTATAGCAGTTTACGTCGCCGCGGTCGCAGAATTTGCTCGGTTTTTCCATAAGTCCCCTGACCTGCTCGGCCCCGAGGAAATTCGCGCATATCAGGTCCACCTCGTTCAGGAGAAAAAAGTCTCCTGGAGCGCTTTCAACATTGCTGTTTGCGCCTTGAGATTCCTTTATGTCGTAACACTGGCAAGAGATTGGGCCGTACAAAAAATACCCTACGCCAAAAACCCCAAAACGAAGCCGGTAATTCTCAGCCTGGAGGAAGTCTGCAAGTTTCTCGAAGCTTTCTCCAGCCTGAAGTATCGAGTCTTGGTCATGATTGCCTACGCCACGGGATTGCGGCATTCGGAGGTTCTCCATCTGCGGGTTTCCGACATTGATTCCAAACGCATGATGATCCGCGTCGAATTGGGAAAAGGCAACAAAGACAGGTACGTTCCACTCTCCCCAACCCTCCTTGCCTGGCTGCGAGCTTACTGGAAAATCGCCCGTCCCGCATCCTACTTGTTTCCTGGAAAGGTTCCAGGAATGCCGCTTACCAGAGAGAGCGTCTGTCGAGCCATCTATCGTGCCCGCGGCGCGTCAGGAATCTCCAAGGCGGTAACGATGCGCATGATGCGCCATAGTTTTGCAACACACCTATTGGAATCGGGAACCAATATTCGCATCATCCAGGCGTTGCTGGGACATCGCAGCCTCAATACCACCGCAATTTACACAACCGTCTCCAACGCCACGATCAACGCAACTCAAAGCCCGTCGGAATTGCTGCCAAACCTTCCTCAGCCGCCCGCATTGCCGTGACTCGGCCGGCACTGGAAGTGGCCGACATCTTCCGCGAGTGCGGCGCGCAATACCGGAAGATACACGGCGCTTCCATGTCTCGCGAGCAGCATCGTGCCATGCGCGCCATCGAAACCTGCAGGACTGCCGTCTTGGGTGGGCACGTCGACGTGTGCGACCAATGCGGGACCGAGAGAATCTCGTATAACTCCTGCCGCAACCGCCACTGCCCGAAGTGTCAATCGCTGGCCAAAGCAGAGTGACTCGAAGCGCGCATGGCCGAGCTGCTTCCCGTTCCCTATTATCACGTCGTCTTTAGCATCCCGGATGAAGTTGCCCCCGTGGCTCTTCAAAACAAACGCGTGGTCTACGCCATCCCCTTCCGGGCAAGCTCCGAATCTCTCCGCACCATCGCTGCCGACCCGAAACACCTCGGAGCCAAAATCGGCTTCCTTGCCGTGCTCCACACTTGGACCCAGACACTGTTGCATCACCCCCACCTGCATTGCATCATCCCGGCAGGCGGATTGTCTCCCGACAACAGCGGATGGATTCCCTGCGGGGATGGATTCTTTCTGCCGGTTCGCCTCCTTTCCCGCTTGTTCCGTGAGAAATTCCTCTTCTACCTCCAGCAGGCTTTCGACCATGGAAAACTGCAATTCTTTTCCGAACTCAAACCCATAGCCGATCCCAATGCCTTCCGCCAATTCTTGCGCAGAAACCGTGAACATGAATGGGTCGTCTACGCCAAACCTCCCTTCGGAGGGCCCGCTCAAGTCCTCGACTACGTCGGCCGCTACACTCACCGCGTCGCCATTTCCAATCATCGCTTGGTGGCATTTCAGGATGGCAAAGTCACATTCCAGTGGAAAGACCGCAAAAAACACGACCGCATCCGAACCATGACTCTCGAAGCAGATGAATTCATCCGCCGCTTCCTTCTCCACGTTCTCCCCCCAGGCTTCGCCAAAATCCGATACTTCGGCTTTCTGGCCAATCGCCATCGCCGCAGCCGACTTTCACTCTGCCGCCACCTGCTTCATGCCCCACAGCCAGAATCCGATCCGCAAATCCTCGACTGGAAATCCCGCCACGAAATCCTCACGGGAGAGTCCCTCCATATCTGTCCTGTTTGCCATCAAGGCCGGATGCTTTTCCTCCAGATCCTGCCACCTTTTTGCAAACGCCGGTCTGACCAACATCTCAGTACATCCCAGGATCGGATACATTCGCCATGATACGTCCCCTCAGGCCCACGTCCTCCTTAATGTTGGATCCAGCATCGCAGGGAGAAGTGCGCCTCAAAACCGAAAAGACCGTCCCGCAGCACTCTTTAAAAACATCTCCTTATCCGTCCCCTTCGATAAAGTCGACTCCTTCAAGCCCAAAAATTCCATCGCTCCCCGTATTCCGCCAGATTCAATTCCCATAGGATGGCGGTTCAGTTCAACAGGTTCTTTGTGGCGGCTCGCTGCTTTTGCGGTTGATCCAGTCGTGGAGCGAGCCGCCACAAAGAACCTTGTACATTTACATTATGTCAACTTGCCGGCCTATGCCCCAGCCTGGCGGCATTATATGGCCAAACTGGGGTTCCGGATCCGGCTTTATCTACACACCTGTCTTTTTGCAGGGCAGATTAGCCGCCCCGATCGATCATCTGGACATACCCGCCCCTGAGGCCGGAGCGGATCGGTCGGTCGGCTACCATGCATAGGCCGTGTCTGGAGCCGTAGCCGGAGGGGCTGTGGGCGGGGCCCTCGCGGGAAGGCCAAGGCAGGCCAAAATCTTCTCGATCGCAGCCGGCGGATTGATGGCAGCGAGTATCCTCATTCGTGCGCCACAGCGGGGG
>JACADW010000069.1 GCA_013388445.1 Acidobacteriota bacterium | reverse complement strand
CCGCATTTCCAGTTGCCGAATAGCGTGCATGGGATCCTCCTATTGTAGATGAATATCTACAATAGCAGGTCCATCTTAGGCCTATCAAGTAAAAAACCCTCTTTTATGTCGCAGGCCCCCGCGCAAGCCAGCACCCGACGACCACGCCCGTCCTGCCGAGACCGCCGAGGCAATGGACGTAAACAGGTCGCCCGTTCGCGATCGCGCTGTCGAGGTAGTAGGGTACGTATTCAACCTGCTTCGGGGGCCAGCTCTCGTAGGTGCGCCACTCGTTCGCTCCCATCATGTAGGCCCGCACCTTCGGCAGGTTCGTGACGCCGTTGTCGAGGCCCTTGAGGAAGTGGTCGAACCATTTCTGCACCAGCCCGACGTAATCGAAGCGCGCGTCGCCGAGATCGCGTTCCCCCACGACGGTATGTTCCGTCTCCATGGTTGCCTGCGTGCAGTGCGTGGTCGGCGCGATCACCATGAACATGTTGTTCCGGGCGTTCTCGTTTACGGCGTTCCTCGACTGGTACTCGAAGAGCGCGACGTTGGGGCCGATCGACACGTCGTACCAGGAGTTGATCATCAGCATCGGAGAGCCGTAGCGGTCGCCCTCGCCGCCGAAATCGACCTCCCTCCAGCGCGGATCGTTCGGCAGCCGGTTGACGAAGTCGTCCATGTCGCTCGGCGCAGCAGCCATCCTTTCCATTACCTTGTTGATCGGGAGTGTCCAGATCAGCGCGTCGATGCCTGAAGGGGGCATCTGGTTCGGCTGAAGCGTCCAGAACCGGCCGAGTCGAATGAGCGTCTAGCGCGAGAGGCCCGGAGGGAAGGAGGGGCGGTAGGTGTAGCCGGCGTCGTAGTACCACGCGAACCAGAGACCCTGGATCACGCCGCCGCGATAGAAGTTGCCCATTTCGTTGTAAGGTCCGACCTTGCCGATGCCCGCGCCGGAGCCCATCGGAACCGTGGCGGCGAGCCCTGGGTGTCGGGCGGCGTTGAGTTTGTGCTGTTCCTCGGCCGTCGACGAACAGCCCAGCGTGCCGACCTTGCCGTTCGACCAGGGCTGCCGGACGATCCATTCGACCGTGTCGTATCCGTCCTGACCCGAACCGATCAGATAGGTGTAGGTGCCCTCGGAAAAGTATCGGCCGCGCACGTTCTGGATCACGGCCGCATAGCCGTTCTTCAGGAAGCTCTGCAGGAATTCCGCGAACCGGCCGACCTCGCCCGGCTCGATGAGGTAAGGGGTGCGGAACAACACGGCGGGCAGGTTCTCGCGCGTCCTGTCCTTCGGGAAGAGGATCAATGCCGAGAGCCTCACGCCGTCGCGCATCGTCATCATCACGTGCTCCTCGCGTGCGGCGTTTTGCGCGATGTAAGCGAGCGCTTCCTTGACGCGCGCGGAGTGATCCTGCGCGGAAACGGGCGGAGGCGGGGCGCAGGCGAGCAGGATGAACATCCAGAGGGCGTGCCGGACGGCCGGCGGTTCGCGCGTGTCACGTTTCGATCGCATGGTTTCTCCCGGGAAACGAAGACCACGCCATGATACAGGAAATAGGGGACGCTTCCCTATTTCCCTGCAAGCCGGGCGAGGACGGCGCGGACGGTCGTGCTGCGGCCTTCGGGGTCGAGGGCGCGCTCGATGACCCGGCTGGCGAGCTGGCGCTCGAAGACCGCGTCGCGGTCTTCCGGCGGGAGGTCCCACCAGGCCCGTGAGGGCAGGACGCGGCCCCAGCAGTTGCGTTCGCGGAACGCCGAGACCGTCTCCTCGATGAGCAGGTCTTTCGGGTCGTCGGTCATGACAGGAGCTCCTTGAGGCGCACGCCCCGGCCCTCCAGGCATCTCTCCATACCCCTGCGGGCGCGGACGATGTTCTGGAGGAAGGTGTTCAACCTCATCCGCAGGCGTTCGGCAAGTTCCCGGTCCGGGAGGCCGTCGGAGTCGAGGCGCGCCGCCAGCGCCAGGCGGGGTTGCGGGGGCAGGCTCTCGATCCCCTCTTCGAGTCTCGCCCTCTCCCTTTCCGACGGCGCGGCGGCCACCTCCAGCTCGAGGTCCTCGATCGCCTCGCGGCCGAACAATGCCCCGAGCGGGAGCGTTGTCGCCCGGCGGCCGTCGCCCCGGGCCTGTTCCGGCCTCTCCGGGATCTCCACACGATGTCGCCAGATCCCGGGCGCGCCGGCCTGCCTGCCCTTGATTTCGAGCATTCCGCCGGTCGCGGCGAGTTCCGCAAGCAGGACCAGCGGCTGGCCCTGGAGAACGTCCTGAGGCCTGCCGGGTGCGAACGTGACCAGGGCCGTTCCGCCGACCTCGAGATCGGTGAGAACCGGGCGCACGGTCGCCTGGAGAAGCCGGCGCGAGGCGGCGCGGGCGTCGCCGTCATCGCCGACCAGGATCTCGATTCCGCGACCGGCGCGCGCCGCGCCGCGGGTCAGCGACCGGTTGGGGGCCGAGCCCACCCCCACGGCGTGGAGCCGGGCACCTGGAACCAGCCGTCGCAGGATTTCCCCGATCACCTCGCTCTCGAATCCGATGTAGCCGTCCGTGATGAGGACGACCTGCCGCTGCGAATCGGGCCGCAGCGGCTTGAGCGCCTCGACAACGGCCCGGGCCATTTCCGTGGCGCCGCCGGCCTCGAGTTGCCGCAGCGCGGCAAGCGCCCCGCGGATGTTATCAGGCGACGCATCCACCGGCCCGGAAACAAGGCGTTTCACGTCGCTCGCGAAGGCCAGGATTTCAAACCGGTCTCCCGGGTCGAGGCTGCCCAGGAGTTCTTCGACGACGAGTTTTGCGCGGCTGATAGGCCTTCCCGACATGGATCCGCTCGCGTCGATCAGGATCGTGAGGTCGCGTGCGAGACCCTTCTGGACGGAAGCCGGCGGCGTCAGCGTGATCAGTGCGTACCGGCCGTCGTCGCAGGGAAGACCCTTGCCTTCGACCATGCGCACGCCGACATCCTGCTGCAAGGCGGACCAGCGGATCACCAGGTCACGATCGAGCTTCATCCCCTCGCTCAGAGAGACACGCACTCCGCCATCGCTCTCCTCGAGGATGACCTCCCGACCGGGGGCTTGGGGACGGGTATCTCCGCCCGGGCCGTCCATGATCAGCAGGCTCGCCTCCAGCTTCACGGGCGTCCCCGCGCCGTCGGCCCGGTTCACATCCAGCTTTTCAGCATCAGGCACCCGGCCCGGCGCTCCCTCGTAGCGGACGCCGGCCACAGTCGGGAAACGGTATTCCCAGCGCCCGGGACCGGAGCCGTCCTCCGGCAGGAAGGCCAGCAACTGTACCACCTCGATCTCGACCCCGGCGGTCTCCCCGGGCGGCAGGCAACCCAGCTTCTGTGTGAATGTGTCGGCACGCTCCTGCTCAAGGAGAGACGCGAACCGGCCGTCCAGCAGGGCCTTGCGGTATTCCTCCTGCGCCTCGGCGCGCTTGCGCACCTCGCCGCGGATGACCCGCTTGCCGAGGCGGATCGTGTAGCCGGTCACCGCCCCGCCCGCCGGCAGCGGCAGTGTATAGAGGACCTCCAG
This sequence comes from Acidobacteriota bacterium, assembly GCA_013388445.1. Lineage (GTDB taxonomy): Bacteria > Acidobacteriota > UBA6911 > UBA6911 > UBA6911 > JACADW01. The sequence goes on along the minus strand of JACADW010000069.1, from coordinate 17 downwards.
CGGTTCCTCGTAGGGAT
>JACADW010000137.1 GCA_013388445.1 Acidobacteriota bacterium | reverse complement strand
GGGCTATCCCTGAAGCGACCGAGGTTTCCTCCGACTCCGGCATCGCTCCCCTCTACCGCCAGATAAGCGACCGCCATGGACTTCCTGCTTCCAGGGACCAGATGATTTCCATAGCCGCCGAAGACGTCGGCTTTTCGGCGTCGTTCCTCAGATTCGACGAGAACACGGCCCTGCCGGTCCTGCTTGGAACTGCGGCCCAGGTACGGCCGGAGACCCGTCGAGCCGGGAAATACAGAAGCATCAGCGTCACCATGGTCGGCGGGCGCTGGTCGGGGATCAACGGGGTATCGCGCGGCGCATTCTCCAGCGATCTGGGCAGCGCCGCGGCCCTTGTCTTCAACGGGTCGTTTGCTTCCCTGTTCGGCAAGCTGTTCGATCCCCAGTCGGATGGTGCGGACGCACCGCGTGATGAACTGGCGGCGGAGGACAGGAATCCTTTTTCCGAGGTAAAGCAAAAGGAACAAATAGGCCGCCAGGCGGCTGAAGCAGCAACGAGCGCATCAAAGCAGCCGTCGAAACTCCAGTCGCAACCACCCGCGACATCGCAGCAGGAAGCGACTCTCCTGGCGGGCGGAGGAGTCGAGCCGAGCCGGTTCGTCATCGTCGGGGATCTCGACGGTTCGGGGGTCCTCAGCGCTGTTGTCGTCGATCGCTCGGGCGAGGTGGAGTTCACCTTCCCAGACGGGTCCCGGAGAAGCTTTGGCGTATTCGTCAACCCAACGGCGATCGAGTACCAGAGGTCCCTGGCTTTGGAGGACGTCAACGGCGACGGCGCAGCAGACCTGCTGGTCACGAGCCGGGCCAGTCTCTTCGGCGCTGTCCTTCTCGGAGATGGCGCTGGAGGATTCCGCATCGGCGGGTCGTTCGTGACCGGATACGAACCGGTCCTCCCGACCGTGGGACCCCAGTGTGAGCTCGGCCGGGAAATCGTGACCGTGAACATGAGAAGCGGGGCCGTGACGGCGTTACGTCCCGACGGAAACTATCGGGACCGCCGAGCATACCAGCTCGATTTCGCACCCGATTACATCGCGCACGTCGTTGAACAGATGTCCGGGACGGACTACCTCGCAGCTGCGCAGGGCGGACTGCAGCCCCGGCTCTATAAATGGATGCCGGACAGCAGCCTGCAAAACCAGGAGGGCAGCCTCCCCGCGGAACCCAGCCTGGATCTAAGTGCTGATCCGCGTTTGAAGAGCGCCATCGGGTCAATCCGCGTCCATCAGGTCGGCGAATATGCGTCGGTGCTGCTCGCCAACCGGGCGGGGCAGGAATTCAACGTGGCAAATCTGAAGGTCTATCCGCAGTTCTGCCTCATATTCGGAGATCTGGAACGCCGAGGCAACCTCGATGTCGGCATCGCATCGCCCCTGGTTCTCTCACCTTCGAAATAGCACCCTTCCTCTTGTTTCCAAAACAGCATGCCCGGCGGGTTCGGGATCAGCACTTCCCCACGGGGAACGGGGCTCGGGGACCGTGCGACGGACGGCTCGCCACTTGAGAACAAAGGCGGCGCCCGGACCGGCGCCTCCCCCCCAAGCTACCCATCCCGAATTCCGGATTGCCGCTACATCTGCGCCTCGGCCTTCTGCTTTTCCGCCTTCCTTTGCTCCCGCTGCTCCTTCTTGATCCGGTCCTTCATCGCGTCGTTCAAGTCCTCCTGATGCTCCTTTTCCTTGTCGTCGGCCCACTTGCGGACATTGCGGAGCGAGTCCTTGAGCTCCTGGCTCATTTCTTTGAGGCGCTCCGGCGTCCGGATCACGTGAGGCGTGAGCATGATGAGGAGTTCCGTTCTGTTCGCACTCCGGCTCGTGCGGCCGAACAGGGCCCCGATCAGCGGGATGTTGGATACAAAGGGGATCCCCTGCCTCCCCTGGCTGGTGTTGTCGCGGATCAGCCCCGCAATCGCCACCGTCTCCCCGTCTCTGACGGCCAGGGTTGTCGACACGCTGGTCTTGCTGAATGTCGGTCCCTGATCGGTCTGAGCGCCGGGGGCGCTCACCTCCTGCGCAATGTCGAGCGTCACCACGCCCGAAGCCGAGATCCTTGGCATCACGAGCAGCTGGATTCCTGTCTCGCGGTATTGAACGCTCGTCGTCGCACCGCCTGTTGAAGGAATGAAACTTGCGCTGGGGTAGGGCACTTCACCTCCGACGACGATCTTGGCCATCGTGCCGTCGAGCGCCAGGACCGACGGTGCTTCAAGGATTCTGACCTTCGTCTTGGTCCGGAGCGCCGCAATCGCCATGAGCAATTCTCTGGAGTTGCCGATGAACGCGAACATGCCGGCGCTCAGCGCGCCTGAATCCCCATCGAGTGAAGCGGTTGTCAGCCGCTGGTCTCCGGTCCGGCCCTGTAGGGTGGCTGAGACTCCGAAACTCAGCGCATCGGTCAGATCGACCTCGAAGATCCGCGCATCTATCACAGCCTGTCGCGGCATGATGTCGAGCTTCTTGATTGTCTCGAGCAGGTATGCATAGTCCGCGGCGCTGGACTGGATGATGAGGGTGTTGTTGATTTCGTCCACGACCAGGCGGACCGCATCCTGCAGGCCGGTAAACCCGCCGCCGCGCAGCACGGTGGCATACATCCCGCCGCCCTGGTTCAGCCGCGGTCCCAGCTGCGTGCCGCCTCCCCAGACTCCTCCGCCGAAGCCTCCATAGCCTCCTCCAAAACCTCCGTAGCCTCCAAAGCCGCCTCCTCCCCAGGGGCTGCCGAAAGCCCCGCCGTAAGTGCCCGCGCCATAGGTGCCGGCGCCGAATCCGCCAGTCCCAAATGTTCCACCGGCGGCTTGACTCCCGAAGGCGCCCCCCGTTCGGATGCTCTCACCCACGGTGCCGGTCTGGGCACCGAACGGTGTCGCGCGGCCGCCGGGAGCTACGGCGCCGGTCACTCCGGTGGTTCCGCCGGTCTGCGTCCCTTCGCCGCCGAACAGGGCGCCGATGATCATGGCGATGTTGGAGGCCGTCCCGTTCTCGACGGTGTAGACGAAAGTCTGAATGGTCCTCCCGGTAGTCGCATCCAGTTCGCCTATCCAGCGCTTCACCTCGGCCAGCGCCCGCTTCGAGTTGGCCATGACGAGGATGGCGTTCATGCGATCCAGCGACACAAAATAGACGCCCGTTGCGGAATCCTTCGTACCGGAACCGAAGATCTTCCTGAGATCTTCCAGGACGTCCGCCGCCGCGTTGTAATTGATTTTGATGAGCTCGATCAGGTCCGGATCCAGGTAGCTGCTGTCCAGCATGCGGACGACTTCCATCAGCTTGGAGACGCTGTCGCTGTAATCGGTCACGATCATCATGTTCAGCCGCTCGTAAGGCATGATCACGCCGCCCTCGGTCATGAAGAGCTTCAGCGGCTCGATCAAGTCGCGGACCGGCACGAACTCGACCCTGATCACATAGGTCTTCAGCTGCGGCGTCTTTGAATCCGCTTCAGTCTTCGGCTGCTCCTGCGGCCCGGCCGCGGGGGGAGCCGGCGTCGGGAGCGCCTGCGGGGAATGCCCGGCCGGCGGAGGCTTTGGGACCGGTGCCGGTTGGGAAGGCGTCGGTTTCGCCTCGGGTGTCTGCTTGTCGCCGGCAGCGGGTTCGGGAGCCTTCTCGGCCGGCGCTTCCGGCGGCGCAGGCGGCAGCTGCTCGACAATCTCCAGCCCTTTCCTGATGGCCGACGATATCGGTACGATCTGGTAGATGTTCCCCTGCCTGACCATTGCGGCGTTGTTGTTCTTGAGGATCAGGTTGAAGAGCGGGAAGACATCCTCGCGCGACATCGGCGTGGAGCTGTGGATCGTCACACTCCCCTTGACCTCGGCATCGACGATCACCGGCGAGATCCCCAGCGTGTCGGTAATCTGGTTGATGAATTCATACAGATCCGCGTTGTCATAGCTGAGCTGCACCTGGCCGCCCGCAACCGGGGCCCGCTGAGCGATGGCGGGTACACCCTGCGGTGCAGGGCTCGCAGCCGGCGCAGCAGGCTGCGGAGTCTGGGGGCCGGGAGCCTTCTGTTGCTGCATCTGCTCGACGAGGCGCTCGAAGAGTTTTCGGCGTTCCTCAGGAGTCATCTGGCGCTCGCTCTCCTGCGCCTGCTGCACCGCGCTGAGGCTGCCGGCTGCCAGGGCCAGCAGGAAGATCATTGCCGGTATCAAGAGTTTTCGGTTCGTCATGACTCGTGACTTTCTCTTATGCTTTCGGTTTTATTGTGGGTTCGGGCGAACGATGTCGCCGAACGGTGTGCGGATGATGCGCCGTCCCTGCTCGTCCGTTCTCTCGCCAGGAGAGGCGGTGCTTGGGGGCGCGCCCGGCACCTGCCGGCCCTGCAACGTCGTGCGCGCGATCCCGGCCTCCGGCGCAGCGGCGCTCGCTGCCTGCCCGACCGGAGCTACCGAGGGCTGCGCCTGCGCGGCGGGACGCGGCTGCACTAAGGCCGTGGGGACGCTCCTCACGGGCACAGCCCCCGCCTGTGCGGGACCCGCACCGAACGAGATGACCCGGGTTGCCAGAATGGGGGTCTTCCCACCCTGTGTCGGCCGTTTGGATCCGTCATACAGCGGTATGACCTCCCTGCGTGCGCCGTTCTCGAGGACCATCCGGTTTTCGCCGATGTCGGTAATGATGTATCCCTGGTAGGAGTCACCCGGCCTCTTGGTCTGGGTCTTTCGCCCCGGTCCCGAAACTGAGGGATCGACAATGAGCGCCAGGCGCTGGCTTCCCACCAGCGTGACACCCACAAGAACCGGCTTCACGGTCAGCGGGGGAGCTTCCTGGACCTGCGACGTGTCGGTCTTGTCCTCGCGAGAGCGCGACTCTGCAAAGAGGTTCTGCGCCGGAATGATTTGGAACTCCGCCGGGTCATAGCGCCGCGCCGGCTTCAGCGGAGGAAGCACCTCCTCACTGGCCGGTTTCTTGATGTCGCGAATCGGCTGGATTCTGGCAATGTCGTTGGCGGCGTCGAACTCACGGATCGACACCCGCAGGTGCCACGCCAGAAGCGCAGACACCAGCGCCAACGCGACATTGATGAAGATCCATTTCCTGGTCATATGTTCACCCCGATGCTCTCGAATCGCAGAATTGGTCAATCTGCCCGCGCCGGCGGCCCGACGGCGCCAAGGGGGCGATCCTCAGCCTGGTTGCAGTTGGCCGCGTCCGCCAGCCGCCGCCTGCACTGCCCGAGCCTGCTTTCACCGCCGGCGGCGCGGAACGGTCTGAAATGAGGACGGAATCACATCGGTTATCCATAGACCGCTTTCTCAGTGGCTCAGCCGGCACTCCTGGTCTCGGGTTTGGGCTCGGGGACGCGGATGTATCCCGACACCGTGAGGTTCGGCCGGGCCTGATAGCGCCTCTGTATCCGGAAGGCATTGATCATGAGTTCGTCCACGACGAGACGTTTTTCATAGTTCTCGACCGCGGCGAGAAACTGCACCAGCTGGTCCGGCTCGCAGTTGGTCTCGATGTTCACGGAAATCTTGACGATGCCTCCCTGAAGCTTCTGCTCGCGCTGGATGGTCCTGCGGTTGATCTCCACACCGCTCCGGTCGGCCATGTCCTTGAGGATCTTCTGGAGTTCCGCCCCCGCGATGGAAGGGTTGTCTCCCGGCAAGAGCAGGGCAGTCATCTGCTGCAGCCGCTGGCGGTACTGCTCGGCCCGCGAACGGTAGATCCCTTCCTGGCTCACGATCTCGCGGTGCTGGAGTAGCGTTCTGCGTTTGATCTCGACGCTCGTGCCCGTGTCGCTCAAGCCGGGTGTGTAGGTCGTGACAAGATAGTATCCGATGATGAGAATGGCAGTCGTTCCCCCACCGATCAGGAACTTCTTCTCGCGCGCGGTCATTTCCAAGATCACTTCTCCAGTTTCATTTCGAAAATAAACCGGTCCTTGCCCGTCTGGGCGTCCTTGAAGATCTGCCCGCGCTGAACGACCTCTTTGAAGAGCGGCGACTTTTCGAGATTCGGGATCAGGTCGGGCGCAGCCGCGCTGGAGCCGGCGATCTGGATGGCGCCATCCTTGTTCGAATAGACGCTGAGGAAGGTGTCGCCCGGCAGCACGGTTGTGAGCTCCTGGAGGACTTCCAGGTTCATGTCGCGCTTCTGGAACAGCTCTTCCATCGATTTGGCTTCCGCCTCCAGCTGCAGGGCCTGTGCGCGCAGCTTCTGCACCTGGTCGACTAGTTCCTTGAGACTCGCAATCTCGCTGTCCAGCCTGTGAATGAGGCGGCGTTCCTGTATGCTCTCCCGCACACCGGTGGCGATCAGCAGTCCCAGGATCACGATACCAAGGACGACCGAGGGTATATAGGCCCAACGGGTCTGCCGGTGTCGCAGTTCGGACGGCAGGAGGTTCAGCCGGATCGGGACCCTCGGAGCCAGACCGCTGTAAGCCAGCCCGAGGGAACTTCCCGCTTCATGGAGGTGGGGGCGGCACTGGGAAGCCATCTCGAAGGGGATGTATCCGCCGATGAGATCGCAGTCGGAGATTGCGGCGCTCACCTCTTCCCGCGCCTGCTCGGAAAACTCGCCGGCGAGCACCATCCTGTCTATGGCTTCTTCCGGACCCAGGCGGATCCGCTCCGCGGCCACTTCGACCTCCCGGACCAGAGCGTCCTTCCAGGAAATGGAATCGCCTTTCGCCGATTCGTGGGAATGCAGCAGTGAATCGCTTCTCAGGGTCAGCACCTCGATGCCTTGGGGAGAGAGATCCGCGAGGACATAGAGACGGCCGTTGAGGGCCCGGCGGCCTTGCAGAAACAGGTTGGCGAGGCCGACGGACGCGACGGTCACAGCCGCGGGTTTGATCCCGAGATCGCGGAGGAGCTCCAGGTGACCGTCGAGAATACTCCGCTTGATCATGACGAGCAGGACCTGAACCCGTTTGGAACCGGGAGCCGGCTTCAACGCGGCGAAATCGTAGCAGTAGCGTTCCTCGTCCGTGGGCTCGAAGGACTGCACCTGGTAGGCAACGACCTGCCGGAGATTGTCCGTCACTTCCGCAGGCAGATCGATGTAGCGGAGGACCACATCGCGGCGAGCAAGGCCCAGGATGACGTTTTCGCGGCTGACGCGGGCCGCAGAGAAGAACCGGTCGATTTCGCTGCGTACCTCCGACCGGTCCCGTTCCCGGTACGCCGATATCCTCCGGAACTGGGTAAACACCCCGGCGGAGAGGTTGCTCTGCAGGCAGGAAATGAGCAGGTCCGGCCCGCGGATCTCCACGCCTACACTGCTTCTAAGATAAACCATGTTGTTCGGCCCAAACCTGCCAATTGACGATTGACGATTGACGAATTCGACTTCGCTCGACGAGTGCCATGGGCCCGGAACCCGGCACAGGAGCGTGTCGGCACACTGCACAAATCCTTGTACTCGGAGCTACCCTGCTTCTCAGACAAAGCATGTTCTTCAGCCCAAAGCCGCCAGTCGACGACTGTCACACCGGGCCCGCGGAGTAGCGACGGACCGGCGGTCCGGCCCACAATTGTTACGGGCTCGTTTGAAGCGAGCCTGAACTGCTCCGAAGGCTTCGCAACTGTTCGATCGCAAGTCGTCGCGCAGGACACAGATAGATTCGGACATCTCTCGATCCACTCTAGAGGTTCGGTACGTTTTCGTTCCAGTACATGATCCAATGCCTCTTCTTCTCCCGCGGGTCCAGGTTGACGACCGCCCGTATGGCCCTGCGGGCCCGCGCGCCTTCCCTCCTGCCAAAGGCCGTCAGGGTGTAGATGTGAGTCTGGTCGGTCGACAGAAACGGCAGTGTCGTGGACCCGAGGCTCGTTGGCAGCTCCCGGTTCAGCTCCTCGATATTCGCGAACGGCCTGGTCTGGCGCCGCTCGAAAATGAAGCGGGCCGCGTCGGGCGGCATGCCTGGGACAGACATCAATACCTGCAAGGGCGCATAGTTCACGTTCACCCTGTTTGACGTGGAGTAGGTCGTCAGGTATCTGGACAGGCCGTAGCGGTAAGCGATCGACTCGTCCGGCGCGCGTTCCGCATATCCGTAATAGTATTCGCGTGTGACGCCTCGCACGAGAAGCAGCTCCTCCACAGTTTCGAACCTGCTGTTTTTCGCCTTGTACGGCCGGGGAAGCCGCTGGTAGTACTCGTCCTCCGCACCGTTCAGCCGGTAAGCGTTGTCCGCGTCGCGCCAGTCCATGACGGAATCAACGATGATGTCGGAATCCGGTTTCTGGATGCCTGTGACCTCGAGCAGCAGCCGGAGCTGTTCTTCGTTGATCATGTTCAGGTTCAGTTTTCCGGACTCGTCCTGAATATCTACCTCGTAGCTGCCGTCCGAGAATGTCCCGCCGACCTTCCCCAGATCGATCGGTTCCGGCTCCTGCGGCAGCTCGAGCTGCTGAACCCGGGGAGTCAACCGCCTTTCGATAAGCTGGTAGATCGCCGCGTTCAGGCCTGCCCGGGCGATATAGTACCCGTCCGACAGGTCGCGCGCGTTTCGCGCCGCGGACACTTCCACGAAGCCCTCGCGGGAAAAACTGAGCGCGATCACAGCCAGGGCGGAGAGGATCCAAAGCATCGCGATCAGGACTACTCCCTCTTCATTCCTTCGCCTGCTCATTGCACCACTCCGAATCGACGCGGCCGCGTATCAAACGGATTGACAAAGTTCATGCTCGGGTCGTTGGGCCGCGCCATGATCGGGACGACCAGGTGCCGGCTGATCGTCTCGCCGTCGGCATCCTGCGACACCATGGTCATCGAAACAGCCGCAGGCATCTGGCGCGTCTCCTTGGCATCCCAGCTGCTGACCCAGCGGGCGGGCCTGTCGGCCGCACCCGGATCGAAATACTCGAACCTGAAACTGGTCAGGTTTTCGAATACGGGGAGGGGCTCGGCGATGTCCCGATCGAAGAAGCTCTCGCGCCCGGGATCCAATCCCAGGAACTGTTGTTCTCTCTGCACGAGATTGAAGGCGCCGGCACGATCCCGTTCGACATCGTAGGAGACGGTCGTCAGACCGACGTTTTCGTAAAAACGAAGCGAGTTCAGGCTGATGAACTGGACGCTGGACTCGGTGCCCGCGAACAAAGGATGGATGACTCCGCCGGCCTGGGGATCCACCGGAGCCAGGACGCCATAGATCGAGGCCATCTGCTTTTTCATGAGGTCCACGATGCTCCGGTGGCGTTGATTCGCGTCGATCGACTCGGTGCCGCGTTTCCACGAGGCAAGGCTGATCCTGAACACGGACCATAAGCCGACGGCCATCATGGCAACGAGCGTGACTGCCATCACCGTCTCGAGAAGAGTGAACCCCCCATCGGCCGGCCGGACCCGGCACGACGGTCCGGACGCAGGGTGCACCCTGGAGGCCCTTATCCCTCTCCGTCGATTCGAATCGTCCCTGCACATCGTCACTCGCCCGTCCTGACGCCTCATCTCGGCAACTCCGCGGCGCCGGGAAGCGTTTCGACATTGACCAGCTTCAGGGTCTGCAGCCTCAGGTCGGCGGTCGCAGAACCGGGAGCCATGATTTCCAGCGCATAGGCCAGGAGCTTGACCGGCATCTGCACCTGCTGTTGCACCGCCAGGGGCTGCGGCGGCCTGGGCATCTCGTACTCGCTGACACGGATCATCCACCTCGTTCCGTCGGCGAAATCGCCCTGAATCACAGTCGGCTTGGTGATGGAGTCATCCAGCAAGGCCAGTTCCATGACAGACTCCGCGTGCTGGATTGTCCGCGCACGGATCTGGACTTTCCGGATGTTGGTCAACGCGCCCGAAATGAGCGACAGTGTCAGGGATACTCCCACCCCCAAAATCACGAGCGTGATGAGCGTCTCCAGCAGCGTGAAGCCCTGTTCGGGTTTACGGATCCTCAGGTTCATGCTCCCGGGCCTCCCTCACCCTGCAGGATGCGCGCGCCTCCAGTGATCGGCTCCGTGATGACCCTCAACGCGCTTCCTGCGTCCGATTTCAGGACGATCGTCGCCGGCGTCGAGCTGCCGTTGGGGAGGAAACGAATCACCACCGGCCCCTCCCGGACCTCCTCCGACCCTAGCAGAAGCCGATCGATCCTGACATCGGAAGGCAACGCATAAGGCCTGTCTCCTTCGCCCAGTTCGTCCGTGAGCACCACCTCCCGGGCCCCCTTTTCGACCACCAGGTGCAGTTCGCTCTGCTCGGTGATCGCCTTTTCCCGCGCGTATCGGACCACGTTGAGCACATCGCGTCCGGCAGCCCTGAGGCGCAGCGTTGCCGATCCGCGGGACAGCGACGGATAGCTGATCGCCACGGCCAACCCCATCACGAGCACCACCAGCACGAGTTCCAGCAGCGTGAATCCCCCCGCGCGGGAGGCGTCGCGGCCGCGGGATGCCAGGCCCGGCCTCTGCGGAGGCAGGACCGCGAGAGGGACAGGGGTCCCGCACGCCCCGGCCTTGGCAACGGCGTCATTTCCAGTTGACCACATCGGCATTTTCATCCTCTCCGCCTTCGACACCGTCCGGGCCGAGCGAGAAAAGGTCGAAATCCCCGTGCTGGCCCGGGCATCGATAGACATAGGGCTTGCGCCACGGGTCGAGGGGCAGCTCGTTCTTGTTCAGGTAGGGCCCCTTCCAGGCCTCGAGGTTGCCCGGATTGCGGATGAGCGCCTCCAGCCCCTCACTGGTCGTCGGAAAGCGCCCCACATCGAACGAGAACAGGGAGAGCGCGCCCTCGAGCTCCTTGATCTGGATTTTCGCGATCTGCTGCTTGCTCTGCGCCAGCTTGTCGAAGATCCGCGGCCCCACGACCGCGGCCAGCAGGCCGAGGATGACCAGGACGACAATGAGTTCGATCAGCGAAAATCCACGCTCGGATCTTTTATGGTTTCCTGTATGGTTTCCTGAAGACGGCATGGTTCCTCCCCCTACAGCGGCACGTCGTTGATGCTGAAGATGGCCATCAGCATCGAAACGACGATCGTCCCGATGATGATTCCCATTACCAGTATGAGGGCGGGCTCAAAGAACGCGATGAGATTGCGGATGCTGTTGCGAACCTCGCCGTCATAGACATCGGCGACCTGGACCAGCATCGTCTCCAGCTTGCCCGATTCCTCGCCCACCTCGATCAGGTGCATGGCCAGCGGCGGAAAGACCCCGCTCTGCTTCATGGGCTTTGCGATCCCCTCGCCCTTCTTGATCCCGTTGCGGATGGGGTCTATGAGCGTGGCGATCCCCTGGTTGCCGATGATTTCACGCACAATCGTCATCCCCTGGAGCAGCGGGACGCCGCCGTGCAGGAGCGTCCCCAGCGTTCTGGCAAAGCGCGCGACCTCGATCTTTCGCACGACTTCGCCGAGCAGCGGCGCCCGGAGCAGCCAGCGGTCCCAGCGCAGGCGGCCCTCCACGGTGGACCGGGACCTCCGGATCGAGACGATAGCCAGGACAATGCCGAGTATCACCAGCCACCAGTATCCAGTGAAGAAATCGCCGATCCCCTTCAGAATCGCCATCGGCAGCGGCAGAGGGAGCCCGGTGTCCTCGAAGACAGCCACGAACCTCGGAACCACGAACAGCGTAAGTATGGTCACGCTCGCGATGCCTACGACAGAGAGCAGGACGGGATAGATCAGCGCGCCTACGAAGTAGGATCGGAGATGCTCGCTCGTTTCCAGGAACGACGCTATGCGCCCGAGCACATCCTCCATCGCGCCTCCGGCCTCGCCGGCCCTGATCATGTTGATGTAGATCTTGGGGAAAACCTCCGGATACTTGCCGAGCGCCTCAGAGAAGGACCGGCCCCCTTTGACTTCCTTCAGCACATCCTGGATGACTTGGGACAGCGCCTCGCTTTCCGCCAGCTGCGAGAGCACGCTGAGACTGCGGTCCAGCGGAAAACCGGAACGGACAAGAGTGTGCAGCTCCTGGGTGAAAACGAGGAGGTGCTTGCGGCTGATCCCCCGGCCCTTCCAGGGCCATTCGATCTCGCGCGCAAGCGCACTCTTCTTTGTCGCGATGCCCACGCGGATGGGCAGCAGTCCCATGTCCTGGAGCTTGATCGCCACGGCGCCGTGATCGGCCGCATCGATCGTCCCCTCGACGATTTTCCCCTCGAGCGTGGACGCTCTGTAGCTGTATGCGGTCATTGTTGTCTCTCTAGACGTCCTGAGTGACGCGCAGGACCTCCGCTATGCTTGTGATTCCCTGCCGCACCTTGAGCCAGCCGTCATCCCGCAGCGAGCGCATACCGGATTCGAACGCCTTCTTGCGGATCTGGTTGGAGTCAGCCTTGCCGATGGTCAGCTTGCGCAGGTCGTCACTCATGAGCATGAGCTCATAGATCCCGATCCTGCCGATGTATCCGGTATTGCTGCACCGCTCGCATCCCCTTCCCTCGAAGAAGCGGTCGGGGTCGCGGCGCCCGTTTCCGCGCCGGAATCCGATTTCGTCCAGCATCTCCGGGACCGGGAATACCTCCTCCTTGCAATGCGGGCAGATCACGCGGACGAGGCGCTGGGCCAGCACCCCGAGGAGGGACGACGCGATCAGGTAGTCTTCGGCCCCCATGTCCACGAGACGCGTGATGGCACTGGACGCGTCGTTGGTGTGCAGCGTCGAGAATACGAGGTGCCCGGTCAGCGCGGCGCGGATCGCGATCTCGGCCGTCTCGAGGTCTCGGATCTCGCCAACCATGATCACGTCCGGGTCCTGCCGGACGATGTGCCTCAGGCCGGCCGCGAAGGTGAGCCCGATCTGTGAGTGCACCTGGATCTGGTTTATGCCGTCCATCTGGTATTCGATCGGGTCCTCGATCGTGATGATCTTCTTATCCGGGAGATTGATGGTATCGAGCGCGCTGTACAGCGTGGTCGTTTTACCGCTGCCGGTTGGTCCGGTCACCAGTATGATGCCGTGCGGCCGCTTGATGAGGCTCGTGAATTCCCGGAGCGAATCCTCGGGGAAACCGAGCCGCCGGATGTCGTAAAGCGCGGTGTTGCTCTTGTCCAGGATGCGCATGACGACGCTCTCCCCATACATGGTCGGAAGCGTCGATACGCGGAGATCGATGTCCTTGCCGAGGACTTTCAGCTTGATCCTGCCGTCCTGCGGGAGGCGCCGCTCGGCGATATTGAGCTTGGCCATGATCTTGACGCGACTGATCACGGCCGCCTTCAGTTTCTTCGGGGGCGACTCGACGTCGTGCAGGATGCCGTCGATCCGATACCGGACCTTCAGGTCCTTCTCGAAAGGTTCGATATGGATGTCACTGGCCCGGCTCTCGACCGCCTTGGACATGAGCAGGTTGACAAGCCGGATGACCGGGGCCTCCGAGGCCAGGTCCTTCAGCTGCTCGACATCTTCAATCTCGTCGGAGAGGGTGCCGAGGTTCCCGTCATCCATTCCCTCGATGATTCGGCCCATGCTGCTTGCGGCGGAGCCATACAGGCGCTCCAGCACGTCCATGATCTCGCTTTCGGCCCCGAGCAGAGCCTGCACCTGATGACCTGTCGCCTGACGGACCGACTCGATCGTGGCGTAGTCCAGGGGATCTGTCATCGCGAGCTTGAGGACTCCCGCCTCGAGAGCGATGGGGACGAACTTGCACTGCTTCATGAAACGGTAAGTCAGGACGTTCTCCAGGACCGGGACCGTGGGGTAGTCGGCCGCGCCGACCGTGGGGATGCGCAGGTGCTCGGAAACGACGGCTAGGCAGTCGCGCTCGGAGACGTAGCCAAGATCGACGAGCAGCTTGCCCAGCTTCTCCCTCGATTCGGCCTGGACGTTGAGGGCTGTGCGGAGTTCCTCCTCGTCGATCAGACCCCTTTCGAGGAAAACCTGCCCGATCAGTTTTCTCGACTTGAGAGCCTCGATTTTAATACTCAATGATCTTCACCTTCTGTCTGAATTCCTTCAGGCGGTTCTGATTGCCGCCGAATTCCTCGAGATCGCGCTTCGTGGCACTGATGACGATGGTCCTGTTCTGATTTGCCTCGTCGGGGAAGTTGCGGTCTTCGTAAAATGCCACTATGGCGACGGACTCGTCCTTGGAAAGCTGGGTAAGGTAGGAGCCGTACTCCAGCAGGGTCCGGACAAGCTTTTCAGTCAGATCTTCGATCCGCTTCCTCTTCTGCTCCGGGCTCGTATCTTCGAATCGCCGGATCTCGCCGAAGGGAGTGCTGACCATGGCGCGGTGTATGTTGATCAGGAAGTTGAAACTGGTTCCATACCCCGCGAGATAGACTCCCTTCGTTTTCTGAACAAGCGCAAACGGGCTGCTGCTGAACGCCGAGGCGATCATGTTGTTGAGGACGGTCTCAAATGCCTGGATCTCGCGCCGCGCCTGGGTGTAATCGACCCTGACGTCGCCTTCGCCCTGCGCTCCCCGCGAGCTCTGCGCCCGCACCGGCATTTCCAGCAGCAACACCACCGCGAGCAAGAGGCCCGTTCTGCTCACCCCTCTACGAATCCATGTCATTGTCAGTCCCCCTGCAGTGGCACCAGCTCGGATCGCACGTCGGACGACCGAATCCGGCTTCAAAAAGCGGGCACCCGCTGGATCCTGCAGATCCGTTCGGTCCGGCTTGGTCTCTCGCCTGCGCCCTTCCGACGTCTTCCCATTCACGGACAAGCCGGCGGCTGCCTGCGCGCACGTTCAGTTTCTGCCGCGTAGATCCGTCTGCCGCAGGCCGATCAGCCGCAGGTCGTTCCAGCGCTCCTGCTCCATCGTATCCAGCACCCGCTGCATCATGAGGTAATTGGTCTCCATCATGCGGGCCTCGGCGTCGTCGAGTGCTCTCCTGACGATATCCCTGGTTTCGAACTTCGTGTAGTATTCTGACCGCGGCTCATAACCTGGAATCAGCCGGGTCTTGAAAGAGAACCGCCCCTTTTCCCACGTGATTTCGGAATTGCCCAGCGCCAGAAAAGCCAGAAGAATGGCAGCAGCCATGGCAATCTTCCGCGCTACCGGCCAGAAGGAAAGAAGCGGAGCCGGGCGGGCGGTTCCGCGCTTCGGGAGCAGGACGGGCCGCAGG
>JACADW010000049.1 GCA_013388445.1 Acidobacteriota bacterium | reverse complement strand
GTGCGCGAGGGAATCATCAAGTACCTTCGGACCGATGGCAGTGTGGGCCAGATCTCCCCTCAGCAGCTGCAGCAGATGGACAAGCTCGGAATCGGCGTTAATGCGGCGGTCCTTTCACACTTCAAGACTTTTCCCGCGCCGAACGACCCGACGATGGGCGACGGCCTCAACTCGTCCGGCTTCCGGTTCCTGGCTCCCAACAAGTCCAAGCAGGACACTTACGTTACCCGCCTGGATTACGTGATTGACTCTGCCGCCCGGCACACCCTGTTCGCGCGCGGCAACCTGCAGAACGACCACTTCGGCGGGGTGCCGCAGTTCCCGGGGGACCCGCCTCAGTCTGTGTTCCTGGACAACAGCAAGGGCATGGCGCTCGGCTACAACGTCATCCTCACGTCTAGGTTGACCGGCACGTTCCGCTACGGCTTGACACGCATCGGCCGGGAGAGCACCGGGCTGCAATCACGATCCATGGTCTACTTTCGGGAACTCGACGACCGGTACCCGACTTCGCGCGGCGCCTCGCGCATCGCGCCCACGCACAGCCTCAGCGCCGACTTCTCCTGGACAAAAAGCTCCCACACCGTTCAGACCGGCTTCGTCATGCGCCGCATCCAGATCAAGCGCAGCAGCTCCGAGCGCTCCTTCGATGATGTCGGCGCCGACTTCACCGAGATGAACGACAACGAATACTACTACGCGCTTATCCCGGACCTCGACGACAACTACCGGAGCCCTCTCGGGGCCGCGCTCGCCTGGACGATGGGAGTGCTACCGACCGGCGCCGCCCAGTATAACTTTGATATCAGCGGCAACATGCTTCCCAAAGGCGCTCCAGTGGCCCGCAATTTCCGCGCCAGGGAGTACGAAATGTACATCCAGGATACCTGGCGCGCCACTCGAGCCTTCACGGTTACGGGCGGTTTGCGCTGGTCTCTCATGCCGCCCTTTTACGAGGCGAACGGTGCCCAGACCACCATCGTTCCCAGTATCAACGAGTACTTCCACACCCGGGCAGCTTACGCGAACGCCGGCATTCCTTCCTACAAGGCCGGCCTGCTGAGCTACGTCCCCCGCGACAGCCCGCAGGGCGCCCCCTTGTACCCGTACCATAAGAAGAACTTCGCGCCGCGCTTGGCCCTGGCCTATTCTCCCCAGTCCACCGGCGGCTGGAAGGGACGCCTCTTCGGCGGGCCGGGCAAGACCTCGATCCGTCTCGGCTGGGGCATGCTCTACGACATGTTCGGTTCGGGCCTCGCCCGCTGGTCCGACGAAACCTCGCCGGGCTTCTCCTACCGCTTCCAAACCCCCGGAACGGCCTACAGCTCCGCGACGGCGCCGCGCTTCACCGGAGTGTTTAACCTGCCTGGAGAGATCCTCCCGCCGCCGCCCAAGCCGGGCTGGCCCAGACTCTCGAGGAGGGGGCAGGCGCCGCTTTCGGTGGGGCGGTGGACAACAAGCTGCTGCCTCCCTATACGATGAACATGAGCCTCTCGATCGGGCGCGAACTGCCCGGCAGGCTGTATGTCCAGGCCTCATATGTCGGCCGGCTCTCGCGGCGGTCGCTCGTGCAGGTCGATGTGGCCCAACCGGTGAATTTCACCGATCCGAAGTCAGGCACCAACTACCTCACTGCCGTGCGGGAGATGATCCGCCTGGTGAAAGCCAAGACCCCGGTCGAGCAGGTCCCGGTCATCCCCTGGTACGAAAACCTCTTCCCCGGCGCGGCGCAGGCCGGGTTGACCGCCACCCAGAGGCTCTACTTAGTCTACAATGGCCGCGCGCCCGCGCGCTGGATGGCAATCTCCCCCTTCGACACTTACTGCAAACCCGCCTGCACCATCTACGGCCCTTACACCTTTTTCACCCCGCAGTACTACGCGCTCGGGACGTGGATGTCGGTCGGAAACGGCAACTACCACGGCATGCAGTGGACTGTCCGGAAACGGCTAAGCCAGGGGTTGATGATGGACTTCAACTACACCTGGTCGAAGTCGATCGACCTGTCTTCGCGCCCCGAACGCCGGGGCATCAGCTACTCGGAGAATCTCATGATCAACTCCTGGGACTTCTCCCAGCACCGGGCGGTCTCCAACTACGATGCCACCCACATGTGGAACGCTAACTGGGTGCTGGAGTTGCCCGTCGGGCGCGGCAGGAAGTTCCTCGGGAGCGCCGGCAAAGGCCTCGACGCTCTCCTCGGCGGCTGGCAGGTTTCCGGCCTCTACTTTCAGAGCACTCCTCTGCCGGCCACAGTCGAAAGCGGCTACTATCCCACCAATTGGAACGTGCCGGCCTGGGCGACGCAGATCAAGGCGGTCCCGAAGACCCACGTCAGCAAGAACGCCCCGCAGGTGGCCGGCGGCAGCGGACCGAACATCTGGGCCGATCCCAAACTCGCGCTCGCATCCTACGACTTCACCCTCCCGGGCGAGGCCGGCCAACGGAATGGCGTGCGTGGCGACGGCTTCTGGAATGTCGACCTCGGCGTGATGAAGCGCTTCGTCATGCCGTTCTCGGACCGCCACAGCCTCCAGTTCCGCTGGGAGACCTTCAACCTGTTCAACTCCGTCTCATTTGGGCATCCCCATCTCGACATCTCCTCTCCCGGATCGTTCGGCAAGCTTTACTACTCGCGGTCGTCGCCCAGGCAAATGCAGTTCGCCCTCCGGTACGAGTTCTGAACCCGCGCCCAACCTCGGCCGCCCGGCTCATTGAGCG
>JACADW010000121.1 GCA_013388445.1 Acidobacteriota bacterium | reverse complement strand
CGGACGGTTTCTCGTGCTGGGCGTCGACCCGGACTATTTGAAGCTCAGGAGCCTGCCGGCCGCGCTCGGCAGGGACGTGAACTGGTCTGATGTGCGCAGCCGTTCCCGGGTGTGCGTTCTTGGCGACTCGGTCCGGAAGCAGCTTTTCGAAGGGCGAAGGGATCCCCTCGGGAACACCGTTATCCTCAACGGCTATCGTTATACCGTCGTGGGGTTGATGAGCGAGAAGAACCAGAACAGCAGCTACGACGGGTGGGACAACGACAAGGTCCTGATACCGGCGCCCCTGGTCCGTTCCGACTGCGCTCCCAATCATCAGGTTGCGGCTGAGGGGCGGGTCCAGGTGATCGTCTACCGGCCCCGTTCCGTCGACGAGTGGCAACTTGCCCAGACGCAAGTGCGCGGCGCTCTCGCGCGCAGGTACGGCTTTGACCCTCGGGACGAAGCGGCCGTGCCCATGTGGGACACGGTGGAAACGGCCGCGCTCTTCGACGACACCTTCAAGGCGCTAGGACTGTTTCTCGGCTCGGTGGCACTCGTCACACTGAGCCTGGGCGGGATCGGCGTCATGAACACGATGATGACGTCGGTGACGGAGCGGACGGCGGAGATCGGTCTGCGCAAGGCCGTCGGCGCGAGCAGGCGCCGGATTCTCCTCGAGATCTTCGCGGAAGGCCTGATCCTCGCCCTGATAAGCGGCGGGGGCGGACTCCTGCTCATCTGGGGGCTGGCGAGTATCGTCAACTCCTTTCCGATGCCCGCCTTTTTTGCCGGGCTGCCGATTGAGCTAGAGACGGTTCTGATGGTGGCTATAGCGCTCATGGCGGTCGCCGTCTTGTCCGCGCTGCCGCCCGCCTGGAGGGCCGCGGCGATGACCCCCGTCGAGGCCCTGCGCTTCGAGAAATAGACATGATGTGGAGAGCCGTCCTCGAAAATGCCCTGGCCGCCATACTCTTCTACAGGCGCAGGTCGGTCGTTACCATGATCAGCCTGGCGTGGGCGGTGGCCTCTTTCCTCATACTCATGAGCTACGGGAACGGATTCGATGCGGCCCTGCGCCACGCCTTCAGGGCGATCGGCCAGGATATCGTCTTCATGACAAACGGGCAGACCAGTCTCCAGGCGGGCGGAATGCGCGCCGGCCGGTCCGTGGAACTGGAGTTCCGCGATGTGGAGGCGATCCGCCTGAATGTGCCGCTGGTAGCTGCCGTCTCCCCCGAACTGATGTTCAACACCTCGATCGTGCGGGGAAGCCGTGAGAAACAGTACATGGTACGCGCAGTGATGCCCGAGTATGAGCGAATCCGCAACATGAAGCTCGACGCGGGCCGATGGGTGAACGCGGACGACGACCGGTTCCAACGCCGGGTCGCAGTGATCGGCGCCACGGTGTCCCGTGAGCTGTACGGGTCGCGGCCGTTCCTCGAGGAAGAGATCGAAATCAGAGGGATCCGTTTCGCCGTGATCGGAAGGCTTGCGTCAAAGGTGCAGATCGCCAACTACAATCGCCCCGACAATGAATGCGTCTTCATCCCTTACCAGACCATGATCCTGTTCCGCAATCCGCGTTACCCTGACGATATCGTCTGGACGCCGGTTGCGCCGGCATCACGGGAGAAAGCCGTCAGGCAGGTCCGGTCGGTCCTTGCAGGTTTGCATCGATTCTCTCCTGCCGACGAGAAAGCGGTGTTCATTCTGGAATTCAGCAAGTTCACCAGCATCGTGGATGGCATGTCGACGGCCCTGAAGGTGCTGCTTGCCTTCATAGGCCTGGTTACGCTCGCCATCGGCGGAGTCGGACTCGCCAATATCATGTACACCTCGGTCCTGGAACGGACGACGGAGATCGGCGTCCTCAAGGCCCTGGGAGCCCGGCGCGCAACGGTGTTGTTCCAGTTCCTGGCCGAAGCGATCGTCATCGTTCTCGCCGGTGCCGTGTGCGGAGTGGGTCTGGGGACAGGCATCGCCTTTGCCATAGGTTCTCTTCCTTTTCTGGGGCCGCTCGCCGGGGAACACCTCAGGCAGGAAGGGCGCCTCTATTTCGAGATCGCGCCTTCATCAATCATTGTATCGGTGGCAGTGCTGTTCGCGGTCGGATTGATTGCCGCCATGCTGCCTGCGGTGCGCGCGGCCAGAATGGATCCCATCCGCGCGCTGCACTACGAATAGAAAATCGGTGACAGGCGACTGTTTCCCCAATTTCTGGCTTGCCATGGATTGTGCTTGAACATAGAGGTAGGAAATCCTACCATATGGGTATGAAAGCCGTAGTATCTCAGAAAGGTCAGGTGACCATACCGAAAATCTGTCGGGATCGCCTCGGCTTGAGGGCCGGGTCAGTATTGGACTTCGAAGCTCGCGATGGGAAGCTTGTTGCCCTCAAACGGCAGCCCGAAGACGTCTTCCGTAGGTGGCGAGGAAAGGCAAAGCTTCCGGGCGGTATGAGTGTGGACCAGTATCTTGATACCATCCGCAAATGATTTCCGCTCTTGACAGTTCGATAATCCTCGATGTGCTGGCCGCCGATCCGCAGTTTGCCGCCACCTCGGAAGCCCTGTTGCGTCAGGCAATGGCCGAGGGAAAGCTGATAATCGGGGAATGCGTGCTGGCTGAAATCGCCCCCGCGCTCAAAGACGAGGCCACGCTGAAGGAATTCCTTGCAGACTGGCAGATCGAGTTTGTCCCATCCTCGCGCGACAGCGCCATCGTGGCCGGTCGAAGCTTTGCCCGCTACCTGTCGCGGGGGGGGGGGGGGG
>JACADW010000086.1 GCA_013388445.1 Acidobacteriota bacterium | reverse complement strand
GCTCAGTATCTCTTGAGCGAGGGCAGAAACGGAAGTTATCTTGCCGTGAACGTCGGCTGGGGCCTGGGCGTGGCACTGGGAGTCTACATCTCAGCCGGGATCTCGGGCGCCCACATCAATCCTGCCATCAGCGTGGCTTTCGCGCTTCGGCGCGGCTTTCCATGGAAGAAGGTCATTCCGTACTCAGTTGCCCAGACCGCAGGTGCCTTTACGGCGGCGGCCATCGTGTTCGCCGTCTACCGGGAGGCGTTCACCGCATTTGATGGCGGGACGCGGATGATCACAGGCGTGAAGGCCACTGCCGGTATCTTCGCCACCTACCCACAGCCTTTCCTGTCGATCCCGGGCGGTCTTGTGGATCAGGTCTTCGGGACAGCCCTGCTGGTCTTGCTGGTCTGCGCGCTCACCGATCGCAGGAACAGCGCGCCGGAAGCCAATCTCGGCCCGCTCCTGATCGGGTTGCTGGTCGTCGCCATCGGGATCTGTTTCGGGTTCAATTCCGGCTATGCCATCAACCCCGCGCGCGATCTCGGCCCCCGCCTGTTCACCTGGATTGCCGGCTGGGGAACCGGGGTTTTCACCGCAGGAAACTACTGGTTCTGGGTCCCGATCGTCGGACCTCTCGTCGGTGCCTGCCTCGGGGTCTGGATCTATGACGCAGGAATCGGGCGAGTGACGTGTGACGATTGTCATTGAACCGGCACTCGGCGATCCGGACGGTTCAATGGAGCCAGACCCGATTTACGCATCCACTCCCGCCGGAGGCTGCAACCGCCAATCGCCATTCGTCAATCGTCAATCGTCAATTGACGGGTTCGTGGAGCCGTCACAAAGAGTCCGGCGCGCTGCAGCCTGGCGGTCAGATCATCCAAAAGCGAATAGACAACCGGCACAGCAACCAGTGTCAAGAGTGTCGACGTTATCAATCCCCCGATGACGGCACGCGCCATCGGCGCCCGTATTTCCGCACCTTCTCCGATCTCGAAGGCAAGGGGCAGCATCCCGAAGATCATCGCCAGCGTGGTCATGATTATCGTCCTCAGACGCGTGCTCCCGGCCTTGATGAGCGCACCCGTACGTTCCATACCGGAACGGCGCAGGCGGTTGGCATAATCCACGAGCAGGATCGCGTTCTTGGTAACGAGGCCCATGAGGAGGATGAGGCCGATCATCGACATCATGTTCAGCGTGTCCCCGGCCGCCCAGAGCATCACCACCACTCCGATCAGCGAAAGCGGCAGCGACAGCATGATCGCCAGCGGGTGCGTGAAACTGCCGAACTGCGACGCCAGGATGACATAGATGAAGATCACGGCGAGCAGGAGTGCCCGGTTGACATACTGGAAGCTCTCTCGCATGTCCTCAGCCTGGCCGGTATAGACAATTTCGTACCCAGCGGGCAGATCGAGCCGGCTGCGCCGGTCCCTGATGCCCTGGATGACGTCGCCGAGCGGCCTGCCGGCGGTGTTGGCGGACACACGGACCTCGCGGATCAGATCCATGCGCCGGATCTGCGACGAGCTGGTGCTCCGGCTGAAGGAAGCGACCTGTGCGACGGGGATCAACATGTCCTTGCCCGCTGCGTCTTTCTTGGTGCTGAGCATCTCGACGTCCTCCAGCGTATCGACCGACCGCCTCTGATTCTCGCTCAGCCGGACGCGCACGTCGTAGGCATCGCCATCCGCATCTTCGTACTGCGTCGCCACCTCCCCGTTGAGCATCGCCCGCAACGTCATGGCCAGGGAATCGAGCCGGATTCCCAGGTCCGACGCCAGCTTCCGGTCCAGGGTCACCTTCACCTCCGGCTTTTCGCGGTCCAGGCTACGGTCCACGTCGACCGTCCCGGGAACCTCCCGCATGATCTGCATAAGGCCGGCCGAGAGGAGGTCCAGTTCCTTCAGCTCCGGCCCCCGCACACTGACCTGGATCGGTTTGGCATCGCCCATCTCCTCAACATCTTCGACGCTGATCCTCGCGGCGCCGAAGGCCGAAAGCTGGCCACGCAACCCGGCGCGCAGATCCCAATAGGAAAGCCCGCGCTCACGTTTTGGCTTGAGCTTTACGTAGATGGAGCCCTCGTTGAGCGCACCGGTATATCCCGATCCGATTGTGGCATAGGTGTAGGCAACCCCCTCCTGTCCGGAGATGATCTTGCCGATCTGTCGCGCGACGGTCTCCGACTGCTCGATGCTGGAACCCGGGGCGGCCTTGAAGGAGACCTGGAATTCTCCACGGTCGAACTCCGGGAAAAACGCGCTGCCCAACCGTGGAGCCAGCACCAGGGCCCCCAGGAAGCTGAGCAGTGCCACGCCCAGGATCAGAAACCGGTGCCGGAGGGAGAATGCAATGGCCCTTTCGTAGACGCCGTGGGTTCTTTCGAACCAGCGGTCGAATACTTCCAGCACGCGCGCGATGCCTCTGCGCCTTATCCCCGCCTCTATCGCGGGATCGAACCACCGGGAAGACAGCATGGGATCCATGGTGAACGAGACGAACAGCGAGACGAGCACGGCAAAAGCGACCGTGAGCCCGAACTCATAGAAGAAGCGGCCGATAATCCCTCCCATGAAGGCGACCGGCACGAATACGGCGATGACGGTAAACGTGGTCGCCACGACCGCAAGCCCGATCTCCGAGGTCCCCACACGCGCAGCCTCGTAGTGATCGCGCCCCTGCTGCATGTGGCGTACGATGTTCTCACGCACCACGATGGCGTCATCTATCAAGAGTCCGATGGCCAGCGAGAGTCCCATCAGAGTCAGCATGTTGATGGTGAATCCCAGGATCCTCATCATGAGGAAGGCCGAGATCACCGATACCGGAAGGGTGAGGCCCGTGATCACCGTGCTGCGCCAGCTGTTGAGGAACACGTAGACGACCAACACGGTGAAGATGCCCCCGAGGATCATGGTGATCTTCACGTCCGCGATGGATTCCTCGATGAACACGGATGTGTCTCGTACGATTCGAAGGACGGCCCTGCCCTGCAGCTCCTCGTTGAGTTTGGGAACCGCGGCCTTCACCGCACGCGCCATGTCTACGGTGTTGGTGCCTGACTGACGGCGTATCTCCAGGGCCAGGGCCCTTTCGCCGTTGAGAAGCGCCAGGCTTCGCTGCTCTTCGTATCCGTCCACGACGGTGGCCAGTTCATGCAGGTACACGGGCACATCGCGGATCGTCTTGATGATCAGGTTGGAGAACATCTCCGGTTCGGGCAATTTCCCTTCGATTCTCACGAGTTCTTCCAGGGGACCGTGGTTGATCTTGCCTGCCGGAACCTCGAGGTTGCCGCTTCGCAGAGCGCCCACGACTTCGGCAATCGTCAGGTTGTAGGCTTTGAGCCGGTCGAGGTCCAACAGCACCTGGATCTCCCGCCGCTGGCCGCCGACGATAGTCACGCTGCCCACACCCTCGATGCCTTCTAATCGTTTCTTGATCGTCTTCTCGGCCAAGGCGGTCAACTGCTTGGGCCCCAGCTCCTGCGAGGTCATCGATATGGAGACAATCGGGATTTCGGCAGGATCCAGCCGCTGAATGACCGGCTCCTCAACCTCGCTAGGAAAATCGCGCCGCAGGGCGCTGACCTTGCTGCGGACGTCCTGAGCTGCCGTGTGGATGTTCGTGCCCAGCTCGAATTCAATCAGAATGCTCGAAAAGCCTTCCGAGGTGGTCGACGTTATGTGACGCACACCCTCGATCGGATTGACGGCCTCCTCGATGCGCTTGGTGACCTCCGTCTCGACGGTCTCGGGAGAGACTCCCGGATAGCGGGTCACGATGCTCACCACCGGCAGGTCCACCTTCGGAAACAGGTCCGTCGAGAGCTCGCGATAGGAAAACAGGCCAAGCACCACGAGCGCCACCATCATCATGGTGGCAAGGACGGGCTGCTTGATCGAGAGGTCTGAGAGGAACATCTTAATGACTCCTGGCCACGGGAACTTGCTCTGCCGGTTTCCTGCGCCCGCGCATATCGGAGGATTCAGTGCGCAGAATTCCGCAGTGCGGACGAGCCGGCATCTCTTCCGGCCTGTGCCAAAGTTCCGCCGCACACTTCGATCGACCGACCAGGCCACCCGGACTTGGGCGGAGGCCTGCGCGATCGCTCCAAAACAACTCCCGCAGCAACCGGTCCGAAAGGATGATCTTCCGTTCTTTCCTCGTCGGCGACCCGGCGGGCGTCCAAGCGCAGGCGGCCGGACCGGCATCCCGGCCTGACCACCGAGTCGCGTGAGAGCCGTTCATGCGCCGGCCGTACGGCAAAAGGCGGGAAGATATGCCCGCGCGAGGCGGCTGTCTCTGCCAGTGCCTGCCCGGCACCCTGCGTTCTTGAAGGAACTCGGCTCGCTTCACTCGCCAACCCCAGGGGTACAGGATTAGAGGGGCGAAGGGGCAAAGCGCAAGATAGACCGGCATTCCTTTGTCCCTTGAGCCCCCGGCGCCTTCAGGCGAACAGAAAAAGCGTGACGAAAACCAATTCATCTTCAGATAGTTGTGCAATTTCCGAGACGTGTATCAGTGGCCCTCCAAAGGACCCGGTTGAACCCGCACGAGACTGCCATCCTTCAGATCCGGACCGATCTCAACGATGACGATATCTCCCGGCTGCAGGCCCTCGCGGATCCACACCCGGTCTTCCTGAATTCCGCCAAGCTGCACCGGGCGCCGGCGGGCCCGTCCTTCCCGCACCGTGTAGGCGACCCCGGATGAGGATTCGCCTCCCTCGACCAGAAGGGCGGATCTTGGCACGACCAGGGCGTTCTTTTCGGCACGCACGATAATAGCCCCACGTGCATACATGCCGGAGCGAAGCTCACCGGTCGGATTCGTTATGCGGAGGATCACACGCACGGACCGGCTGTCCTCTTCGACCATCGGGCTGACGGCGGCCACGACTCCCCGGAACCCGCGGTCTGCGAACGCCGGCGTCGTGAATTCCGACGCCTGGCCGACACGCAGCTCTCCGAGGCGATGGGACGGCACGACGCATTCGAGTTCGAGACTGCTATTGTCCACGATCTTGTAGACGGGAACCCCGGGCGATATCAGCGAACCGCGGTCAAGGTACTTCTTCTGAACATGCCCGTCGGCCGGAGCCAGGATCCTGCAGTCACTTAGGGCCTTCTCGGCGATCGCGAGCGTGGCCCTGGCCTGTTCGCGCTGAGCCTCGGCCAGCCTGACCTGTGCATCCGCATCCCTGACGCCGGTTACGGCTGCCTCGTGATCTTTTTGGGTGATGCCGCCGGAGCTGAGCAGGTTGTCCGCGCGCTCTTTCTCCCGGCGGGCATGATCGCTTGCGACCCGCGCCCGCTGCAGACCGGCCTCCGCAACGGCCAGCGCCGCCTTCGCCTGGTCCAGAGCGAGCCGGTAGTTCGTCGGATCGATCTCGGCGATGACCTGATTCCGGCGCACAAGGTCTCCCTCTTCGAAGTAGGCTGCGACCAGCCTCCCACCGACCTCCGGTTTGGCATCGACGATCGAGCGCGAGCGCAGGCTCCCGGAGATCGGGATCGTGACGGTCCAGTCTTGAGGCGAAACAGTCTGCGCGCGCACCGCCAGCACGACGGGAGCAGGCGCTGTGTTCGCGGTCCCGGTATTCCCTCGCTGGCCACAGCGCCAGGACGACGCAGCGAGCACAGCCAGGCTTGACAGCACCATTGCCTGTGATCGAAAGGCTCTCATCTATGCTCCATCTCCCGACCAAGAATCGGCGCGCCCTCCGCGAGCCGCAGCCTGGCCTTCGAGACTTCATAGCCGTGGATTGCGGCCAGCAGCACATCCCGCGCCAGCAGGATCGCCGTCTGACTGTCCAGGACGTCGATGGTGGTCGCGGCTCCGAACTGATAATTGGCCTGCATCATCTGGCCGACCCTCTCGGCCCGCTTGACGTTGAGCTGCGCCGCATCGATCGCGCGCGCCAGCGACTGCAGGTCGTCGTGGGCCGCGAGCACCTCCAAGCGGACATTGTTCTCCAGCTGCCTGAGGCTCTGCTCGGCCGTGCGCACCCTGGAACTCGCCTGAGCCACCTGTCCGGCCTTGCGGCCGCTGTCGTAAAACGGAAGCCTGAAATTGAATGTGACCGACCAGCGGTTAAAGTTCGAATCGAAGAAGTTGCTCGGGTCGCGCACGGCCATGCCGAGACGCCCTTCCATGTCGACGCTCAGCTTGTTCTGGGCCTCCGCGAGCCTCAGGAGAAGGCGCGCCTCCTCCAGCTGGCGTCTCGCAACCACAAGCTCCGGGCGCATCTGATGCGCGCGCCCGAGGATTTCCGCAACGTCCAACGGCGGCAGCGGCCGGTACTCCAGCCGGCCATCGATGCGCGTCGGCGCCTCCACATCGACCATGATCAGGCTGTTGAGCGTGAACCGCGCCAGACGGAGCCGGTTTTCGCCGCGGATGAGCTCCGGATCGAGGTTCGCGAGATTCACCTGGAAGCGCAGGACATCCACCTCGGTTGCCACGCCAAGGGCCATGCGCTTGCGCGCCAGCTCCAGGTGCTCTCGGCGCTGCTCCTGCGTCTCCCGCAGCACTTGGAGCGAAGCCTCCGCCAGGAGCCAGTCGTAAAATGCCTTGAAAACCTGGAAACTGACCTGCTGGCGCGCCGCCTCAATCCCCGCCTCCTTCTCGCCCACTCCCGCCTCCGCCAGACGGATTGCCGTCCGCACCTTTCCGGCCGTATAGATGGCCTGCCGGACGCTCACGCCGGCGTCGAACAGGTTGGACGCCGTCACATTGAGCATGTCGCGGAACTCCGGCGGCAGCTTGTCGAAACTCGGCGAGTTCAGGATTCCCGGATCGCGCATGCGCAGACCGAAACCCTCGGCCGCGACCTGTGGGAAAGCGTCGGCCCGAACCTGCCGAACCTGCCCCCGAACCTCGGCCAGCTGCTCGCCGGCATTGAGCACGACCGGATTCCGCTCCAGCGCCAGCCGCACAGCCTCCGGGAGCGTAAGCGGACGATCGATCTCCTGCGACAGCACGGGCTGCGCCGCGACGATGGCCAGACCCAACAGGAACGAAAGAAATTGGAAACGATTCATATTTAATATACCAGTCAGTTAATCATTTCTTCACTCTCTCGCCACAGCCGTCCAGCAGAACTCCGACCAGCCTCTCTGCGTTGCGACGCGTCAGAGTCGGTTTGCCCGTGAACAGGTTTTCGAGAATCGTGATCAGGCTCATCCCCATCATGATTGTGGCCAGTTCCGCAGGCTTCCCCAGCACCTCGCCGGAAGCGACACCCTTCCTGAAGACGTCAGCGAGAAAGGCGCGGTTAGCCTCCATCCTGGCGACCGCGTTGAACTGGGGCCGACGCCTTTCCGGCGAGAATATCATGCGGATGAGGAATTGCACCCGCAAGGGCTCCTCCCGCGCCGACTTCAGCTCTTCCTCCATCACGCGGACCAGGCGTTCGCGGAAGCCGCCGGCTGCCTGAGACGCACGCAGCAGCATCTTCTGGTGCTGGCCGAAACAATCGATCATCAGCTCCTGGTAGAGGTGTTCCTTGCTCCGAAAGTGGTAGTAAAGAACGGGTTTCGTTATGCGAGCGGCTTTGCAGATCTCGCGGGTTGAGGTGGCCGCATATCCCTTCTCCGCAAAGAGGCGCATGGCCGCCTCGAGAATCGCCTGCCGTCCTCCGTGTCTCTGTCTATTCATGGCGATTTATTTACCGATCAGTATACGAAATGTCAAGTCCCGGAGTTTGTACTCGGACGGGAAATTTCTCCGCTATCCTGATCAGCCGGCCGTGAAGCGCCCGATGAGCCGGCCAGCCGCGACCGCGGCGGCTCCTTGCGGTCGAAGGTCACGATCATGTCAGGATTCACGAAGCCGGGGAGCAGGACTGGTGCCGGGCAACCGTCCCGACAGCTCGCTCGGCTGCGCCGGTCGAGCCGGCCCGCTTCGACACTCCCGTCGGGGCATTTCCGCGGAGGTGCGCCGGGCGGACATGTCCGGGCGCGCGGCAATCCGGTAACGGTTCAACCCACGGTCTGCTATCGGTCCGCGGGCGTGGCGGGTTGCTCGGCGAGGATCTTGCCGGTCAGTATGAAGTCCATGGTCTGATTCAGGTCGCGTTCGTTCGCGGCCTCGAGCACCAGTCCGCCGGCGTCCCTGACACGGCTGAAGCGGTCAGCGCCGATGTCGAAGGCGACGAAGTAAAACGCGACACGCCCCGGTTCAGGCTGCCGGGAGATCACCGAGGCGACATCCCCAGGTGAGTAGCCCTTGTTGTTTTTCCCATCCGTCACTACCAGCATGTGCCGGCGGGACATCCCGGTGCGGTCGAGGTCAAGTTTGGCGCGGATCATGGCATCACCGATGGGAGTTCCGCCCTCCGGCGACATCCTATCCAGTGCGGCCGCCGCCCTCCCGGAGTCCGGCGGACCGATCTCGACGACCGGGCGGCAGTGGGGCTGGTCGTTCCTGGAGCTGAACTCATAGATGCCTACCAGCACACGCTTGTCGGGATTCTTCTGTGCAAACTCCTCGAAGTTACGGATGAGGTTGGTGACCGCCCGCCGTGCAATGACGATCTTCGGGGTTCGGGCGCCGTCCGCGCCGGGAACGTCCTCCTCCATGCTTCCGGATGTATCCACCAGGATCGCGGCCGCAGTGCCGTCCTGCCAGTCCACCGGCTGCCGAAGCTCGAGCATTTCATCGAGCGGATTTGGGCCGCGGTAAGGACCTCTCTCCGACTGCTGCAGCCCGCATGCCGGCGCGATGCAAGCCAATACCGGTATCATCAACCTGATTGAGTGCATTCATTTCCCCCTGCTGCAGGCCCCGTTTCCAGCGCGCTTCAACACCCCGAGAGCCTGACCCCCGGGCCTGAATGCCCCGGCACGTGATGTCATGCAAGATCCTGATTGCAGCGTTTCCAGATGCGGCCGAGCGCCCAGGCGACTGCCGCGAAAAAAGAGAATGGCCGTGGCTGGAGCGGGACAATTCCGCTACCTGGTCTCGCGCAAGACACGGCTCGCACGACTCCCTGTTTGGATTCGCCGGACCGGCGGTCCGGCCCACGATTCGCATCGAGGGGCCGACGGCGCCGAGGTGTAGAATCCTAACCTGGCCGCCGCAATCGCGTCCGGCGGCCGCAGCCTACTTCTGCTCCGGCGGAAAGACGCTAATCTCGACGCGACGGTTCAGCGCCTGGTTCATCGGATCGTTGGGGTCGGCCGGCACATCCCATCCCCTCCCCTCTATGCTGAACTTGTTCGGGTCGAACTTGTACTTGTCGATCAGCGCTCTCTTGATCGCTTCGGCGCGCGCCAGGCTGAGGTCGCGCACCGCCTGGACCGGGGCCTTGCCCTTCATGCTCGAATCCGTGTGTCCCTCGACGAGGATCACGGCCCGAGCGAACTGCCCGGACAGCCGGGCGACCTGTTCCAGCGTCGCGCTCACGTTCGGGTCGTAAAGCTTTCCTGGAATGGGGTTGCCCAAATCGTCCCGCGCCGGTTCGTATGGATTGGCGGAGTTGGGAAAGAAATTGATCCGGATGGTCTGCGTCAGGATAGGCGCTTCCGCCGGGATCTTGCGAAAGCTCGACGGCGTGAAGGTCGCCACAATCTCGTCTTTCTGGTGGTTGAAGGTTCCTTTCTGCTGGAGTTTCTGCAGGACGGAAAAATCCATGACCTGATCGAAGGCTACCGGGGCGGAAATGCGACCCAGCTCGCGGTAGACGTAGCTGGCGTTCTTCCATGTCCGCTCGAAGTTCGTCGGGTTCGACGAGTTCAGGAAAAACTGGATGTTTTCGGCGAAATTGGTCAGGTGGGCGTCGTTGCGCATCGACATGATCTCATCGGGCTTCATGCCGAAGGCGTCCGCCATCCACCGTGCCGCCTCCTCCGGCTTCTCCTTCACCAGGTCCATCCCCTCGAAAATCCCGGCGACAAGTCCCTCGACGATCTCGGGGTGATCCCGGGCGAAGTCGGCGCGGAAGGCATACACATCCGCGATGAGTTTGTTGGCATCGGCCGTGGTCGACAATATGCGCGTGCCTGCGACGCGTTCCGGGATATTGTAAATATCGGGAGCCCAGGAAACGCAGGCATCCACTTTCCGGTCGGCCACGAAGGCCGCAGCCGCTTCGAACGCGGTGGCCGTGTACCTGAGCGAGATATCCGCCGGCTTGAGCCCCGCGGAGAGGAGCAGAGAGGTCAGGTAGTACTCGCTCGGTGAGTTCTGGGCCAGCGCCACGGCTTTCTTCTTGAGGTCCGCGACCGACTTGATCGCGCTGCGCACGACAATGCCGTCCCCGCCATTGGACCAGTCGATCTGCTGCATGATTCGCGGCGCGGTGCGGGAGTCCCGGATCAGTTCGGGAGCCATCAACACCATCATGTCCGCGGTGCCCCAGAGCGTGTGGACCTCGCCGGCGGCAAACGCGTCACGCGCCGCTACCGGATCGTCCATGAGGACCATGTCGACGCGGAAACCGTACTTCTTGGCGAAGACGCTGTCCGGATTTGGCTTCGTGCCTCGGTTGGCTGCAATTACCGGCAGCCACCCGGCCCAGACGTTGTAGCTGAAGCGGAGGATCTTCTCGCTCGCGTCCCACTTGTACTGGGAGACGCCCTTGACGGCTGGCAGCCTGTCGCCCGGTACATACTTGTATTCCTTGACCGTCGTGACACCGCTGGTATCCGGAGCCTCGATCTCGGGACCTTCGGCCGCTCCGCCACCGATCGGTCTCCCTCCAATCCCCCGTTTCACGACGATCCAGGCGCCGACACCGATCAGGCCCACGATCAGGACGATCGAAATCAGCTTGCCCAACGGCGTGAGTTTTGCACCCCCTTCGTCAGCCATGCTCCCTCCTCTCTCAATCCAAAATCTGCGATCTACAACCTGCAATTCAGACTTCTCAAATACCCCCTAAGGGACCCCGAGCAGGAATCGGTCACCTGGAGTGCGGTCTCACTTCGTTTCTGCAGTCGGGCCGATCTCCTTAACGGCAGGAGTCGTTTCTGTCGTGGCAGCCGCTTGTACGCCCTGGCTTGCGAGAAACTCGGCAAGGGCGGCCTGTTCCAGGGCTCGTCGCTCGCTCTCCTTCTCCTGCACCATCTCCAGGTCGACCAGGTCCCTGGCGACCCGGGCTTTGCCCGCGGAAACCTCGTAACGCTTGGCCAGGATCTCCTCGACGGTCTTCATCGTGTCCCCGAGGTCGCCGACCGTGAATGCGGCGTTGCCGAGAGCTGCCGCCGCCTCGGCCTGGGCCTCCTTGATTTTGACCTGGGAAAGCTGTGTCTCGAGTTTCCGGACCTTGTCCTCGAACTCCTTCTGAACGATCCTGGCCTGTCGAAGGTTGGCCTGATAGCTGTCCTCCGTGTCCTTCAGCTCCTGGGTGTCTGTCGTCAGGTCGGCCTTGAGTTCCTGGAGCTCTCGGGCCAGGCTGCCGGCCAGCTCCATGTTGCCGGCCTGGTGGTTGGCCAGGATGCGTCGCTCGAGTTCCTGGGCCCGCAGGCTCTTGGTCTTGATCTGGTTCTTGAGCCTCTCGGCCAGCCCGGCCATCCTTGCCAGACCCATATTGTATTGCGCCATCTTGTCACGGAAATCCTGGCGGGCCGCTTCCATGAGAGCTTCCGGATTGCGGGCTTCCAGGCCACTGATGAAAAGACTCAAAAATCCCCGGAACAGTCTGCCGATCCTTGCAAAGACAGCCATCACGCTCCCCCTTCGAAATAGCAGTTATTCCCACCCAAGAGGCCGTGCCCCCTGAGACTCCCGTGTCCGCGTGCAACCTAGAGAATTCACGATCACCGGCGTCACATGTGCGCGACCAAACGTTTGAGAAGCACCCGCTCATGCGGCCAAGCCGCGACCGCCAGGCGCGACCAACCTGATCCCGCTGAAGGCGTTTCACCTGTTAGGCTCCGTCTGGCAACCGGAACCAACCCGCCGTCGGTTCGCCGGCGCCTGCTTGGCCGCCTATGCCCGCTTGGGATCCCCCTTTCGGAAACGAGACCCTCAGACGCGGCACCCAAGTACCTAATACAGGCGTTTCAAGGATTCATTCGATCCCATTCTATGCCATTTCGGTCCTGCAGCGCCGAAATCTCATGCGGGGTCTTCTTCCGTGGTGACTACCGGGCGGTCGATCAGATAGCCGACGGCCCGGGCCAATTCCCGCTCATGAGCACGCTTCCTGCGCTGCCACGCGAGCCACCTTTTCCGCTCCTCCGAGACAAGCGCTTCAAGACGTGCGCCCTCTTTCTGAAGCTCGACGATCTTTGCTTTGACCTCGGCGGCCTTCCGCTCCAAAGCCGTCATGCGATTCATCATCTTGCGCTCGGCATGTTTTTCGAAAGCGTCGAGCGCCTGGTCCCGTGCCATCGCGTCTTTAACGAGGTCCTCGGGGTCCACCTTGTCCGCGCTCAGAACCTCCAGGATCCTCCTCTGGACTGCGTCGCGCGGTTGATCCTTGAAGGGATCCGTGCCGAGAAGGCGGCTCAGCTTCTCGATGTTCCATCCTGATGCCGGTGTCGGGATCCCCGCGGCCTCGATGATTTTCTCGAAGGCCACAGTGAGCTCCGCGGGTGCTTCGGCCAGGGCCCGCACCTCTCCGGCCTTGATCTCGGACTGGAGTTCGGCCAGCGTGACGACGCGCGTCTGTATCTTGGCGGGAGCTTTCGAGGCCTTGCGG
>JACADW010000009.1 GCA_013388445.1 Acidobacteriota bacterium | reverse complement strand
CCAACGTCTGGGGAGCCGAGTACCCGCGCGTCGACCGCACGGGGCGAGTCGAGATCCGGTTCAGGGCGCCCGAAGCCACCCAGGTCCGGGCTAACTTCTGGAGCGGGCCGAAGGTGGAAATGGTGAAGCAGCCCGACGGGTTCTGGACGGTCACGACCCCGCCCCTCGTCCCCGGCCTGCACTACTACACGCTGATCGTGAACGGCGCGGAGGTCGCCGACACCGGCAGCCACGCGTTCTTCGGCGGCGGCAAGTGGGCGAGCGCCGTCGAGGTGCCCGCGCCGAACGAGGACTTCTACGCGATCAAGGCCGTGCCCCACGGCCAGGTGCGCGAGGTCTGGTACGACTCGAAGGTGACCGGCACCTGGCGCCGCGCCCTCGTCTACACGCCGCCCGGCTACGACGAGCGGGCGACGACGCGCTACCCGGTGCTCTACCTGCAGCACGGCGGCGGCGAGGACGAGACCGGGTGGATCCGTCAGGGGAAGGCGAACTTCATCCTCGACAACCTGATCGCGGAGGGGAAGTGCAGGCCGATGATCGTGGTGATGGCGTACGGCTACGCGCGGCGCGCCGGCTACGTCCCCCCCGATCTCGCCGGCAAGCCGTTCGGCTCGCCGGAGATGATGAAGGCGATGCAGGAGATGGCGGCGGCGTTCGAGGCCGACGTGACGGAGGCGCTCATCCCGTTCGTCGACAAGTCCTTCCGAACGGTCGCGGACCGCGACCACCGTGCCATGGCTGGCTTCTCGATGGGAGGGATGCAGACGTTCCAGGTGACGCTGAACCACCTCGACCTCTTCTCCCACGTCGGCGGCTTCAGCGGGGCGATGGGGCTGCTCTCGCGTGGCGGCGAGAAGCCGGATGTCAAGACGGCCTACAACGGCGTCTTCGCGGACCCGGCCGCGTTCGCAAAGAAGGTGCGCCTGCTGTGGCTGGGCATCGGGACCGAGGAGCCCGAGAGGATGCGCGAGAGCATCCGCGGCCTGCACGCGGCGCTCACGGAGGCGGGCATCGAGCACATCTACTGGGAGTCCCCCGGCACGGACCACGAGTGGCAGACCTGCCGGCGCGACCTGCACGACTTCGCCCCGAGGCTGTTCAAGTAGTCGCGCGCGCGGGGCGCGGCCGGATTGCATGTCCAGATTCCGGGCTCGTTGCTCCCTCGCCGTGTTAACGACCGCGCTGTCCTATGTTCCGTTCGCGCTCCACGCCCAGCCGGCGTCCTTCATGTTTCAGGACCCGGCCCGGCCCATCGACGCGCGGGTGGACGACCTCGTCGCGCGCATGACGCTCGAAGACAAGGCGTCCCAGATGGTCAACCGCACGCGGGCCATCCCGGCGCTCGACACGCAACGACTCATGCGGCTATTCCGCCACGATGTGCTCAAAAACCTGCTCGCCGCCGGCCGAATGTGTCAGACCACCATCGATATCCTCGACCGCTTCCACCACCCCGGCTTTTCCGCCTACGAAGGAGAGGGCGTGTCTGCAGGCGACAGCGCCGCCCGGGAACGGCTCGCCTCCTATCTGGCTAATGCCCTGGTACGTCTGCCCTATCGCCCTGAATCCGACCAGGTCATCTGCCATGGTAGCCAACGCGAGCGGTGCGGTGATGCCGAGGCCGCGCCGGCCCGCATCTTCCCGGCCCTGGACTTTCTGGCCTCTTTGTGCACCCATATCCCAGACACCGGACAGCAGCTGGTCCGGTACTACGGTGCCCTCTCCAATGTGCGCCGGGCTCGTGCCGGCGCTGGCGTTTCGGATCCCGCGGCGGTTCCGCTGCCGCGACGGGCACGAGTGGCTCTATTATCCACCGGATGGCCAGATGAACATGGGGAAGACAGCCGGTAAAATTGTGGATCAGGCTTCGAACCGGGAGGCCTGCGACGCAAATACTGCGGGAGGTGTAGTATGAAACAACATCCTTGGAGGCGGATCCCCTCCTATGCCGATGCGGCGCGCGCATAAAGGTTGTCTCCGTCATCACCGATCCTCGCGTCATCGATCGCATCCTGCACCACCTCTAAAGTGAGCGCTGCAAGGCCCAGGATCCCTTCGAGCCCCGCGCGCCTCCCCGGCCCCACCCCCTTTCCCTTCCGTGACGGCACCACCACTGGCGTCGATCCTGCTGCCAACCTGGCTGCCGCCGGGTCGAGCTGTCCCCGAGCACTACGCTCCCACTCATCCTTGGTCTCTTACACGAATCCTATTCTCACCTTGCGCTCCCCTGGATCCGGTCCAGGCAGGCAAACGCCGGCCATCGCCTGCCCGGCCCCTTTTCTCCCCTCGAACCTTTCTCCCCTCGAATCTCGCCTTTTACCCTTGCGGTCCCCAGATAGAAATGCCTATAGATTGTCAGAGGCCCGAGGCAGGCCATCCGGAGAGGGATCGGCGCCAAGAACGCAGCTCAAGACTCCTATCCTTCACGGCGGAACTTGGTGTCTTCGGCCTTGCAGACTCCCCATCCCCCCGGCGCCGAGTTTCTCAATGATCCGGTAGCGCGAGACGGTCTCGCCGATCATGGAGAACGTCTGCCAGCCGCGCGCCCGCTGCAATGTCAAGCGCCTGAGCTTGACGTCACTACAGTCGGAAAGGGCTCCGCGAGACCTGCAGTCTTGAGTCAGAGAGAAGACACGTTTTCCCACGCGCGGCGCATTGATCTTTGCGCATCGTCCGGCGGCAGGATCATAAACGAGCGCCCCGTCAACCCAAAGACAGTCCCCATGAAAGCCGTACTCGCGGTTTCTGCCGGGAACGGCATAGACTCTTCCCTTTCCAGGGTCCGGAGGCTGGAACTTCCCCTGCGAGCCCATCCCGTGGCGAAGGCCTCGCCGCCGCCCCGTCGGGCCGCCAGGGCCTACCCGAAAGGCGACAGTCTGCTCAGACATTGCTTCTATCCGTCTCCAGGGCCAAAATGGTGCTCCTCAGATTACATGTGGTCACATAAGGAGGTGAGACCGATGTCAGTCAGTTCCAGTGATAATGGCTTGCGCAGGATGCCCGGCAGAGTCAGCCGCCGGACCTTCATGGCCGGCACCGCCGCAGCCTCATTCTCGATCGTCAAACCCGGTTCCGTGCGGGGCACACAGGCCAATTCCAGAATCCGGCTGGGACTGATCGGTTGCGGGATGCGCGGGAAGTGGATCAGCAACCTTTTTGCCAAACATGGCGGATACGAGATCGTCACGGTGGCCGACTATTTCCAGGACCGCGTCGACTACATGGGCGCCAAATTCGACATCCCCGCCGACCGCCTGCACACCGGCCTCTCCGGGTACAAGCGGCTGCTGGACCAGCGGCCCGATGCCGTTGCCATCGAAAGCCCGCCTTTTTTCCATCCGGAGCAGGCAACCGCAGCCATCGATGCAGGCGTGCATGTCAACCTGGCCAAGCCGATTGCCGTGGACGTGCCCGGCTGCCTGAAAGTGCAGCAGGCGGGAAGCAGGGCCACAGCCAGCAACCTCTGCTTCCTGGTCGATTTCCAGACTCGGGCCAACGCGCTCTACCGCGAGGCGGTGCAGCGTGTCCGACAGGGTGACATCGGTGAAATCGGCCTGGGCGAAGCCTGCTTCAACGGTAGCGACGTCTGGAACAGCTGGAACGCCGTGGCGCAATTCGTCCGCGAGAAGCCGGGCGATCCCGAGGCGCGCCTGAAGGCGTGGGGTATGGACAACGCGCTCTCCGGAAGCATCCTCGTCGAACAAACCATCCATTCGATCGACGTGGCCACGTGGATTCTCGATGCAGCCCCCGTGGCGGCCGAGGGTTCCGGCAGCCGCCGCCACTATCAGGAGGGCGATATTTGGGACACCTTCGCCGTGATCTGTCACTTCCCCGACAAGGTCGACCTGCTGTTGAGCGCCAAGCAGTGGGGCGCGGGCTACAGCGACATCGGCTGCCGTGTCTACGGGACCCAAGGCACCATCGACACCCACTACGGCGGCAATGTTTCCATCCGAGGGAGCAAGCCCTTCGCGGGCGGGCCGACAGGCGATCTCTACACTCTGGGAACCTCGGCCAACATCGCCTTGTTCCATGAAAACATCACAAACCGCCGCTTCGAGAATCCGACGGTGGTCCCCAGCGTGCGCAGCAATTTGTCCGCCATTTTGAGCCGCGAGGCTGCGCACAAGCGCCGCACGGTGACCTGGGATGAGATGATCAGGGCCAACGAGCAGCTGGAATCCGATATCGTCAGGCACTTGAAAGCCTGAGCCGGCTGGGCGCAATGTACGCGAGTTGCGCTCACGGCGCTCTCGCAAGACTCTTCATGGACGGCACACACCGGATCCAGTGCGGCGAGCAAGCGGTCACAGGCCGCGGCGACGGCGAGAACTATCAGATCGGCCTCATCGACGTCTGCGACCGTCCCTGCGGCGAGGCGATCGAAGCGTGCCGGAGTGTCAGGTACAAGTGTATGACCTCGAACGGCCGCCAGGCAAGGCGTGCATCTAACAGGGAGACCGACGATGACCGACGCGAGAATCAAGGTGGTGGCGCACATCCGCGCGCAGGCCGGCAAGGAAGAAGAAATGAAGGGCGTGTTGCTCAGTTTGATCGAGCCGACACGCAAGGAAGCCGGCTGCCTCCGGTATGAGCT
This sequence comes from Acidobacteriota bacterium, assembly GCA_013388445.1. Lineage (GTDB taxonomy): Bacteria > Acidobacteriota > UBA6911 > UBA6911 > UBA6911 > JACADW01. Next base: position 386 of record JACADW010000009.1, on the reverse strand, counting down.
ATACGAGAACAAGGAGGATTCGGCGGATCTGACTTTCATCGAGGACTGGGAGAGCGACGCGGCGCTTGAGGCGCACCTGCGGACGCCGCATTTCCAGGCGGCGGCCGCACAAATGGCGCCGCTCGCCGCCGCGGCTCCCGACGTCCGCCGCTACCGGCTTGCCGGCTGACCGGCATATTCACTCCGGCGGGGCGGAATGCGACGCGCAGGAGTCCGCAGCGATCACCCGCCGATTCGTCGGAACAAGTGCGATGCCCGCAAGTGTAGGATTCGAGCAATCCTCCGGGTCGGATACCCCTTTCGGACAGTGTACCGGCTCCACGTTCCATCGCCGGGCGGCCGCCTGGGAGTTGCTCGAGCGCCTCCATGGCCATGGCGGGCCGGGT
>JACADW010000008.1 GCA_013388445.1 Acidobacteriota bacterium | reverse complement strand
GGAGTTCATTTTGGCCATGATTCCCGCCGGCTGGCCCGATCGGGCGCGGTCAGCCTCACGCCGGATCAGAGAAATGATCCGGTCGCGCATGCCTAGCGGAGCCACCGATATGCGGCTGAATGCGGGAGGTTCGGAATATCCTGTGATGGTGTTGAAGAACCCGGATGCGTCGCGCCCCATCTCCTCATCCGCCGTGAGGAGTCCGAGGTCCGTGTAGACCCGAGCCGTACGCTCGTTGTAATTTCCGGTCCCGAGATGGACATAGCGGCGCAGGCCGGCGGGCTCCCGCCGCACGACGAGGATAATCTTGGCGTGCACCTTGAGACCGGCTACGCCGTAAAAGACGTGTGCTCCGGCATCCTCGAGATCACGGGCCCAGCCGATGTTCGGCTCTTCGTCAAACCGCGCCATGAGTTCCACGAGCACCGTAACCTGCTTGCCTTTTTCCGCGGCACGGATCAGTGCGCGTAGAACCGTCGATCCCTTCCCGCTCGCCCTGTAAAGTGTCTGCTTGATGGCCAGCACGTCAGGATCGTCGGCGGCGGCTTCAAGGAATTCCACTACCGGTTCAAAGGAATCATACGGATGGTGCAGCAGCACATCCTGCTCGCCTATGATATCGAATATCCCCCGCTCCTGCTCAAAAGCCGCGGGCATCAGGGGCGGCTGCGGGGGATATCGGAGCCTGTCGAAACCGGGCAGATCGACGAGCGAAAGGAGAGGACGCGGCTCGAGTGGACCGGTGACGGGCATCATTCCGTCCTTCGGGATACCCAGGCCTTCCAGGAGCCGGCCCTGCATCTCCTCCGACATCGCCCGCTCCAATTCCATCCGGATAGGAGTTGCACGCAACCTCTTCTTGAGTTCCGTTTCGAGCATCCTGACGTAGCTTTCCTGCCCTTCATCGTCCAGCTCGAGCTCGGAGTCACGCGTCAACCGGAATGCGGACACCTCCAGGATACGGTAGCCTGCGAACAGCCCCTCAAGCCTGGAGCGCATGCAGTCCAGAAGCCAGCAGAGCTCGATGCCGCCCCCCTCGGGCAGGCGCAGGAGCCCGGGAATCCTGCCCGGAACCTGTACGACTGCCAGCTTTCTGCCGGCGGCAGACTCTCGGATTGGCTCGAGAAGGACAGCCAGATAGACGGCCAGGGCGGCCAGACGGGGTGCGGGCTGGCCTGGTTCGAGGGCTACAGGCGTGAGTATCGGCAGGATTTCACGTTCGAAGTAACCGTCCAGGTAGGCAGCTTGCGACTCGTTTAACTGATCCGGCGAGAGAATCCGGATCTTTTCCTTCGACAGCGCCGGGCGGAGCGTGTCATCGTAAAGGCGGCCTGCCGCCTCGACCAGAGACCTGACCCTGGCAAGGATGCGCCCCAGCAGGTCCGAAGGCCGGAGGCCGGAGTGATCCGGTTCGGCATCGCCGTCCCGGAGCTGGCGGAGGACGGAGGCGACGCGCACCATGAAGAATTCGTCCAGGTTCGAGTGGAAAATGCAGTAGAACCGGACTCTCTCAAGCAGCGGGTTCCTGGGATCCTGAGCTTCTTCGAGGACCCGGGCGTTGAACTCCAGCCAGCTGAGTTCACGGTTGAAGAACAGATTCTGCTGCTGCCGGCGCGGGCTCATGTCGCTGCAGATGCCTCCCGAAGCACGATCCTTTTCCCGAAGACCTCGCTGAAGAAGTCGCTCCGCCCCGCGAGCGCCGTCCTGTCCATCGTCAGGTCGGACAGGTTCGGGGCGACAAGCACGATCTGATCTCCCTCGTGCAGGATCCTGAGGTCCGCGACCTTCGGCAGATGCTCCTTGTCGAGCGCGTTGGCGACCCTGAGTATCGCGGCGAGCTTCGAGACGAGCGTCCTCTCGTCTCTCTCCAGGGCGACATAGGCCGTGTGTGTCCGCTGCGGAAGAGCCCGACGGTGGTATCTTGCGATGTGCGCAATGACCTCCAGTTCCCGCTGGCGGAGGCCGAACAGTCCGGAGTTCGCGATCAGGTAAAAGGAGTGTTTGTGATGGCCTCTGGGATTTACGAATATGCCGATGTCATGCAGAAGCGCGGCAACCTGCAGGTAGAGGCGATGGTCGTCGTTCAGGCGATGCTCAGCCCGAAGCTCATCGAATAGCAGCACAGAGAGCTCCCGTACCCGTTCCGCATGACCCTCGTCGTACTGATATCTCCGGCCGAGGCTCCGGGCCGCAGACAGGATCTGGCCGGTCAAACGCCGGATGCGTTTGCCCTGCTCCGAAGGGAGCATGTCCTGGAGCATGCCGGTGCGTATGGTGGCCTGGCTGACGATGACGCTCTTCGCTTGTGTCTCCTTGAGCAACTGGGCATAGGTGAGGAGAGCCGGCACCAGCGTTTCGGCGTCCACGTAGGAAAGAGAGTATTTCTTGACCAGGCCTTCGGTCGTGAAGCGGGCGGCGGAGTCCGCGAACTCGATGAACTTCTCACGCGGGATGAGCGCCGTGCCGGACTGCCCCTCCGGGCCTTTGAGAACGCGCGCGGCGAACCTGACATCTCCGCCGATGGCTACAAAGTTCGCGGCCTCTTTGAGACTGACGGAGCGCTTTATGTTGCTCAACAAGCCGGCGATGTTGCGCTTGAGCAGGCGCATCTGCTGTTCGTGGCTTCCGGCGCCGCGGCCCACGTCGGCCTGCAAGCGGAGCGAGCCCAGGGCGAACGTCCCGGACTGGATCGGTTCCGGCCCGTTGAGGAGAGTCACGTCCGCACTGCCGCCGCCTACCTCGACCATCAGTATCTTCTCTCCGGCCAGCTCGGGCTTCCCCTTCAGGTACTCCACGACCGCCGCATAGGTCAGCCGGTTTTCCTCCTGGCCGTCGATGACCTCGACGTCCAGGCCCGTGCTCATCAGAATGCGGTCGAGGAAGGTCTCGCTGTTGCTGGACTCCCGCACGGCGCTGGTGGCGACAGCACGGTAGCGGACGACGCCGTAGGTGTCCAGGACTTTCTTGAAGGAACGCAGCGCCTCGCAGGCCGCACGGATCGACTCTTCCGAGATGTGACCCTCGGTGAACGCATCGCGGCCCAGCTGCACCCCCTTTTTCAGCGAATCCAGGATGTGGAGTGTACCGTCGGGCCGTGCCTCTGCGATATCCATGCGAATCGCGCTCGACCCGATATCGATGGCAGCCAGCAGATTGCCTGCGGATGCATTCATGGTCCTCTCCTCCCGGACCGCGGTTTCCTATGTCCGGTTCGGCGTCTCGCTATCACTCGGTCGAGGCCGGGATCTCCTGATCCGGAATACGGTCTCGACCCCAAACAGCTTCTCGAAAAGCCGCGCGTGCCGCTTCACGGCGCCCATGTCCAGCGGCGCCCTCCTGAACATGCCGTTAGCCAGCAGCAGAAAGTATATTCTACGGCCTGCCGCTCTCAGCTGAATTTCATCGACGACACAGAAATGACTCATGTCCAGTGCATCTGCAATCCTGAGCACGGCCGACAGCCGCCTGACGACCTGCTGTTCCGGCGGCGACAGCGCTCGGAATGAGGCGTGCGAGGCCCTCGGCGCGGCTCCCCTGTGGTAACGCACGAGATTGGCGAGGAGCCTGCGCTCCGCCGGGGTGAATCCCCTCAGCTCGCTGTGCATGACCAGGTGATGTGCATGCTTGTGGTGCCCGGAGTAGGAGATGTGGTAACCGATGTCGTGAAGGATGGACGCGCGCTCGAGCAGGCGGCCCTCAACTTGGCCGAGGCCGTGAAGGCCGGCGGTCTGGCGGAAGATCTGGCCTGCAAGCAGAGCAACCCGGTGCGAATGCTCGGCAGGGTAATCACAGCGGGCGGCCAGGTCCAGGACGGCCTGCATCCGCGGATCACCCTCTGCGGGCGGAGCCGCCGACGGCGGTCTCGCCTGAAGGAAGTCGTGGATCACACCCTCGCACAAGTCCGCACTCGAGATCTCGACCGCGCGACGTCCGGCGCTCCCGAGCACGGCATCGAGAATCATCAACGCCGTCGGCAGCGACTCGGCCTGCACAGAGTCCAGATCGAACCGGCCCGCACGCTCGATGGCAGGCAATTCGGCCAGGCTGCTGATGATCCTCCGTATCTCAGATCGCCTGACCCGCTCCGCACCATCCTGCCCGGGCCCAGGAGATGCCCTGAGCCGCCGCGCCAGGGTGCTGAGGACAGTCACCGGGGAGCCCGTGGCAATGACCCGCGAGGGATTCCGCCTGCGGATCGCAGCGGCCGACGCTCGTAGAGACTCGCGCAGGAACGAGGCCAGAGCCCGGGCCTCTAGTTTGCTCACCGGGTCCTTGGTAATAAAACGCCCGTGCATCCGGAGGAAGCCGAGCCGCAAGGCCGTGGCAAAGTAGATTCGATCCCCGTCGCCGACGGAGAGCCTCACACTCCCGCCCCCGATATCCACAAGGAGCGCCCTTTCCTGCAGACCGAGCCCTCGGCTCACCGCGAGGTGGATCAGCCTCGCCTCCTCGCGTCCGGAAATGGTGCGGATGTGAAAGCCGCCCACCCGACACGCGCGGCGCAGAAAATCGTCGCCGTTCTCGGCTTCTCTGATAACACCCGTCGCAATCGCGAACGTCCGTTCCACACGACGCGAGAGGGTGAGCCGACGAAACTCGGCAAGGCACTGCAAGCCCCGGGCCATGTCGTTGGGGTCCAATCGGCCCGTAAGGAGGGCGGTCCTTCCCAGCTGCATCAACATGGCGTCCTGAACGAGGATCCTGAACGAGGAAGCGCCGGTGATCTCGGCGACGAGCAGGTGGAAGGAATAGGACCCCAGGTGGATTGCCGCGACTCTCACGGTGCTTCAGCAACCTCCGCCGGCTTGAGCCGCTGCCGGGCCCTGTGGCCGACCGCCGTCGCATCGCCGATCGTCAGAACCAGTGACGAGAAATCCGCCCCGGCTTCACGTCCGCTCCGGGTCAGACGTCCTTTCGAGCGGCGGCGCACGGTTTCAAGCCGGCAAAGCTTGATAATAGACCCGCTTGATGCTACAAAACCAGTCCGGCTTTTGATTTCATTGAATGCGATGGAACAGCACCGGCAAGAAGAAGAGCTGTCATTTGCCCGGAAAGTGCTCGCGGACCGGTCGGCCGACTTGCTGGACAAGCTTTCGGCGCTCAAGCGCCGCATACAGGAAGAATCCATTCACGATACGCGAGTGGCGTCGCGCCGCCTCCGGGCTGCCCTCGAGGCATTCCAGGACATGCTTCCGCCTGAGGCGTGGCAGGCCTGCAACGACTCGGTCAAGAGCATCACCAGGACTCTGGGCAGGGCTCGTGAGGAAGAGGTCACCCTCGCTCTCCTAGCTGAACTGACCACCGGGGGGGATCTGGCGGAAAACCTCTGCCGCGAGTATCTCGAGGAGCGCTACCGCAGGGAGCTCGGAAGGCAGCAGCAGAAAATGATGCGTAAGCTGCGGCGGCTGGACGTGCGCGCCCTGCGGTCGCAGCTCGATGAGTTGCCTCGCCGGGTGGGTCTCGGGGTCGGGCCGGCCTGCAGCAGGCAAACCGGGGCATCCGCAGGCCGGGAGACTGGAGCGAGCCGGCGGCGGACGGGCGAGCCACGCCAGAAGAGCCTGTTCCCCCCTCGCGACGTCGCACACGACCGTGCGCATCGCATCATCGCTGAAGCAGCCGGACCTGTCCTGGCCTTCAGGCCACGCTATGATTTTCCGCGCGCCTCCGACGAACGGCTGCACAGGCTGAGGATCGCGGTCAAGAAGCTCAGATACGCCATGGAGATCTTCGCTCCGGTCCGGCCCGGCGGCCTGGGAAAAGCGGTCTCGGCCTGTCGGGCTGTCCAGGACACGGCAGGTGAGTACCACGACTGGGTTGTGCTGCGCTCCAGACTCCAGGCGGAAATCCGGAGACTCACGAAGAAGGAGACAACCCACTTCGCTTTCCAGATCGGACGGCTGCAGGCACAGGTCGAAGACCGCAAGTCCGACAGGCGCAGGGCGATCCTTCCGGCGCTCGTGCAACTCCAGGACGAGCTGCAGCAGGTCTTGCAAGAAGCAGGCGGCGACGTCACTACGGCGGTCGCGGCGACTGATGACGGGGTGAGGGAACGCAGATGATCCTCTACATTGTGCGCCATTCCGACGCTGTCCCGAGCGGGACGCCGGGCGTTTCTGAGGACCAGCGTCCGCTGACGGACAAGGGTATCAGGAAGATGAGGGAGGTCGCGCGTGGCCTCCGGTTGATCGGCGTCCAGCCGGAACTGATATTCACCAGTCCGCTGCCCCGGGCCAGGCAGACGGCGGATATCGTCGCCGAGGAAACAGGAGGGCTGGTGGAGGTGGCTGAATGCCTGGCGCCGGCGGGGAGCCGCCCGGAGCTTTACCGGGAGTTGCGGGCACATCGCAAGCAGGAGAGCCTCATGATCGTCGGGCACCAACCCTCGCTCGGTGAAATAGCGGGAGAGATCGCATGGGGATCGCCGGACCACTGCCTGGAAATCAAGAAGGGGGGAGCCTGCGCTCTGGAACTCACCAAGTTGGATCCTGCTCCGACAGGAACGCTGCTCTGGCTCGTTACACCGGCCCTGCTGCGCCGCGTCGAGTCATGATCCGCTCCATGAATAGAATACCGTCGGGCGACAATATCCGACTCCTGCCTTGCTCCGTACGTCTGTCAGCCCTGATCGGGCTCGCTAAGCCGGCGGTCCGCTCCACGGGGAGCCGGGGCGAGGAGCTCCCGGGGCCGACGGCCCCTCCCTCGAAAACGAGCTGGAAGACGCTCCGGTCTTTCAGTGGAGCTTCGAGTCCTCGCACGACGCGAGGCTCTGTGACGTCGCCGTCAGCCGGCTCTCATTTATAGACATATATCTCCAGCGCCAGGTCCCTTTCGGTGCCACGCGTAATGACTTCCCGGATCCTGATCTTCACATAACGTCCCAGACCCGTCTTGACGCCGAAGGTGAAACCGGACTGAAGGTTCGCAGACCCGTCGCTCAAATCCAGGTTGTTGGAAGTATATGGCAATCCCTGAAGGTAGGTGATGTTCACGTCATCATCGAACTGCGAATCGCTCCGCTGGCCGATGACTGCGAGCGTAGCCCCGCTCTTGGGCGCGAGTCTCCGTGACGTCGTGCTTACCGTTTCGTACAGCAGGTCCCAGGGCGCTGTATCGTCCCGGTTGCCGAAATAGTCGGAAACAGGGATGTCGGCATCCAGCGGCAATCCCTGACGCAGATACATGGCGGTGTTCCGCCTCAAGGCATCGGCATAAGCCGGAACAAGCGTGGCATACTGCTTGTCCGGCGGCGTTGAGGGCGTCTGGAGCAATGCCAGGATAGAAACTGGCTTCTCGGATGTGCCCAGCAGCATTCCGCGGAAGTTCGTCTCGCCGGGGAACAGGCCGGCTTCGTTGAGGAACCTCGCTCGCTGCTCATTGGCGTTCAATACCAGTGTCGTCGTGCCCCTATCGGATGCGTTTCCCGACGTCGGGGTGGTGGCGCTGTAAAGTCGAAGCGTAACGGTATTGGTGGTGTTGGCGAGGTTGACGATCGCAAACCCCGTCAGCAGTTCCCTGGAAAGATCCGTTTCCGCGGGAAAAACCCAGGCCACGGTCGGCTGTCCGAGAGGGACGCTGAGCGTTTCGGTGGCGACGTTGCCCTTTCGAACCTCGTAATAAGCCGTGATCGCGACATCGTAGTCTTCTGCGAAAATGGTCGTGTTCTCGAGGTTCTGCACGACCGCATACCCGACCGTCAGACTTCCGCTCCCGAGCGTTTCGATGCGGATGGTCTGAAACGCACCGAGGTCGAGATTGATCTGCGATGTGGTTCCCTGGTTGGTGGCAATGGTCCACGGGCTGCCGTTCTGCCGGAAGAAAAGTACCTTCACTTTCGTGATGCGCGTGGCCGGCTCGGGGCCGAGGTTCGTGATATCGAACTTGGTGCGGAAGACCTGGCCGTCGGCGGTGGCTCCATCCGCCACCTGAGGGATGACCTTGTCGCCGTGCGCGTACAGTGGTGCGGCAAGCATCAAGGAAAGGAAAGCGGTCAACGAGCATGTCAGTCGGATCGATGTTTAAGCCATAGGATTAGATCCTCTTTTCTGATAAGAGTCGGTTTCGGGCCGAGTTGTTCATTCGGTCGCCAAATCGACTTGTATGCCGGTAATCGCAGGCTGTCAAGAAGACAATGCCTGCATGAAGCTTGTACCGGACGCCTTCTCAGCCGTCGGACTGTCTCGCGGTTCTCGTGAGAATATTGCCATGGGCCGAACAAGATGATAGGCTAGGTGAATAAAAGGTGAATCTATGTCTTCTGTTTCTACGCGTCCATCCGGCAGGGAACTCACCGGCATCGGGGACATCGTTCGCACGCTTACCGCTTATCCGATTGCGGACGAGGTCGTTACCGCCGTGCGCCACATCCCGGCGCGCGAAGCCGTTTGGTCGCCTCTGCCCGGATGGCTCAGCAGCGACGTGGCGCGCGCCTACCGCGAGAAGGGAGTCACGTCGCTCTACTCCCACCAGGCCGACGCCGCGGAGCGAATCCGGTCCGGCAGGAACGTCGTGATCGTCACGCCCACGGCTTCAGGGAAGACCCTCTGCTACAACCTCCCGGTTCTGAACGCGATCGCCGAGAAACCCGAGGTCAGGGCCATGTACATCTTCCCGACCAAGGCGCTGGCGCAGGACCAGCTCGATGAACTCCACGACCTCGGCCGCAGGCTGGGCGACCGCTTCGGCGTCTTTACCTATGACGGCGACACCCCGTCGGACGCGCGGCGCTCGATCCGCCAGCAGGGCCACATCGTGCTCACCAATCCCGACATGCTGCATACCGGGATCCTCCCCCACCACACGCGCTGGACGCGACTTTTCGAAAACCTCCGCTACGTCGTCATCGACGAGCTCCACATGTACCGCGGCGTATTCGGCAGCCATCTGGCGAATGTCCTGCGCCGTCTGAAACGTGTCGCACGGTTTTACGGACGCAACCTCCAATTCATCTGCTGCTCGGCCACGATTGCCAACCCGGGAGACCTCGCCCGGCGGCTCATCGAGGAAGAAGTCGAGGTGATCGACCAAAACGGGGCTCCGGCGGCGGAGAAATACTTCATCTTCTACAATCCGCCCGTGGTCGACCGATTTCTCGGAATCCGCCGCAGCTACATCAACGAGACGGCGAGGCTCGCGCAGGAGTTCATCAAGCGGGGTTTCCAGACGATCGTTTTCGCCAACAGCCGCCTCCACACGGAAGTGCTCCTCACTTATCTCAAGCAGGCGAATCCGCAGCCCCCGGGTTCGCGTGAGGCCATCTGCGGCTATCGGGGCGGCTATCTCCCGCTCGAACGGAGGGAGATCGAACGCAGGCTGCGTGGCGGTGAGATCCGGGGAGTGGTTGCGACGAACGCCCTCGAGCTGGGTAT
>JACADW010000085.1 GCA_013388445.1 Acidobacteriota bacterium | reverse complement strand
GGCGGGGGGCGCGCGCCCCGCGGGTCCTCCGCGAGCTCCGGGCGATACACGTAGGCCTGCTCGCGGCCGATGGCAAGGATCTCCTCCTGGGAAGCCGTCCCGGTCTGGTTCAGTTTCTGAATGGTCACTCCGGCGAGGAAGTTGCCGAGTTGCGCGGCCTCGACGGTGTCGCAGCCCGCGGCGAGCGCGAGACTGATGCCGGCCAGTGCGCTGTCACCGGCCCCCACCGTGTCCACCTGCCCCAGCACCTGGATGCCGGGTATTTCCGAGAGGCCCCGGTAGTCGACAACTACGAGCCCGCGGCTTCCGCGCGTCACGAAGACGGGCTTGCCGAATCTCGCGAAGAGCTCTCCGGCGGCCGCGAGGGCTTCCTCGCGCAGAACCAGTTCCTCCGGGGAGCGGACCGTCCCGCATAGCCGCGCCGCCTCGTGGTCATTGATCTTCATGTAAGCGCCGCAATAAGATTCGCTGAAGTGCCGGCTGTCGACGATGAAGATGCGGTCCGGGAACTCCCTCATGACCGCAGCGAGACCCTCGCGGAATTGCGGGGTATGAATTCCCTGCCGGACCTGCTGGTTCACGATCACCACGTCCGCTTCCGGGATATGGGCCCGGCACCGCGCCAGCAGTTCCCGGGCCGTGTCCGGCGAGAGCTCGTTGAAATTGCCGAAGTCAAAACGGTTGCTCTCCCGCTTTTCGATGTGGGGCTTGTTGTAGGCGAGCGTGGCCCAGCCCTGGCGCTGGATGAGCATGTCTTCGGTCTCGACGCCCAGCGCCCGGAGCAGGCGGATCATCGCGTCTCCCCAGGGGTCGTCGCCGATCACGCCCAAAGCGCGGACATTGCGGCATCCGGCGTCGGCCACGTTGTTCACGACGTTGCCGGCGCCGCCCAACGAGTAGCGCTGCTCCCGGACAGGGTTGGTCATCAATCCCGTTTCCAGGGACCTTTCGCTCCTGGAGGAATCCACAAACCAGTAAATGTCCAGGCAGTAGTCCCCGAGCACGAGGACGCGGGTTCGCGTGATGCTTTCGAGAATGTCCCGGAGTCTCGCCTCGGTCATCGGCATGAACTCCATGAGTTTGCTCATGGAACCAGTCGTTGACATTTCCTGATCTCCTTTTCTCCGGATCCTAGTGTAGGATCAACCCTGCGCGGAAAGAACAAGAAATGGTTGGGGCTCCATTGCAGATTGAGGCGGCGGGGAAGGGGGCGCGGCACGTGACGCGCCGACTGAATCCCGCAATTCCACGGATCCATCGACCGGTAACCGTCCATCGTCAATAAGGAGGGGGTCATGCCGACCAGGAACCAGATTCAGGACGTGCTCGAGCGGACTCGGTCATACCTTGTGGATTCGCTCTTGCCGTTCTGGATGGAAAAGTCGCCGGATCCCGAATACGGCGGCTTCTTGAGCTATTTCGACCGCAACGGCAAAGCGACCGGCGAGACGACAAAGCCGTTCCTGATGCAGATCCGGATGCTTTTCGCCATGTCGGCCTCTCACCGGGCCGGCTACGGCAAGGGCAGGTGTGCGGAGCTGGCCAGGGATGCAGCGGATTTCATCATCAACCGTTACTGGGATCCTGAGAACGAGGGCTGGTACTGGATCGCCGACCGGCAAGGGAACCCGACCTACAAGGACAAGGTCGGCTACGGCCACTGCTTCGGCATCTACGCCTTCAGCGAGTACTTCCTTGCGACCGGCGACCCGCGCGGCCGTGAATACGCTGAGAAGACCTACACCGCGGTCTGCAAGCACATGGCCGACACGCGCCACGGCGGTTTCCTCGAGCTGATGTATCCGGACTGGCAGCCGGCGCGCCCCGGCCTTTACGGCGGCGACCGGAAGAGCCTGGACGTGCACATGCACATGTTGGAGGCGCTGACCACCTTTTACGAGATGAGCCGGCATCCCACGCACCGCCGGCGATTGCTGGAAATCATCGACCTTATCCTCACGCGCATGCTGCGCCCCGACGGGACCGGCTACATCCAGTTCACGATGGACTTCCAGCCGCTCCCCGCCATCCTTTTCGCGGTGTCCTGGGGCCGCGACGCCAAGCCGGCGGATGGGATCGCCAGGCCCATTAACATGACGTCGCCCGGGCACAATGTGGAGTTTGCCTGGCTGCTGCTGCATGCGGCCGACATCCTGGGCATCCCGCGCCGGGAATATGCGGAGCTGGTCCGTAAGATCATGGACCACTGTATCCGGATCGGCATCGACCAGGAATACGGAGGCGTCTACGCCGATACTCCTGCCGATGCGCCCGCCACGCAATACGAAAAGCAGTTCTGGCAGCAAGCCGAGGTTTTGATCGGAATGCTAGACGCGTACGCGATGTTCGGGGAGGAGAAATACTGGGACGCGTTTCGCAACGTTCATGATTTCGTCTTCACCAAGATGATCAACTGGAAGGCCGGAGGGGAGTGGTTCGAGAGACTCGACAGAGAAGGCAGACCGATCGACGACGCGCTGGGGCACGCCTGGAAAATCTGCTACCACACCGTGCGGTCGATGATCGAGACAGTCCGCCGCCTGGAACGGCTGCTCTGAATCCAGATCTGCCGACATAGGAGCATCTGCTTCTGTCAGCTTTGTCCTTTCCTGGCGCACACGGCGGGAGCTTCCCTTCTCTCCCAGGCGCATGAATACTGGTCGGGATGGGCAAGGGGAAAACCAGCGCCAGAAAAAGCGGACAGTTCGGGTCCCCGCCCCCTCCAGCGCGAGACTGATAGAATCGCTCGTGCCAGCGCGCTATGTCAGAAGATCCGGAATCGCAGATTGCAGATTAAGATCTACCGGAAGCTGCCCAGTCTGCAATCTGTAATCTGCAATTAATCGGAGATCGCGTCCCACTCGATCCCGATCCTGCCCGCGGCGTAGGCGGCCTCCAGGAGCCAGTTGCCGTAGGCCATAACCCAGTGGGAGTCCCGGACCTCATCGAGCAGTCTCTTCCAGTCTCCCTGTATGCGGACGTCCTGCTGCGAGCGGCAGATATCGTAGAAGGGATTGCCTTCGACCGTTCCCCTCATTCCCACCCAGCGTCCGGTCGCGTATTCGGGATTGATGAACGTGACTTCCTGTCCGATGGGCATCTCGACTTTGGGCGCGGCCCCGTACTCGGATTCATAATGGGTCAGAACGCGGGCAGGCTCATAGTGCGCGCCGTCCATGCGGCGGGGCGAAGTGCAGTGTGCGCACGTGACGACGGCCTTGTGCGGGAATGTCGAATTGTGCAGGAACACGGGCTTGCCCGCGACATAGTGAAGCAGGATGCCGGCCGGAATGATGACAAAGTCCGATTCACAAAACGCGACGAGGCCCTCGTCGTTGAGCAGGCTCAAGGTCAGGCAGGCAGTCGTCTGCGCCATGGGCAGAATCGTGCCCATGCACCGGTTGATCGTGAAAATGGATGCGCCGTGCTCCTTCAGCAGCTCCTTGAAAACCCCATAGAGCAGGAATGCATTGACCACGAACTTGCGATCGGTTTCGAGCCTCGTGCCCGGGAGAGCCGTGTACCGGGACGTCCATTGCTCGGCCTGGGATACGAGTCCGGCGTCGTTCCAGACGCTCCGGGTGCGCTTGCCCAGGTCGTCGTAACTGACGTCGATTATTTCGAGGTTGAACTTCTGCTTCGCTTTTTCCGGAGCCTCGGCGGCGTACTTGCCCCACGTCCCGCCGAGCGCTATAACGCGCGACCCGAGGAAGTTCCGGACCGCGTAGAGCGCCCGCAGCCGCCCGGCCAGCTCCGACATGTCGTCCACGACGACATCGTCAACGGAGACTCCCGCAGACTGGGCCGGCACGCCTTTCGCGGAGCCCAGGCGGCGGGGTTGGAGGTACCGAGTGCTGAGCGCCTCGTACCAGTAGTACGCCGGTCCTGACCTGTGACGGACGAAGATCACCATGTTTTCCGACAGTGCGAGGCAGGCGCGCAGCGTATCGCCGGAACCGGTGGCAGGGAACAGGACGACCGCGTCGTACGGGCCCCGCAACCGCTCCGCCTCTTCCGCGCTCGTGAGTCTCGCGACCGGGAGGATGCTCAATGGGAATTCCGCCCCGGAAGCGAGCGTCTTGAGTTCCAGACTGATACGCTCCGCCTCGGCGGACGCCGCTTCGTGCGTCTGGACGCCGCCCCACGATTTCCATGATGCCGACTCCCGTCTCTCCGGCACCCGGTACATGAGGACAGGCAGGATGCGCAGCGGTATGCTCCGCACGGCGAACGGCCGCTGCGGATCCCACAAGCCGGGTTCCCACCCGGCCGGCGGCCTCTGATGGGCCGGGATGAGTGTCGTCCCGATTCCTGCAACCATTCCCGTCGTCATTCCCAGAAAAGTTCGCCGTTCCATCTCGCAGCACATTGCGACCTCGTATCAGATTCGCGGTCTTTCTTTCAACCCGCAGCAACTCGCTGCCAATCCATTACACCAGTTCCACGCGATCGGCAACCCCGTTCGGCCCAAAGCGCGGCTCAGAAAAGGCCGACGGCTCCGCGCGCGTGCTTTCCGGGGCCGCGGATAGGCGCATCTTCGCACGACCGGGACGGGTCACTCAGCGATCCCCACGGTCCGGTCCATGGACTTTGGAAGGAGCCCAGCGGCTGTATGGACGGCAGCCTGACCGTCCGGATACACCCGGCGCGATGATCGCGAGCCTTACCCGGCGCTCTCGGAAGCCTGCATCAGCGCGCGGATGTAGCCGTAGCAAAATGCGAAAGCCTGCAGGCCTTCCGGGTCGTCGGAATGACGCGGCACATGGTCAGGCATGAGCATGTGCGCATACCCGACATCTCGATACGCCCGCAGGGCTCTGACCATGTCGATGTCGCCTTCGTCGGGATAGGTCTCCTGGAAGCTGTCCCTCCTGCCGCGGATGTTGCGGAAGTGAACGTTGAATATCTTCTTCCGGGACCCGAAGTAGCGGATGACGTCATAGATCTCTGCAGCCGGATTCTCCAACATCTCGCTCACGGTTCCCTGGCAGAAGTTCAGGCCGTGATAAGGGCTCTCGTTGATGGAGACGAACTTCTTCAACCCCTCGACGGTGCCGAGCACACGGTCCACTCCCGAGAAACCGGGCGGGACGCCGGGATCATGCGGGTGGCAAGCCATGCGGATTCTATATTCGTCGGCGACCGGAATAACCCGCTCCAGGAAATAAGCGATCCTCTCCCAGAAGATCTCGGCGGTGACCCGGCCTGCCCGCGTCATTTTCCACGCTTGCGCCGCGGCTTCGGCCAGGTTCCAAGTGCTCAGCCTTGTGCCCCCTCTCCCAGGCGTCGAATCAGTGCGCAAAACGCCGAGCAGGCTCAGGTTGTACTTGATTGCCGGAATGCCGGCGCGGGCACAGTTGCGGATGAGCGTCTGGATATCTTCGATGTCGCGGTCCCGCTCGGGACTCCTGCCGAGCACGATCGCAGGCCGGTCGGTCCTATTCACATGAGTCGATTCCAGGAATGGCGGCGCCACCATTTCGAGGGCGATACCATGGCTCTCAACATCCTCCTTGAACGCCTCCAGCTCATCCGTTCCCCAAATGCGACCATTTCTCGGCCGGGGAGGACTGCCGCAAATGCTCTCCACGCCATGTCGCCTGAAAAACTGCAGGCGCCGATTGTCCACAGGACCGCTCTGGCAGCCGAGCTTCATCCTCGGGCCGGCGTGAACTGCGAGCTCTGCCGGCGATAAGCCAGCGGCGCCGGAGGCGCTTGCCAGGAGCGACGGCAACGACGTGCCGAGAAACTCTCTCCGGTTCAACATCAGAGGATGTCTCCTGAGTGGCCGTCACGCGATCGCGAGGGCGGCGGCCATGAAAACATTGGTGAGGAGGTTCCAGGCCACGTTTGTCCCCAGCGCGGCGACGGGAACCGGATCCTGCGCGGCGCCAAAGGCCCAGCGAAGCGGCAATACAAGAAAGAGGGACGGGACCATGGCGATCAGGCAGACAGCGGGAAGCAGGCCGGCCGCTACAGCAGCAGCTATCGACAGAGGTGTAAGGATCGCCGCAGCTGAATAAACGTAAGCCGCCCCCCGTCTTCCGAGCATGAGGACGATGTTCTTGCGCCCTCCCGCGTGATCCGCCGTTTCATCGGGGAACTCGTTGAGCAACAGCAGGTTGAACGTCATCAGGAAGGCCGGGACCCCGGCTGCGACGGCCGCGGCGGGGTAGCGTCCTCCCTGCACCACCGCGGCTCCCACCACCGGGAGGAGACCGAGCCCGAGGCCTGCCGCGATCTCGCCGACTCCCGAGCGGGAGAGTACGTCCGCGTACAGCAGAACGCAGGCGGCACCCAGAATGAATATCGGCAGGAATACGATCCCGACCTCGATGAGGAAATAGATCCCCGCAGCGAGCCCTATCGAGGCGGTGGCGAATGCGAACATCAGTGCGGCCCGCGATGAGATCAGCCCGGCCGGAAGGGTTCCGCTCCCGCCCGAGAACGGAGTTCGCCGGGTCTGCAGGTCAATGCCGGTCCTCATGTCGCTGACCTCGTTGAATGCGTCGACCGAAGCGTGCAGCGCTACGAGTCCAAGCAGTGCGATGAGAGTCCGCAGCCAGCTGAAATCTCCAGCATAATATCCCGCCGCCGCACCTGCGGCGACAAGCGTCACGGAGAGTAGCAGGAAAGGTGCGCGCGCGACGCCCAGATATGCTTTGACCTCAACCATCCTCTGATCACTCCTTCCTGTCTGCCCGGCGCCCGGCTGAGCACGCCAGAGTCTGCGGGCTTGCCGTCGTCCTGCCGACGCGGCCGGGACCAACGCCGATGGTATGAGCCGCGAGCCGGCGTCCAGGCCGAGATAATGGTACCCGATTTCAGGCTGGTTCGAAAACGGGTTGCCCAGCGGGCACTGGAGCTTAAGGCGCCGGCCCCCGGGCGCAGCCAACGTGAGTGAATCAGGCCTGTCTGCCTCGGTCACGTCCCGTAAGGGCCCTGAGAACCGCGCCACGGACGTCTGATCAGCGAAGGATCAACGCTGATGCCGCACCAGTGCTTTCCGCCGTGCGGGACGGTTGAAAGGCGCGGTCGGCCCAAAACCTGCTGCGTTGAGAGTCGGCGCCCGCCTGGCAATCTGGGCTTAATTGGTCAGACCTGTCGTTGAGGAGAATGCACCTCCCGGCTCTTGAGTGGGCAACTTTTCCCTCGGTTGATCTATTCTCTTACCCGGAGGCGGGGACAAAGGAGGCCTCAACCGTAGCCATCAGTTGAGGCCCGCTACGGGTGGATCCGATCAAGGAACCACCTGCTCCATTACAGTCTTTAGCCTGCCATTATCGGCGCCGGGTGCCACGGCCCATTTCACAGGTGCATCTGTTTTGTGCGTCACTTGGTGTGCCACGTCTCAGGCATCCCATCTGCCAAGAAGGCCAGTGGCGACCCTTTCAACACTCCGGCACGGCTACAAAGAAAGGATCAAACCCTGTTAGAATGAGTGCTGCGGGGTGGCACATGACGGCGCGCCTCGCCACGATAGACCGGGGGATGTCGGCGGGGAATGCGGAGGGAAATGGCTGAAATGTCCGGGAAACGAAGAGGAAGCCTCAAAGGATACGAGGGAGCCAACCTCGCGTTCTTCCTGGTCTTCATGGTGGCCCTGGGCGGCTTCGTCTGGTTCTACTTCACATCCTTCAGGAGCCCGAACGCTCCTCCTCCGGGCGATTTAGCCGAGGGCGGGGGGATCCTCTCGGAGGTAGTCGAGAAGGAATCCGATATGTGCGTGTTCACTCTGGGGACCCAGATCGTCGGATCGAGGCGCAGGTATCAGGGTCCGCAGGATATCCCCGTCACCGACGACGGCTTCGTGCGCGGGCTGTTCGAGATACCTGGGGTCGCCGAGGTCGTGCTTGAGCGGAAGATGGTCATACTCCAGAAGTTTCCATCCGCACGCTGGGAGAAGATCCAGGAGCGCGCCAGGGTAGTCATCAGCAGACACCTCCACGCCCATCAGTGAGACAACGGCCATTTTGCGTTTGCGCGTCGACCCGTCCCTCAGAATGGTCGGTTCGCCCGTCCCGCCGGCCGGCATTGACAAGATGCGGGCATTCCCATAGTTTTAGCAGCTGTCTTGGATCTTGACCCTGTTCCGCGCCCTTGGAAACAGGTCGATTTCAGGGCGCATTCTTGACGAAGGGGAAGCGCTACGTCCGAACTCAAATTACCCTCCCGATCGCAGGATTTTTCAGAATGGTACAACCAGGTGGTGGTGCGTGCCGAGATGGCGGACTACGCGCCCGTTCGAGGCTGCATGATCGTGCGTCCGTACGGGTGGACGCTCTGGGAGAACATCCAGCAGGCTCTGGACCGCCGGTTCAAGGCTACCGGCCACGTGAATGCCGCCTTTCCTCTGCTTATTCCCAAGAGCTTCATTGAAAGAGAAAAATCGCATGTCGAGGGTTTTTCCCCGGAATTGGCCGTGGTGACCGTTGGAGGCGGCAAGGAGCTGGAGGAACCTCTGGTGATCCGGCCCACCTCTGAAACGATCATCGGGCATGCATATGCCAGGTGGATTCAGTCCTACCGGGATCTACCCGTCCTCATAAACCAGTGGAACAGCGTTGTCCGCTGGGAACTGAGAACAAAGTTGTTCCTGCGCACGCTCGAGTTCTTCTGGCAGGAGGGGCATACCGCGCATGCGACTTACGAAGAGGCTCAATCCGAGACGCTGCAGATGCTGGATATCTACGCCGACTTTGCCGTCAAGGATGCCGCCATACCGGTAATCCCGGGACGCAAGTCGGAATCCGAGCGCTTCGCCGGCGCTGATCAAACGTACTCGATTGAAGCGATGATGGGAGACGGGAAGGCGCTGCAGTCTGCCACTTCTCACAATCTCGGTCAGAACTTTGCGAAAGCGTTCGACATACGGTATCTGGACAAGGAGGGAAGGCTTCAGTACTGCTGGACGACCTCGTGGGGGCTGTCGACGCGGATGGTCGGCGCGATCGTCATGGTTCACGGCGATGACCAGGGAATGATACTGCCGCCGCGGCTTGCGCCGATTCAGGCCGTGATCGTGCCCATCTACAAGAACGACAGCGAACAAGCCCAGGTCGTGGAGGCCGGCAGGAGACTCCGCGCCCAGCTTGCCGCGGCTGACATCCGCGTGAAACTGGACGAGCGTGAGGGGACAACGCCCGGATTCAAGTTCAATGACTGGGAGATGCGCGGCGTACCGCTGCGGATCGAACTGGGCCCCAGGGATGTCGCCAAAGCGAGCGTGGTGCTGGCAAGACGAGACAGGCCGGGCAAGGAAGGCAAGTCCGTCGTCCCGCAGGCCGGCCTCTTGGAAGCCGTCACGAAGTCGCTCGCGGAGGTTCAATCCTCTCTTTACGAACGCGCGCTGGCGTTCAGGGAAGCGAACACTCACCAGCCTGCAGACTACGAGGAATTCAAGGCCGCAGTCGAAACCGGCTTCGCATTCTCTCACTGGTGCGGAGGCGGGGAGTGCGAGGGGCAGATCAAGGAAGAGACGAAGGCCACGGTACGCTGTATCCCGCTTGAACAGCCGGAGACGGAAGGCTCCTGCATCCGCTGCGGACGGCCCGCACGGGAAAGAGCGATCTTCGGTAAGGCCTACTGAAAATGCTGCGGGTTGCCTGACCGCCACCGAGAGAGCCGCCTGTTGTCCTGTCATGTCAGACACTGACCAGCTGGCGCCTGAGTTGCGGGCGCTCGTGAGAGTCTCCGTCGCGTGGCTCGGCCGCGTGATCCGACGCGCGGCTGGCCGGGAGCAGTTTCTTCGCATCGAGGCGATCCGCGAAAAAATGGCTGGGCTGCGTGGATCTGCGGCACAGACCGGTGTTGAGACGCTGGAGTCGGTTCTCGCCGAACTTCGAGCCCTGCGGCCCAGGCAGCGCTACGAGATTGCGCGGGCCTTCGCGCTCATGCTCGAGCTGATGAACGCCTGCGAGGCCGCCTACCGGAGCTACCGCTTGCGCCGGCGCCCTCCCGCATGGGGTATTGCTCCCGGCGCCGATGGGATCATATTCGTGCTGACCGCACACCCCACGGAGGCCCGCAGCCCTCACAGCATCGCGCTGTTTCATCGCATCCGGCAGACGCTCCTCGACTGGTTGGAAGAGGGCGGGGTTTCGCGCGACGCAGGCAACGAGCGCCTGCCCGAGCGCCCGCGCGGGCCAAGGGAGGAGGAACTGGTGCACCTCCTGGAGCTCGCATGGCGCACCCCCACCGCACGAGGACGAAAACCCGACGTGCAGGATGAAGCCGAGCATGTCTACTCGATCCTGTTGAGGCAGGAGAGCCTCGAGAGCCTGCTCGAGGCGAATCGCCGGATCGCACCCGTGCTGGTTCGCACATGGGTGGGCGGAGACAAGGACGGCAATCCTTTTGTCGATGCGCGCACAATGCTGCAGTCCCTCACGCTGGCACGCCGGCGCCTCGTTTCCGAAGCGGCCGCGTGCGCGCGTAGCGCCGCCCGGGATCTTCTGGCACTGCCCGCGTCCGAACGTC
>JACADW010000354.1 GCA_013388445.1 Acidobacteriota bacterium | reverse complement strand
TACGGCTGGCCCAAGAATGTTCTGCATTGGGAGGGCATCGACAACTCCATCGTCGAGCTCGCCGCCACGATCCCCATTCACTTCGTAATCGCCGACGGAATCGAGGCCATGGAAGGCAACGGCCCGCTCCACGGTCCGATGAAGCGACTCGGCTGCCTTGTCTTCGCCGACGATCCCGTCGCCGCAGACGCCGCTTGCTGCCGGCTGATGGGGATTAACCCGATGAGCGTTCGTCATCTCCGGCTGGCGTCGCCACTCGGGAACATCGATTCGTCACACATCGAGCAGTACGGTGACGATGTCGACCGCATCTGGAAGCAATTCGACCTGCCCCCGGGATATACATATCTTCGAGATAGTCTGTAGTCGTCCCGGAGCGGCCCCAGCGACCGATCGCGCTACCACTAACTCGATCCCGGAACTTCTGCGGCCAGGTTGCCGGAGATTTGCTGACAGGTCACCTGATAGCTTCACTTGAGGTCTGCAGCTAACCGCGAGGCGCGTCGAGGTCTATCAGCACGCGCGCTCGCGCGATGCCGTCCAGAACGCCAAGCCGACGGATGACAGCGGAAACCCAGCATGGCGGGTTCTCGCTGGCACGAATTGCAGGTCCCGACGCGTTTGAGGGGATCAATCCGGGAATAAGAGCCTCCGTCGGCTTTTGACGGGCGATCTGCCACTGCGGTGAATGTCTCACGGCTTCCGGTTGAGCCATTCTTTGAGAGCCTCCTCTGAATCAAGGATGTTGTCAAGGCAGCGCAAATTTAACGAAGTCAATGCGCAGAACTGATGGATCTCACGCCAGGCCGATCCTGGAGCTGGATTTTACATAATTGGGTTACTACGATTGAAAGGACCCATGGGCCCAATCAATCTGCGAATCCGATACCGCCCGATCAAGATCGGCTGGTGCATCCAGGAAAACAATCTGGAGGAATACCGCAAAGCGCTGCGATTGACGCACACGCTGTGGGGCGGACGGTTCAATCCGATCATCCCTCTGGGCGATCCTGAGCTTGCCCGGATGTTGGTAAAGACGTTTCGCGTAGACTGCCTATACTGCATTGGTCCGTCGCCTGAGGGCGACGCACTCCTGCTGGAATTCAAGCATCTCTTATGGCCGAGTTTCCACAAAGAGTTGTTCATTCAGGGATCCGCAGGTCCCATGGCCACGTTTCTGGATGTCTCCCATCCGATACGGCAATTCCACGACGCCTACGTGCGAGACCGCGAAAAGCCGATAAAACACGGCCTCCTGTTCCGATGGGACCCGGCGGACCCCCTGGCCGATGTGTTCCTGGCGACGTTCGGCGCGTATCCCGCCAAAGACGAGATCGGCGTAGACTACGAGGGGTTCTTCCGGGAGCACCTGGCGGCACAGGAAATCGAGATCAATGTGGCTGCCGCTCTTCCGACCGTAGAACCTCAGGAGGTGACACCATCGCGGCTTGCGGCGCTCGAACTGCGTCCGGATCTCTTCTCTTGGGGACGAGACAGCCCCGGCCTCTATTACGGCGACTGCCGGGATTTCGCGGATCTTGTCAACTATTGGAACCTTCGTGCAAGCGGAATCGGCGTCCTGTACTACGACCCCGCCTTTCACGAGCGGCTTCACGCGATGATCGATCGCTATCTCAGTGCCCTACGTGCCCGGCCGAAAGCCCCCCAGCGGTTTCTCGATGATATCGCCATATATAACAAGTCCTACGATGTGGAGATCGATCTGACCCCGTTCGGCTCCAACCTAATTCGGAGCGCCGTCTCCCTCCATAGTTGGAACGGCCTCAACATTAAGCCGCCGGTGATGGGATTCGAGGAACAATCGGTGCTGGGCACGGTGTCAGAAAACGGCGGCGTAACGGCGACCTTCGAACTTCCCGCCAAACCGTTCGATGACGACGTGCGGCTTCACACCCAACACCTCGTGGTCTCGGTCCATCCCCTGGTTACCACCGAGAACGTGGTTCTGAAACCACCGTTCTTTCCGCGTCTCAACGAGTACTATGGCCGGGAAGCGCACTTCGAACACGACAAGGTTCGCTCCGAGCGCGAAGGTATCGGGATTATCACCGGCGTCACCCAGAGCAACCTCACGATCCGCGCCCTGGACGTGCGCTCGTTGGTGAAGAGGATTTTTGGGGCCTGCGGGATTTCTGCCAAGCCAAGCCCAGCCGGCCTGGTTGGATTGCGCCTCATCGAGCAGATGGGGGGCTTGCAGGGTTGCCGCGTATTCAAGATCGCCGGCGTTCGGGAGCTGATCCGGAAGTACTCGCCGGACCAGTCCTTCACGCGCGGCGGCGCCATCACCACCATCGGGCGTCTGGACCCCGTATCCGGAAAACCACGGTTCTCGGAGTATCAATCCCTGTACATCGACGGGCGCACGGTGACGCCCCAAGGGGCATTCAGTTATCTCCTGCAACGTGGCGTCTTTCGCGTGGGGCTTCGTCTCTACTGTCCCAACTGCGAACTGGAAAACTGGATCCATCTGGATGAGATCCGAACGGTCAGCCGGTGCGAGTATTGCGGGCGGGACTTCAACATCACCGGGCAGCTGAAGGACCGGGACTGGGC
>JACADW010000374.1 GCA_013388445.1 Acidobacteriota bacterium | reverse complement strand
TTCTTAATCAGTTCAAAGAGTTCGGGATTACGCACGCCCAGCAGCCCGCCGATGTTGACGATGGCGTCTTTCTTGGCGCTCATCAAAAAGCCGTCGGCGTAAGAGAATTCCTCGCGCACGATCTCGGCAATCGATCGATCGGCATAGCCCGGCTCGCGCTGCTGGATGAAGTAGGCGTTCTCCGCAAAGCGCGCGGCGTCCAGAAAAAACGGGATGCCGTAGCGATGAAAGAGATTGGCCGTGGCGCGGATGTTCTCCATCGACACGGGCTGCCCGCCAGCAGAGTTGTTGGTGATCGTCAGCAGCCCGATCGGGATCTTGTCTACCCCGACGGTTTGAATGAACCGATCGAGTTTGTTCAGATCCATGTTGCCCTTGAACGGATGGATCGCCGCCGGATCAGCCGCTTCGTCGATGACGAGATCGACGGGCCTGCCGCCGCGCGCGCGGATATTGGCGTGCGTCGTGTCAAAGTGCTGGTTGCTGGGCACTTCCATCCCCGGCTTGACCAAGATGCTGAACAGCACGTTTTCGGCGGCGCGGCCCTGATGGGTGGGCACAAAATAGGGCAGGCCGGTCACCTCGCGCACGGCCTGCTCCAGGGCGAAGAAACTGCGCGCGCCGGCGTACGATTCGTCGCCGTGCATCAGCGCCGACCACTGCGTGTCGCTCATCGCGCCCGTGCCCGAGTCGGTCAGCAGGTCGATGAACACATCCTCGGCGCGGACTTTGAACAGATTGTAGCCGGCGGCTTTCAAAATTGCGGCGCGCTCTTCGCGCGTCGTCAACTTGATCGGTTCCACAGACTTGATGCGAAACGGTTCCAACGGGTAGGTAGGCATAAACGCTCCGGGCAGTGGATGGTGGGGTTAGCGAGCGCTGGCTGGTGATCCGTCGATAACGCGCAACTTACTCATCAGCCAGCCCCTTTCACTCTTCAAACACTTCGGCTTCAAAAACGTACAGCTGGGTATCAGGCCGTCGCCAGGCATCGGCGGGCAGCCCGGCCTTCATCCAGCACAGTGTAGACAGATACTCGTCGCGATCCCAGCCCTGCTCGGTCGGCACCTGCGGCAGGAACAGGCCGCTGCGCCCGCCCTGGCGCACCATCACCCCGTGTCGGCCAACCTGCACCTCGTCGGGCGAGTGGGTCAGCCGCAGCGGCGTCAGCACACTGATCTCGATGTGGACATCGGCCAGTTCGGCGAACGACATGGGACGGAAACGCGGATCGTCGGTAGCGCTGAGCACGCTCACGCGCTGGACACTTTCCCACAGTGGATAACGCGCAAAGACTTCGCCGCGGCAGCCGCGCAGCGCGCCCGAGTCGCGGCGGCGCAGCGTGACAAACGTGGCGCGCGGCAGCTGCTGCGCGGCCGACGTCGGCGCGAATTCTGGCAGCTGCCCGGTGCGCAAAAAACTATCCAACGTCTGACGTGCCAGTTTCAACAACGTCGTCTTGTCAGCGTCGGTCAACGCCGGCGGCCGACCCTTGACAAACTCCAGCGCGGCGTAACCCACTACCCGCCGCTGATCGCCATGCGGGACATCGCCGGAGTTTGCGTAATGAAGTAGGCGCACATCTTCGGCGCCGATCGCGCGCGCCAGCAGCATGGCGACGAAGACCGGCCCTTTGCCGCACATCGTGGTGTGCAGATTGGGCGTGCGGCCCGTCATCGCTTCTTCTTCCCAAGCTTCCAGCGCCAGCACATCCAGCGACATCAGCGCGTGCAGCGACGAACGATCGACCCGCCGCGCGTCGGCGTAACTGGGATAGTGTGACAGATCGGTGGAGACGACGACCAGCGTCTTGGGGTGGGCCTGCAGCACGCGCGCCACGGCTTCGGCAATCGCGCGGGCGTTGTCCAGGCTGGGCCGCCCCACCGACACCGGCACGATCGGCACGCCGGGCAGCACGCGCTGGATGAACGGCACTTCCACCTCCAGGCTGTGTTCATCCAGATGCAGTGAGCGATCGGCAAAAAACACGTCGGCTTCATCGATCAGGGCTTGCGCAAAATCCCGATCAACCGGCGCATCACCCAGCGGCGTGCGCCACGCGCCTGCGGCCCAGACCGCCGCGCCGTCGAAGCTGTACGAGCGGTTATGATTGAAGCCCAGGATGACCACGCGGGCGTAGTCGTGATCGATCGCCTGCTTGAAGCTGTACGCGGCCACCGGGCCGCTATACACATAGCCCGCATGCGGCGCAATCAAGATCGACGGCTCGGCGTCGAGCCGCGGTGCGGCGGCCAGATAGTCGTCAATAAGGCGGGCCAGCATCACCGGGTCGTCGGGGTAAAACGCGCCCGCCACGGCCGGCAGGCGCACATCGTCGGCAGTGTGCAGTGGTGTCATACGGCCCTCACTTTCCCCTTCGCGCCCTCAGTATAACATCGGCGGGGGGCAAAATCAATCACCCGACGGCTGTACTATAATTCGGCCTTAACCAACAAGGAGCGATTATGCCTCGATTACTTCGACCCCTCCTCGGCGTGCTGCTGGGCGGCGTGCTGTTGAGCGCCGCGCTGACCGCCGCGCCGGCCGTCGCGCCGACTTTTGCTGCATCCGATCGCCCGGTCTGTTTTGTGGCCGATGACCATGTCGCCTGCGTCGATCGCGCCGGTTTGAATTTCGGCGGCCCGATCGGCGATCAAGTCCGTTCGCTCCTCGCGGCGATGCTGGCCGGGCCGACGGCGGCCGAACGCGCGGCCGGTATTCGCTCGGCGCTCCCGCCGCAGACGGAATTGGCCGAAGTCGCCGTGACAGCCGATCGGGCCGAGATCAAACTGATCGTGCCGGCGGCTTTTCTCGCGACGCTCACCGACGTTCAGGTCGAATCGATCAATCAGCAAGTTCATCTCACGTTGATGCCGTTCAACTTCAAATGGCTGGCCGTGTATGCG
>JACADW010000330.1 GCA_013388445.1 Acidobacteriota bacterium | reverse complement strand
TTGCCGCGAATCGTAGGCCGGTGGCGCTTTCCAGCCATCCCACACAGCGGGATGCGCCGGTCCGGCGGCCACGTTCGTTCTCGACGTACGAGCCGGCCGTCGCACGATTCGCAAGCCCCGTTTCCTCGTGGGCCAGTGGCGGCTCTCAGACTGGGTGCCGGACCGGGGCTTCCAGCCATGCGGGCACTGAGTACCCTATTTTCGGAGCAGACACTGAGCCAGCCGATCAACGCAATCGGCCGCGGTCATCCCCGCGCACCCTCAGCCCGGCGTGGACAGGCGGCGGAGTGGCCCCGGGATCCAGGCTGACCACCTCCACCAGTGCAACCCTCTCGCCCGGACTGTCGTAAACAGGCGCAAGGACCGAGATCATCCCCAGCCGCTGCATCACCGTGACTCTTTCCCCCGTGTCGAGCACCCGCTTCATCTCCGGGGGCATGTTCTGCACAAGGACCCCCCAGGTCCAGAACTGGCTCCACTCGTTGACGTTCCGGATCAGGATCTGGATCATGTCCGGCTTCTCCCGGAACGGCATCCAGAGATTGACGTCGCAGGGATAGGAAACCAGCCTGGAGAGCCGTATGAGGGTCTTCTTCGTCTGAATGTAGGGCTCCTCGTTCACATCGAAGTTGTCGCCGGCGGCCCAGGGATCCCTCGGACTTACGACGAACATCGACTCGAGCGCCCGGCGGGTCATGATTCTCAGGCAGACGTCGCCGTCGACCATGACGCTGGCCGTGCGGGCTATTTCCTCGAGGTCGCGCGCGACACTCTCCCTGGTCCGCTGCGGAGGATCTTGAGCGAGAACCGCGGTCCATAAACACGCAGAGAACCAAAGTGCGGCGACAGCATTGCGAAGGTTCATTTCTCCTCCTTTTCGAGCTCAAGTATGTAGGCACGCACGTTCTGCCAGGCCGCGGCGTCGATTCTGGGCCTCGGGCCGGCCGCTTTCTTTGTGGCGTCGTCGATGTCGGCGTTCGTCCAATCATGCGGCGGCGTATCTGCCAGACGCGGCCGCGGCGTCCACCACTCGGCCGGCGTCGTCCCGTTGAAACGCCGGGCCGCCTCCGCTTTGAGCTGCTCCAGTGGTCGCTTGGACCGCATCCGGTCTAGCAGGGCAAGATCCTGGAGGCAGTTCCGTTGGATCTTGAGGCGGACGCTCGGTATCGGCTCTTCGATCCCGAAACGCGTGCCCGGATAGGCAAGAGCCGTGCCCCCTCCCCCGAAGTGAAACCACGGGTCCTTGCCCGGATCCGTCGTCAGCCAGTGCACCCAGCCATCAATCCCGAACAGCCAGACCCGCAGCGCAAACTCGGTGATCGACGAGGAAACAGCGGTGACCGCCGGCGCCCCTCCGTAGATCCACACGATGCCTCCCCGATCCTTGAGCATCTTTGCCGCATACTCGTACCAGCTGAACATCCCACCACCGCAAACCCAGAAATCGATGACACCGGCGAGGGACTTGAACTGTCTTTCCATGGACCAGCTGGTATCCGTTCGGAAGCGGAATTTCACCGGCGAATCTGCCGGCAGCGCCTTCTTCAGCAACCGGCCATACTCAATGAAATACTTGTCGTCCCCGGGGAAACGCGTCTCGTCGCCGTCCCAGGGAAAGGCCTTGTAGCGCTTCTTGTGATTGAAAAAGACCTCAAAACTGGTCCGTGTCCACCCCTTCTCCCGGAAGTGCTTCTCCATCTCGCGCATCACGTTGGTGAATTCGACCTCGTAGCCCGGTTCGCCCCACCAGAGGAAAGAGGCGGGCCATTCGGGGTTGACGGGCAGATACACGAAAGGGATCGGGCGCGGCCCGCGGCGCGACCCCGCAAACGCCGAGCCGTCCAGCAGCGGACCGTAATGCCGATCGTAGAGATCCCAGTTCGCCACGCGCTTCGTCTTCCCCGAGCCGGCGAGTTCCGGCGCGAATTCGGGAATGACTTTTCCGCCGTGCCCGTAACCGAGCTGGTGGAACACGCCACGGTGCTCGTAAAAAAGCCGGTGATAGAGGTGCGTGAGCCGAAAGGAGGCCTCGCTCGGCACCCTGGTGCCGGGGTAGTAATCGCCGAGCCAGGAGCTGCCGTAGGAATTGTGATCCACCGCGATCACATCCTCTGCGGGAATGACCGCCGGGAGGACGGTCAGTCTGACAGGGAGCACATGTTTCTTCTTTCCCCACTCGAGGGTCGCAGCGGCCGCGTAGACTGAAGGCGCTGCGTCCGCGGGAATCCATATGTCCACCCAGAAGGCCTGCGCAACCTGTCTCTCGATGCAGTTATCGGGAGCAGGTATCCGCGAGCTGTAGGGCATGGAGATGGGAACGAGCGCATCCGGGTAGTAATTCTTGTCGGCTTCCGTGAAATGAAACCACTCGCGGAAGATATCCGCCTGAAGCTTGCCGGTGCGGTCCTCGAGAGTGAAGTTGAGCCGGTAGGCGCCGGTTTCCGGGATCTTCACGACAAGATGGAACGAGGCGTAGCCGTTGCGGGCAGCCGTCAACGCAAACGGGCGCCGGGCTCCGTAAAGAGGTAATTGAGCTGCGGGGCCGCCGCTGTCGGCCGCCACGATCCCCCCGAAAGGGTCCGGGCGAAGATGCTCAAGGACGGCCGTCAACTCGACTGCCCCGGCAAGCCGCGCGGTGGCGGCGAGCACGCAGCACAGCGTCAGCAATCTGACTGAGTCGTGGGTTCCTGTCTTCATTGTACGTTGACCTCCTTTGCCGGGCAGCTGCCGTCAGTCCCCTGCCCTCCTGAATCTCTGCAGGATTCGGATCGGGCTGGCGAAGAAACCGTACTTCTCCCTCAGCTGATTGATGAGGAATCTTTCGCTCGAGAAGTGCAGAGGCTTCCCGCCCTTGACGAAGACGACAAACGTGGGCGGGTCGATGCCGGTCTGCGTCATGTAGCGGATGTCCAGTTTCTGCGACGGGTGCGCTCGCCGCCACTCCGCCGCCATGCCGGCGACGAACAGGTTGTTCAGCTCACCGGTCGGCACGCGTATCCTCCGCTCCCGGAAGGCCCTGTCTATCAGGTCGAAAAGGCGTGCGACCCGAAGCCCGGTAAGCGCGGAGATGGTGACGACGGGCGCGTAGGAGAGGTACTTCATCCTCCTCCGCACCGTTTCGGTAAAACGCTCCACGGTATGCGAGTCTTTGGCAACCACGTCCCACTTGTTGAGCACGATGATGACGGAGCAACCGGACTCTGCGGCATAACCTCCGATCGCGGCGTCCGCCTTGGTGACTCCCTCCACCGCGTCGACCAGGAGCAGAGCGACCGCCGCGCGCTTCATGCTTCGCCGCGCGATCAGCACACTGATCTTCTCTGTCCGGGCCTCGGTCCTGCCCTTGCGCCGGATGCCGGCTGTATCGATGAACCGGTACCGGACTCCCTCGCGCGTGACCAGGGAGTCGATCGAATCGACGGTGGTCCCCGGGATTTCCGTGACGATGGCGCGTTCCTCGCCAAGGAGCCGGTTCACCAGTGAAGACTTCCCTACGTTCGGGCGCCCGACCACGGCAACGGTCACCTCCGCGCCGGAGGTTTCCGCCGAAGGGCCGACGGTCTCAGGCGATCCCAGCTCGGCCATGGCGTCGAGCAGGTCCCCGAGGCCTCGGCCGTGCTCCGCCGAGAGGGAGAAGAGACGTTCCGCCCCGAAGGCGTAAAAGGATGACGCGAGAGGCTCGAGTTCCGCGGTGTCGATCTTGTTGACCGTGACCCAGAACGGCTTCCCTGTCCTGCGGAGCACGGGAAGGAGTTGTTCATCCAGCGCCGTTACGCCGGCCCGGCCATCCACGACGAGCAGAACCAGATCGGAAGATGCGATCGCGCGAACGACCTGCTCGCGCACCTTGGCCGGGATCACATCCCTGACGTCGGGCAGCAGGCCTCCAGTGTCGGCGAGCTCTATCCACCTTCCATTCCAGGAGACACTCCCGGAAATCCGGTCGCGCGTGATGCCTGGTTCATCGCCGACGATGGAAATTCGGGCGCCGCACAGCCGGTTGAACAGCGTTGACTTGCCAACGTTTGGCCGGCCCACGATCGTCACCTTCAGCATCATGGCCTCATGGAAGCGGCTGCGTGCGCACGGCAAGCGGAACCTGGCGCACGATCGAAAAGGAATGCGCGGGCATCGGGAGCCGCATTCGTCCTTGGGGTGCGAGATGACGGTACACTGGAAGGTCGGGGTCCATTCGCCCGGCAAGGGATTTCAAGTTCGTTCTCGACGGACGGGCCGTCCGTTGCACGAGATCCGGGTGCGCCGCCTCGTGGATCTCACCTCCGCGCGCGCTGAAGGAAATAATAACCATCCGGGTCTGCATAGCCAAAGTCACCCGTATGCAGCCATCCACCGCGCAAAGCCGCTTCCGTCTCCCGCGGGCTACGATAGTAGCCCGCCATCACGTTGGGCCCGCGGACGACGATTTCTCCTGTCTTTCCCGGCCCGAGGTAGTGGCCTTCGGCATCTACGATCCTGCACTCCAGGCCGGGGAGGGGCAGCCCGAGCGAACCGGGTTTGCGCACCCCGGTATAGGGATTAGCACAGGTGAGGCATGTGGCCTCCACGAGGCCATAACCCTCGACGATCAATATGTCGTGGCGCTCTTCGAACTGCCGCAGGATCTTGCGTCCCACAGGTCCGGAGTAGCATATCGCGAGGCGCAGCGTCGAGATGTTGCTGTGGGCGAATCCGGTCGAGCCTGCGATCATTTCATAAAGCGCCGGAGTACCGGCGAGAACGGTGGCCCGGCTCTCCTCGAGTTCGACGAGCAGGCGCGCCGCATAGGCTTCGCCCAGGATGCAGCTGCCGCCGGCAATCCAAGGCAGCAGCACCAGCAAGACCTCAGCCGCCACGGACGAGAGAGGGAGCGCGCAGAAAAACCTGTCTGTCTCGTCGATCCTGAAGGGCTGCAGCGTCTGTGCGCAATTGCTGATCAGGTTGCGGTGGGTGAGCACGACCGGCTTGGGGTCTCCGGTGGTACCGCGCGTATAGGAGATGACCGCCGGATCGTCCGCTTCAAGGTCGGGCCAGAATCCCAGAATGCGCCCGCGTTCGAGTCCTTCAAAAGGCGCCTGCGCGAAGCCGGGATCATCCACGACGATCCACTTGCCGACGTTCGGCAGCTGCTCGCGGTACTCAAGGTACAGCCTTTCTGTCACAACGGCGGTCGATCCGGAATGTTCGATCGCAAATCCGATCTCATCCGGCAGGGCTGTTGGATCGATCGGCACGGGGATGACGCCGATCTTGGGGGCGCCGAGGAAAAAGAAAAGGAACTCGGGACGGTTCGACAGGAGCAGCGCAATTCTGTCCCCGTGTTTCAGTCCCATACGGCTGAGCGCCGTCGCAACCCGATCTGTCTTTTCATCCACCGCCACGTAGGAATAACTGTGTCCTCCGTATTCGAGGAACACCCTCTTCCCGCACCGCCGTGCCTGATCCGCAACAAGATCCCGAAGCGTGGCGTTCTCGTAATTCAATCCCCCTCCCCGGCGAACGGCGGCTAAAGAATATAAGAAGAGGCGGCGAATGGCCAACGGCAATCGACTGTCACGCCGGAGGCAATGAACCGGCGGTCTTCGGAACGACGATCGGAAAGGGCTTGCGGGAGAGACTTACCGCCACAGGGAGTGCACCTGCCGGCTCGCCATCCACC